>NZ_CP127296.1:9133000-9435000 GCF_030285645.1 Amycolatopsis sp. DG1A-15b
GGTGCGGCCGCCGCCGAGCTCCTCGAAGGTGACGTCCTCGCCGGTGACCGTCTTGACGACGTCCGGGCCGGTGATGAACATCTGCGAGGTCTGGTCGACCATCACGACGAAGTCGGTCAGCGCGGGGGAGTAGACGTGCCCACCCGCGTTCGCGCCCATGATCAGCGAGATCTGCGGGATCACGCCGGAGGCCTGCACGTTGCGGCGGAAGATCTCGCCGTAGAGGCCGAGCGAGACGACGCCTTCCTGGATGCGTGCGCCGCCGCCCTCGTTGATGCCGATGATCGGGCGGCCGGTCTTGATCGCCAGGTCCATCACCTTGACGATCTTCTCACCGTAGACCTCGCCGAGGCTGCCGCCGAAGACGGTGACGTCCTGGCTGAACACGCACACCGGGCGGCCGTCGACGGTGCCGTAGCCGGTGACGACGCCGTCGCCGTAGGGGCGGTTCTTCTCCTGCCCGAAGTTGGTCGAGCGGTGCCGGGCCAGCTCGTCGAGCTCCACGAATGAGTTCTCGTCGAGCAGCAGCTCGATCCGCTCGCGCGCGGTCTTCTTGCCCTTGGCGTGCTGCTTCTCCACCGCACGGGCCGAGCCGGCGTGCACCGCCTCGTCATACCGGCGATAGAGGTCGGCCAGCTTGCCGGCCGTGGTGTGGATGTCCGGTTCATCCTCGGGCGGCGTCCCGAGCGGCTCCGTCGCACTGCTCATGCCACGGGAGCTTAACTACTTGTCGGTCACTTGGCGTGTGGCGTAGGCAACGTCCATGGAGATCCGGACCCTCGCCGCCGCCGACCTGCCCGCCTGCTCCGACCTGGCCGAGTCCCGTTCGTGGCCGCGGGAACCACCGAAGTGGCAGCTGCTCCACGAGGTCGGCCGGGTGTTCGGCATCGACGCACCGGACGGCGACGGCCTGGCGGCGGCCGCCGTCCTGGTGCCGTTCGGCTCGGTGGCGTCGATCTCGATGGTCCTGGTCGCGGCCCGGTACGAGCGGCAGGGCCTGGGCCGGGCGATCACGGCGCACGCCGTCGCGGCGGCGGGGGACCGGGTGGTCTGGCTCCACGCTTCGAAGTTCGGGCGGCCGTTGTACGAGTCGATGGGATTCGTCGCCGACGGCGGCTGCCAGGGCCACACCGGAACGTTCGCCGACGACGGCGGGCCGGGTGCTTCGCCCGGTTCGCTGTCCGACGTCTTCGCGCTGGATCTCGCGGCTCAGGGCGTCGACCGGCGGCCGCTGCTGGAACGGCTGGGGACGCCCCACGTGGTCGACGGCGGCTTCGCGTTCGGGTCGGACATCGGCCACGTGACGGTGATCGGCCCGGTCGTCGCGGCGACCGAGGAGCAGGCGCGGCGGCTGATCCGCGGGGTGGCGCGGTCCGTGCGGGGCGAGGTGCGGGTGGACCCGGACTTCCGGTTCCCCGGCCTGACGACGTGGCTTCGCGAACGCGGGCTGGTCCCGGGCGCCCCGGCACCGCGGCTGGTCCTGGACGGCCGTCCGCTGCCCGGTGATCCCGCGATGCGGTTCGCCCCGTTCACCCGGGCGGTGGGCTGAGGGGCTCGCCGGTCACCGCGTCCAGGTAGGTCACCCGTAAGTAGGTGATCTTCGAGCCCGGGATGACCACTCGCCGCCAGTCCTCGCCGATGACCTTCTTTTCCGCGTCGTTTTCGCACGTCAAGGCCTCGCCCTCGAGGACGAGCTCGCGGTCGGCCAGCGGACCTGACGGGGTGTACGAGCGGACGTACCCGTAGAACGACGTGCCGTTCTCCAGCTGCGCGTGCGCCCACGCGCGGCTTCCCCGGGCCGGTCGGTGCGCAACGCCTGGGCCCACGCCGAGCGCTGCTGGACCGTGGCCGCTTCGCCGCGGCGGCGGGCGAGGAACGCTTCGAACCCGGTCGCGAGCGCACACGCCACGGCCAGTTCGACGGCGACGCTGACGACGATCAGCGTCAGGTGCTCGCGCGCGTACGCCTCGCCGCGGGTCAGCCAATCCGCCGGGCTGACGAACAATCGGCCGCCGGCCGCCTGCACCGCCGTCATGAGCAACAGGGAGACCAGCGTGAAGACGAGACTGCCCAGGGCGACGCGGGAGGCTTCGCGGAACGCCGTCTCCTGGTGGCGGCCGCGGCGGCGTTCGCGGCGCAGCTCGAACACGATGCCCGGCGCGACGAGCGCCAGGAACCCGGCGAGCGCACCCAGGGTCTGGGGGATCACGACGGCTCAGCCGGTCGGTCCGCCGCGCCGGGGCGGGGGTCCGTCCTCGGAGTCGAGCTGGCGCATCGGCTGGGCGGGGCGGTGGCTCGGGACCTCGTAATGGGGGCTCGGGTCGGTGTCCGGCGGCGGCCGGCCCCAGACTATGTCCGGCGGCTCGGGCGGCGGCGGGAGGAGCTCGTCCTCGCCCGGCTCGCGACGTTCGGTGCTCATCGGATTCCCCCTCGTGATCGGCCGCTCCACCCTACTCAGGACGCCGTGGGCCGGACCAGCCCGGATTCGTACGCGGCGATCACCAGCTGGGCCCGGTCCCGCGCGGCGAGCTTGTGCAGCAGCCGCCCGATGTGGGTCTTCACCGTCGCGATCCCCAGGTGCAGGCGCGCCGCGATCTCGTCGTTGGACAGCCCCCGCGCGATCAGCGACAGCACCTCCTGCTCGCGTGCGGTCACCCCGTCCAGCCGGGTCACCGGGCCCGACGGCAGCCGGGCGAATTCCGCCACCAGTCGCCGCGTCACCGACGGCGCCAGCAGCGCGTCGCCGGACGCCACGACCTCGATCGCCGCCAGGAGGTCGGCCGGGCGGGTGTCCTTCAGGAGGAACCCGCTCGCGCCCGCGCGCAGCGCCGAATAGACGTACTCGTCGAGGTCGAACGTCGTCAGCATCAGCACCCGGACGTCGGTTTCCGCGCAGATCCGGCGGGTCGCCTCGATGCCGTCCATCTCCGGCATCCGGACGTCCATGAGCACGACGTCCGGCCGCTCGACGCGGGTCAGGGCGACCGCCTCGGCGCCGTCGGACGCCTCGCCGACCACTTCGAGGCCCGGGGCGCTGTCGACCAGCACCCGGAAGCTCCCGCGCAGCAGCGCCTGGTCGTCGGCGATCAGGACGCGGGTCATCGGGCCGCCACCGTTTCTTCGTAGGGCAGCCGCGCGAAGACGCGGAAGCCGGTTTCGCCGGGCGCCGCGGAGAATTCCCCCGCGTAGACCGCGACGCGTTCACGCATTCCGATCAGCCCGTGGCCGGGAACGGCCTCGCCGCCGCGGCCGTCGTCGAGCACTTCGATCGTCACCTCGCCGTCGCCGCCGGTGACGTGCACCCGGCAGGTCGCCGCGCCCGCGTGCTTGACCACGTTGGTCAGTGCCTCCTGCACGATCCGGTACACCGACTGGCCGACCCCGCCCGGCAGTTCGGTGAGGCCATCGATGACCAGGTCGACGGCGGGACCCGCCTGTTGCGCGCGTTCGGCGAGTGCCCGCAGGTCGTCGAGCGACGGCGCGGGCGCCAGCGCCGGGACGCCGGTGCCGTCGCGCAAGACGCCGAGCATGCGCCGCAGCTCGGCCAGGGTCTCGCGGCTGGTGTCTTCGATGACGCGCAGCGCGTCGCGGGCTTGGTCCGGCTGTTCGAGGGCGACGTGGTTGCCGACCGCGGCCTTCACCGCGATCAGGCTCATGCTGTGCGCGACGACGTCGTGCATCTCCCGCGCGATCCGCAGCCGTTCCGCCGAAACCGCTTGCCGCGCATGGTTTTCCCGCTCGCTGTCGGCGTGTTCGCGGCGGCTGCGGACGGTGAGACCGAGTGCGAAGCCGACGATCAGCGCCGACGAGCCGATGTTCACTGCCGTGCTCGTGCTGGGCGTCGGCAGCACGAAGGCGAGTACGCCGACCTCGATCAGCCCGGCCGCGAACCCGACGTGGGTGACGCGGCTGCTGCGCTGCACCACCACGACGTACAGCGCGCAGCCCGCCGAAACCACGGCGACGGCGAGCACCGGCCCGCCGATCGGCATCGCCGCCGCGGTCAGCACCAGGGCGAGCACGAAGGCGGCCAGCGGCCACCGGCGGCGCAGCAGGAGCGGGGCGATGCTCGCCAGCAGGATCGTCCAGCCGGCCCAATCGGGCAGCCACGACGGCAGCGACCACGCGCCGGCAGCGAGGTTGCCGCCGGCACCGACGGCCATGACGGCGGCCGCCAGCACGTCCAGCGCCACGCGAATTCTCATGGTTTGAACGTAATGCGAACTCCCGGCCGACGCGTCAACCTTGGGTCGGATGCTCCGCGTAATGCTTCTTCACGGCTTCGGCGCGCTCGGGCGGCCAGTCCGGCAAGGTGACGCCGTGGGTGGCGGCGAACAGCTTGTCGAGCTGCTCGTGCCGCCGCGCCAGCTGCGCCGGGACATCGGCTCCGGCCGCCTCGGTGAACTCGACGCGGGTGCCTTCGCGCGGGTCGTGGACCAGCTCCCAGCCGGGTTCGCCCGGCAGCAGCGGCCGGAGCTCTTCGAGTGGTTTCCAGCCGAGGTCGCGGCGGAAGCGGATCGTGCCGTCCGCGAGGACTTCGCCGTCGTCGAGGCCGAACTCCTCCACATAGGACGCCATCCGCTCGTGCCACCGCTGCGGCTGCTCGAAGTCCTGCCCGGCCAGGCGCGCGGCCAGTGCGTCGAGGCAGACGTCCCAGCCGGCGGCGGTGCGGCCACCGGCGAGCTTCGCGATCGCCGGGTCGCCGCGGCCGAAGGTGTGGGTGAACTCCAGGAGGCTGCCGTCGCCGTCGGGGGAAATCAGCCAGCGCAGGGTGTCGTCGTTCCAGACGAAGGTGAACTCGCGCGGCGGGTCGGCGGTGATCACCCGTCCGGTCGTCGTGCTGTCCTCGCCGGGGAAGGTGAACCGGATCGCGCCGCCGTCCCGCAGTTCGACGGCCACCTTCGCGGGGAACCAGTGCTCGAGCTCCGCCGGGTCGGTGATGGCGTGCCAGACCTTCTCGGGTGCGTGCTTCAGCCGGCGCTCCAGCCGGAGCACCGGACGCTCGCCGTCGGTCTGCAGCTTCGCTCGTCCGGACACGCGTCCTCCCGTGGGTTGCCTGTCCCCGTATATAACCACTGAGGAATATTCGGGTCAAGCGCCGCGGACGGCGGAGACGGCGGCGGCGAGCTCCGGGTCGCTCGCGGCCTTGTCGAGCGCGGTCCGCAGCACCGCGCAGTACGTCGGTTCGGTCTCGCTGTAGCGCTTGCGGCCGGCGTCGGTGATCACCGAGTAGACGCCGCGGCGGTCGTCTTCGCACAGGTCGCGGATGGTCAGGCCGGCGTCTTCGAGGCGGGCGCACATCCGGCTGACCGAGCTCTGGTTGAGGCCGATCGCGTCGGCGAGCTCCTGCATCCGCAGGCCGCCACGGGGGCCCGCGACGAGTTTGCCGAGCGCGCGGTACTCGGACAGGCCGAGCCCGTGGCGCCGCTGGAGCGCCTTGGCGAGTTCCTGCTCGATCCGGGCGTGCAGCACGAGTACGCGGCCCCATGCCTGTTCGTCGACGGTCATCTTCCGGCCTCCTCTTGACGCCAGGATAGTCCAGGGACAGTATTTATATGTACATGCAAGTACATCGAGAGGGTGGACATGAGCGACCGCAGCTTTCTGTTCCTGGTGGGTGCCGCGCGGGCCGGGGGCAACACCGAAATGCTGGCCCGGCTGGCGGCCAGGGAGCTGCCCAGGGACGTCGAACAGCGGTGGATCCGGCTGCCGGAGGTGCCGCTGCCGCCGTTCGAGGACCGCCGTCACGGCGCCGGTTCGCACCCGGAGCCCGGCGAGAACGAACAGCTGCTGATGGACGCGACGTTCGCCGCGACGGACATCGTGATCGCGTCACCGGTGTACTGGTACTCGGTGGCGTCGAGCGTGAAGCTCTACCTCGACTACTGGTCGGGCTGGATGCGGCTGCCGGTGGAGTTCAAGCCGCGGATGCGCGGCAAGACGCTGTGGGGCGTGAGCGTGCTGAGCGAGACGGCGCGCGAGGCCCGGCCGCTGATCGGCACGCTGGAACTGTGTGCGGAGTACCTGGGCATGAACTGGGGCGGGGTCCTGCTCGGCAACGGCAGTCGCCCCGGCGACGTGCTCCTGGACCCCGACGCGACGGCGGGCGCGCGGACGTTCTTCGCCGGCGCGGACCTGGTCACCGCCTAGCTCAGGACGTCCTTCGCGATCAGGCGCAGACCGCCGGCCAGGTCGGCGCCCGAAGGTGCGTGGTCCGGGTCGATGAGCCACTGGAGCATCACGCCCGACAGCAGGGCCTGGTGCACCGTGCCCGCGGCCCGGGCCTCGGCACTCCCGTCGTCGAGGCCCTGGAAGAGGTTCGCCAGGCCGTGCCGGGCCAGTTCGACGGCGTCCGCCAGCTGGGCCCGGACCTGCTCGTCGAGGTCCGGCTGGGAGCAGGCCTCGAAGCTCACCGCCCACATCCGGCGGTGCTCGCCGAACGAGTCGATCACGCGCTGCCAGATCAGCTCGAAGCGCTCGGCCGGTGACGTGTCCGGCGGTGTCTCCACCTGCAGCGTCTTCGCCAGCGTTTCGCCCCACTCCTCGTTCGCCTCGATCAGCGCGGCGTTGAGCAGCGCCTCGCGCGAGCCGAAGTGGTAGCCGATGGCCGCCATGCTCACGTTCGCCGCCGAGGCCAGGTCCCGCACCGTCGTGCGGGCGTAGCCCTTCTCGTACAGGCAGTGCTTCGCGGCCGCCAGCAGTGACTCCTTGTTGCCCATGGATGAAGCCTAGCACGAACGTCTTAGGCGAACGTCTTGCGCGATCGCCCAAATCGGGGTTACCGTTCCCGTCATGCAGAACGGACGAGTCCTCATCTCCGGCGCGAGCGTCGCCGGTCCCGCGCTGGCCTTCTGGCTCCGCCGCCACGGCTTCACGCCGACGGTCGTCGAACGCGCTCCCGAGCTGCGTGACGGCGGCTACGCGGTCGACTTCCGCGGCGCGTCCCTGCGGGTCCTCGACCGCATGGGCCTGCTCGGCGCGGTCGAAGCGGCGGCGACCCGGATGGGCGAAGTGACCTATGTGGACAGTGCGAACCGGCCGCTGGTGGTCACGCCGCCGACCTACCAGAGCGGCGAGCTCGAGATCCTGCGCGGCGACCTCGCGCGCATCCTGTACGACGCGACGCGGGACGGCGTCGAGTACGTCTTCGGCGATTCCGTCACCGGCATCGCCGAGCACGGCGACGGCGTCACGGTCACCTTCGCCCACGGCGAGCCGCGCGAGTTCGACCTGGTCATCGGGGCCGACGGGCTGCACTCGAACGTGCGGTCGCTGGCTTTCGGCAAGGAGTCCCGGTTCCGCCGCGACCTCGGCTACTACGTCTCGATCTTCACCGTGCCCAACCACCTCGGCCTCGACCGCGCCGGCCGGTTCTACAACGAGCCGAACCGGACCGTCGGCGTCTACAGCGCGCGGGACAACACCGAGGCCAAGGCGCTGTTCTGGTTCGGTTCCGACCGGCTGGACCACGACCACCGCGACGTCGGGCAGCAGCGCCGGATCGTCGAGGAGACGTTCCGTGACGTCGGCTGGGAGACGTCGACGCTGCTGAGGGCCATGTGGGACGCGCCGGACTTCTACTTCGACTCGGCGAGCCAGATCAAGCTGGACTCCTGCGCACGCGGGCGCGTTGCGCTGGTCGGCGACGCCGCGTACTGCGCCGCGCCGCTCTCCGGGATGGGGACGAGCCTGGCGATCGTCGGCGCGTACGTGCTGGCGGGCGAGCTCGCGGCCGCGGGCGGCGACCACGCGACGGCGTTCGACGCCTACTCCCGCGAGATGCGCGGCTTCGTCGACGCCTGCCAGAAACTGGCCGAGGGCAACGGGAAGTGGTTCGTCCCGCCGACGCGCGGGTGGCTGAAGTTCCGCAACCTGAACTACCGGCTGCTGCCGTACCTGCCGTGGCGCAAGCTGATCGAAGAGCTGCCGCTCAAGGCGGGCAACGCGATCACGCTGAAGCCGTATGCGGTGGCGCCGGCGTGACTCCGCGGCGCTTCGCGATACCGGCCATGTTCTCCTCGCCCCAGTCGCCCAGCGGCAGCAACGCCGTGTTCAGCCGCTGACCCAGCCCGGTCAGCGAGTACTCGACCTTCGGCGGGATCTCGTGGAACACCTCGCGGTGCACGACCTCGTCGGCCTCCAGCTCCCGCAGCGCCTGGATCAGCATCTTTTCGCTGATCCCCGCCACCTTCCGCTTCAGCTCGCCGAACCGCAGCGGCTCGGCGTGCAGCGCCCAGAGGATCAGGGCCTTCCAGCGGCCGCCGATGACGTCGACGGCCGCGTCCAATCCGCAGCGGTACGTTCGAGGCTGCATCCAGGATCCTTACGTTTTGGTGGGTACCTGACTTATTAGTCGGTACTTGTCCAGTGTAAAGCGCATCAGCAGCATGGAACCCATGGGAGAAAGCAAGAAACACGTGGGCGTGCTAGGCCTGGGGCGGATGGGCGCCGCCCTCGCCGGCGCGCTCTTGGGGGCGGGGCACGACGTCTCGGTGTGGAACCGGTCGCCGCTCAAGGCGGCACCACTGCTCGACCGCGGTGCCCGCCTCGCGGCCACACCGGCGGAGGCGGCTTCGGCCGACGTCGTCCTCAGCTGTCTGTCCACATACGACACGCAGCAGCCGGTACTGGAAGCCGCGTCCCCGAAGGTGCTCGTCAACCTCACGTCCGGGACACCGGAGCAGGCGCGTGGCGTCGCGAAGTGGGCCGCGTCCGAGGGCATCGACTACGTGGACGGCGTGATCATGGCCGTGCCGCAGGGAATCGGGACGCCGGCGGCGCAGATCCTCTACGGCGGCTCGGAACCGGCGTTCGCGGCGCAGCGCGACGTGCTGGAAGTCCTGGGGACGTCGGTGTTCCTCGGCGAGGACGCCGGGCTGGCGGCGCTGTACGACCTGGCGCTGCTCGGCATGATGTGGTCGACGATGGCCGGCTACCTGCACGCGCTGGCGCTGGTCGGCACCGAGGGTGTCACGCCTGAGCGGTTCGAGCCGCTGGCGTCGGCGTGGCAGTCGGCCGTCGGCGGATTCCTGCCGGGCATCGGTGCGCAGGTCGCCAGCGGCGACTACGCCACCGACGTGTCCGCTTTGGACATCAACGCGGCGGGACTCGGCCTGCTGGTCGAGACGAGCCGCGCGCAGGGGATCGGCACGGCGGTGCCCGCGGCGCTGCGGGAGTTGTTCGACCGAGCGGTCGCGGCGGGCCACGGTTCGCACGCGATCGCCAGCGTCATCGAGGAGATCCGGTGAAGTACCAGGGCAAGAAGGCCGTCGTCACCGGCGGCACGCACGGAATGGGGCTCGCGGTGGTGCGCGCCCTGCTCGACGGCGGCGCGGAGGTGCTGCTGACCGGCCGGGACGTGACCCCGCTGCGGGGAACGCTGCCGGGCAAGGCGCACCTGCTGTCCTCGGACGCGGCGCGCTTGGCCGACGTCGCCGAGCTGGGCGAGGTGGCCGCGGACACGCTCGGCGAGCTGGACCTGGTGTTCGTCAACGTCGGGTTCTCGACGCTGACGTCGTATGAGGAGGCGACGCCCGAGCTCTACGACCGGACGTTCGACGTCAACACCAAGGGCGCGTACTTCACGGCCCGGCGGCTGGCCCCGCTGGTCCGGTCCGGCGGCTCCTTCGTGTTCACGACATCGGTCGCGGCCGAGGCGGGGATCGCCGGGATGGGCCTGTACTCGGCGGCGAAGGCGGCGGTGCGCTCGTTCGCCCGCACGTACGCGGCCGAGCTGGCGCCGAGCGGGATCCGGGTCAACGTGGTCAGCCCCGGCTACACCGACACGCCGACGATGGGCGTCACCGGCGTCCCGGAGCAGGTGCTGGCCGAGTTCAAGGCGATCGGCGACGAGAGCACGCCGTTGAAGCGCCACGCCACCGCGGAGGAGGTCGCGGCGGCGGTGCTCTTCCTGGCGTTCGACGCAACGTTCACCACGGGCGCCGACCTTCCGGTGGACGGCGGTCTGGGGCAGCGCTTGACCTTGCCCGCGTGAGGTGAGCGCCCGCGCCGATCGCCCCGGCTCGCGGGCGGAGCCGTTCCTCACTTTGCCTGCGTGAGGTGGGCGGCCAGGCCGGTGACCCCTGGTGCGCGGTCGGGGCGGAGGACCAGGTCTTCGTCGTAGTCGCCGCCGTTCTGCGTGCGGAACGGGATCGGGTCCGTCGTCGCCAGCGTCCGCAGGCGTTCGCGAAGCCGGTCCCGTGCCTCGGCGAACCGGTCGTCCGGCACCCGGTCGGCGCCGTAGACCGCCACCGGTGGCAGCACCGACATGCCGGCGTAGAAGAGCGTCCCGTGGTGCAGCGGGAACAGGACCTCGTCCAGCGCGCCGTTCACCCCGCGCGGCCCCATGGCCGGCTCGCGGGCACCCGCGGTGAGCACCACCATCGCGCGCTTGCCCGCGAGCCGGCCCTCGCCGTAGCGCAGGGTCCGGCCGTCCTCGGCGCGGACGCCGTACCCGAAGCCCTTCACGAAGACGCGGTCGAACCAGCCCTTGAGGATCGCCGGCAGGCCGTACCACCACAGCGGGAACTGCACGACGACCGCGTCCGCCCACTCCAGTTTGTCCTGCTCGGCGACGATGTCCGCGCTCAGCTCGCCGCGGGCGTGCGCCCGGGCCGACGTCGCCCCGACGACCAGCCGGCCGTCCCCGGCCTCGGCGCCGAAGTCGGCGGCGTCGACCACCGGGTTCCACTTCATGGCGTACAGATCTGATTCCCGGACGTCGTGACCGAGCTCCCGGAGCGTCCGGAGCCCGTCGTCACGGAGGGCCCCGCTCAGCGAGCGGGGCTCGGGATGCGCGAAAACCCACAACACGTTCATGTCCCCATGGTCATCCGGCCGCCCCGCGCGATCGAGTGGCCGGAAAGCCAACATGTGCAAGAATCGAGCCATGGCCGAATTCGTGCACCCCAACCGCCACCACGTCGCCGTCCTGGTCCGCCACGGCATGCTCGTGATGGAACTCGGCATCGTCCACCGCCTGTTCGGCCAGGCCCGCTCGGCGGCGGGGGAGCCGCTGTACGAGGTCGTGACCTGCACGCTCGAGCCCGGCCCGGTGCGCACCGACGCAGACGTCGCCATCCCGGTCGACCGCGGCCCCGAGGTGCTGGCCGAGGCCGACACGGTGATCGTCCCGGCGTCCCTGGCCGAGTACGAGCCGATGGCGCGCGTGCTGACCCCGCCGCTCAAGGCCGCCCTCGACCGCATCCCGCCGGCCGCGCGCATCGCGTCCATCTGCACCGGCGCGTTCGTGCTCGCCGCGGCCGGCCTGCTCGACGGCCGCCGGGCCACCACCCACTGGCGTTCCGCGGAGGAACTGCAGGACCGGTTCCCCGAGGTCGACGTCGACCCGTGCGTGCTCTACACCGACGACGGCGACGTGCTGACGTCGGCGGGCGTCGCCGCCGGAATCGACCTGGTGCTGCACATGATCCGCCGCGACCACGGCGCGGCGGTGGCCAACGAAGTCGCCCGCGGCACGGTCGTGTCCCCGCACCGCGAGGGCGGCCAGGCCCAGTTCGTCCGGCGGCCGGTGCCCGAGCCCCGCACGTCGTCGACGAAGGCGGCGCGGGCATGGGCGCTGGAGAACCTGCACCGGCCGCTGACCCTGCGCGAGCTCGCCGCCCGCGAGGCGATGAGCACGCGCACGTTCACCCGCCGCTTCCGCGAGGAGGTCGGCATCTCGGCCCTGCAGTGGCTGACCCAGCAACGGATCGAGCGCGCCCGCCAGCTCCTCGAGGAGACGGACTTGCCGGTCGACCGCGTCGCCACGGAAGCCGGCTTCGGCACGGCGGCCTCGCTGCGCCAGCACTTCCAGGCGGCGCTCGGGGTGTCGCCGAGCGCGTACCGGTCGACGTTCCGCGGAGAACTGGCTGTTCAAGCGGGCTGAAATTTCGCTAGCTTCACCAGTTATGGACGACTTCTACGTCAGCCACAGCCGGTTCAGCGACCCGGGCCCGCACGCGGACTGGCTCGACGCCACCCCGGCCGACCTCGCCGTTCTGCGTGAAGCGGCGTCCCAGCTGGTCTTCCACTACTGGGGTTCGGGCGACATCACCGAACACGGTTTCCCGGCCGCCCGCAACGACGAGATCACCCTGCGGTACGCCGCGGTCATGTGGGCGCGCCTGCGCGAGCTCGACCCGGCCCCACCCGGCGAGCCGCGGCCGCCGCTGCACCGGATCGTCGGCTGCTGCCGCGATTTCACGCTGCTGTTCCTCTCGATGGCCCGCCACCACGGCATCCCGGCCCGCGCCCGAGTCGGCTTCGCGAGCTACCTGATGCCCGGCTGGTACCTCGACCACGTCGTCGCCGAGGTCCGCACCGCCGACGGCTGGCGCCTGGTCGAGCCCCAGCTGTCACCCGGCTTCCGCGACCCCGTGGACGACGTGGCGTTCGACCTCCTCGACGTCCCCCGCGCCCGGTTCCTGACCGGCCCCGACGCGTGGACCGCCGTCCGCTCCGGCGAGCTCGACCCGGCCCTGCTGGTCATTTCGCCGGACCTGGACGTGCCGTTCCTGCGCGGGATCCCGTACGCGTGGCACAACCTCGTGTTCGACCTCGCCGCGCTCAACAAGCACGAGATGCTCCAGTGGGACATCTGGGGCGCGATCGACGACTCCGCCACGCTCGCCCCGGCCACCCTCGCCCGCGCCGACGAGCTGGCCGAGCTGATGGCCGACGCGGACGTCGAGCAGCTGCGAGTGGCCTTCGAGGCCGACGACCTGCGGGTGCCGCCGGTGATCCACACGGTCACCCCGCCGGGACGGCTCCCGGCCGAGGTAGTGCTTCGCTGACTTCGGCGGCGGTCCGCACGAACCGCGCGATCCGCGGGTCCCGCGCCCCGGCCGGCCAGGCGAGGGCCAGCGAGTACGGCGTCGCGTCGACGACCGGCCGGTAGACGACGTCGTCCCGCGAGCGCAGCTCGGCGACCGACGCGGGCAGCAGCGCGACCGCCTGCCCGAGCGCGACCGTCTCCAGCAGCTGGGCGCTGTCGTGCACGATCGGTCCCGGCGTCACCGACCCGCCGGTCACGTCCTGCCCGGACCAGTACGCCCGGTCCGCGGCCGAGGAGAGCGGCCAGCACGGCGTCGGCCGGCCGGCGAAGTCGGCGCAGGTCAGCACGGACCGGCCGGCGAGCTCGTGGTCCGAGGGCAGTGCGGCCACCCGCGGCTCGCTGAACAGCACCTCGACGTCCAGGCCGTGGTGGGTGCCGCCGTGGCAGCCGAGCACGGCCACGTCCGCCCGGCCGTCCCGCAGCATCTCCGTCTGTTCGCCGAACCCGCTGACCCGGACGTCGACCGGGTCCGGGTGCGCATCGGCGATCCGCCGCAGCAGATCGGTCGCGACCCCCGGCTTCGCCGTGACGACCAGTGCCGGCGTCCGCTGCGCCGCCCGCCGCGTGCGCCGGACCGCCGCGGTGACGGCGTCCAGTGCCTTCGCCGACTCGGTGAAGAGGACGGCGCCGGCCGGCGTCAGCGAGACGTGCCGGCTGGTGCGTTCGAACAGCTGCACACCGAGCCGCCGCTCCAGCAGCCGGATCGCGCGCGACAGCGGTGGCTGCGCCATCCCGAGCCGCTCGGCGGCGCGGGAGAAGTTCAGCTCTTCGGCGACCGCGCGGAAATACCGCAGCTCACGGACCTCGACATCGTCCATATCGGGAGAGTATCGCGGCAGACTCCACAGGTCTTTCCCTTTCTCCTTCGCGCACGGTGGGCTTGGTGTCGATAACTCCACAAAGGACGGACATCGATGACGGAACCGCAGCACAACAAGGAAGTGGTCCTCGCTTTCCTCCGGCTGGCCTTCACCGAGAAGCGCCCGGTCGACGCCTTCGCCGAGTACGTCGGCGACGGCTACGTCCAGCACAACCCCCACGCCCCGGCGAGCGCGGCGGCCTCGGCCCGCTACCTGGCCGGGTTCGTGGCCCGGTTCCCGGAGCTCACCCTGGACGTCCGCCGGGTGATCGCCGAGGACGACCTCGTCTGCACGCACAGCCTCCTGCGCCTGACGCCCGGATCGCGTGGCAGCGCGATCGCGGACGTGATGCGGGTGCGCGACGGCCGGATCGTCGAGCACTGGGACGTGGTGCAGGAGGTCCCGGAGGCGACGGCGAGCGGCAACCCGATGATCTAGGCGTGCCGTCCCGCGCCGCGGGACATCACCCGTCGGCGACCGTGCCGGCCTCGTCCGCCTCCGGTTCGATCTCCCTCGGCGCGATGCCGTGCAGTGCGGCGCTCACCACCGAGTTCACCGGCGGCGGATCGAGGGGTGCCGTGTGCGGGAAGACCGTCGTCAGCACCGAGGCGTGGCAGTAGCCCACCAGCATCGCCGCCGTTGCGTCCACTTCGGACTCCGGGTCCAGGCGGCCCAGTGCCCGCTCGGCTTCGAGGTAGGCCACCAGCCGGTCGCGCCAGTAGCCGGACCGCTCGCTGATCTCCGCGAACCGCTCCAGCACCCGGGGCTGCGCCACCAGGCCGCTGAACGCCGGCACGAGCGCCTTGTGCAGCGCCAGGCCGAACTCCACGTGGCGGCGGAGGTTCCCGATGATGGTGCCTTCGCCGGGCACCGGCAGCTCGCCCAGCTCCGCCTCGGTCGTGCGCACGTGCTCCAGCAGGGCCCGGGCCACCAGCTCCTCCTTGTCGGAGAAGTGGTTGTAGAGCACGCCGTCGGCGACGCCCGCCATGCGCGCGATCCCGCGCACGGTCATCCCGACGGTGCCGTGCGTGGCGATCATCTTCTGCGCGGTCTCGAGCAGCAGGTCGTGCAGTGACTGCCCGTCCTGCTGGGCGGCGGCTTTCCTCGGTGACATCACCGCCATCGTACGGGCGCCCCGCTACGGCCTCCTTCCCGTGACCAGCCACGCCGTGCCGCGCAGCCGGACCGCGTCCGGACCCGCGAACGGCTCGAGCGCCGCCGCGAGGGCTTCGGTCGCCTTGGCCGCCGTCGCGCTGTCGAGCAGGCCCAGGTGGTGGCGGACCGGGCCCCAGCCCGCCATGAACCGGGCCGCGTCGGGGACGTCGCGGCCCCAGACCTGGCCGGCCTCGACGGGGGTGCACACCACGTCTTCGAAGCCGGCTTCGGTCAGCACCGCCCTGGTCCGGTCCGGGTCCGCGAACGACGTCGGCCCGCTGCCGTCCGGCCCGGTCGGCTGCGGCAGGTAGGCGGCCATCGCGCCGAACACCCGGCCGAGATCGGTGCCGGCCAGCGCCGTCATGCAGAGGAACGCGAGCCGGCCGCCGGGGGCAAGCGCGCGCCGGACGTTGCCGAACGCCGCCACCGGATCGGCGAAGAACATCACCCCGAACCGGCTGACCGCCAGGTCGAACCCGCCGTCGGCGAACGGGTGGACCTGGACGTCGCCCTGCTCGAACGTCACGTTCGGCACCTCGGCCGCCCGCGCCCGCGCGGTCGCGGTCGCGAGCATCGGCCCGGACAGGTCGACGCCGATCGCGGACCGGGCCCGCGCCGCGGCGAGCCGCGTCAGCTGGCCGTTGCCGCAGCCGATGTCGAGCACGCGATCGTCCGCGCCCACCCGCTCGAGCAGGAAACCGTTGAAGCCGCTGTTCACGGCGTCGTAGCGGTCGGCGTGCGTCGCCCAGTGCTCTCCTTCGTAGCCGTTCCACGCCTCGGCCTGTGCGGTGTTGACGATCCCCGTCATCCCCATTCCCTCCCTGGTGAACACGCGTTCATGAACACATGTTCATGCTGCCGCCGCTGCCACCCGCTGTCAAGGCATCGGCCACCCGCCGCCGGATGTCGGCCAGGTGGCAGATCTTCCGGGCGGGCGAACGCGGAAGACTTCTCGTCATCAGGGCAAAGCGCCTCTGATCAGTGAAAAGGAGTTCGAAATGGCCGACGTCATCGCCAACATGTCCATGTCCCTCGACGGCTTCGTGGCCGACCCGGAAGACCGCATCGATCACCTGTTCGAGTGGTTCGGCAACGGTGACGTCGAGATCCCCACCGCCGTCGACTGGGCCACCTTCAAGACCTCCGAAGCGAGCGCGAAGATGCTGCGCGCGGCAATGGAGAACGTCGGCGCGCTGATCACCGGCCGCCGCCTGTTCAACCTCACCCAGGGCTGGGGCGGCACGCACCCGATGGGCGTCCCGGTCTTCGTCGTCACCCACGAGGAGCCCGCGGACTGGCCGCACCCGGACGCGCCGTTCACCTTCGTCACCGACGGCCTCGAAAGCGCCGTCGAGCAGGCCAAGAAGACCGCCGGCGACAAGACCGTCGCGGTCGCCAGCACGACGATCGCCCAGCAGTGCCTCAACCTCGGCCTGCTCGACGGCGTCCAGGTCGACCTCGTCCCCGTGCTGCTCGGCTCCGGCGTCCGCTTCTTCGACCACCTCGACGCCACCACCAAGCTGACCGACCCCGAGGTCACCGAGGGCACCGGTGTGACGCACCTGTCCTACCGGATCAAGCGCTGAGGAGCGTGACGTGCAGCGCGGCGAGGCGGGCGGGGTCGGCGATCACCTCATACGCCGCCACCCGCTCGCCTTCGACCGCCACGGCCAACGCGAGCACCAGCCGTCCGCGGGGCGCGACGACGACGCCGACCGCGCCGTCGACCAGGGCCGCTTCGGCGAACCGGGCCCGTTTCCCGAACACCCGGGTCTCCTCGGCCACCGCGCGGGCCCCCCGCGTCTCGAGCGCCGCGCCCACCGGGAGCGCGGCGGCGTCGGCGCGGCGGACGACGTCCGGGGCCAGCACGTCGAGCAGTGAGGAGAGGTCGCCGCCACGGGCCGCGGCCAGGAACGCGTCGACCACCCGGCGGTGCCGGGCCAGGTCGGCCGGGGGCAGCGGGGAAGTACCCCGGATCCGGTGCCGCGCACGGCTCGCCAGCTTCTTCGCCGCCACCGGTGTCCGGTCCAGCACCGGGGCGATCCGGTCGAACGGCACCGCGAAGAGGTCGTGCAGCACGAACGCGATCCGCTCGGCCGGCCCGAGCGCGTCCAGCACGACGAGCAGCGCCCGGCCCACCGCGTCGGCGAGCGCGGCTTCGTCCGCCGGATCGGCGTCGTCCACCGGGTCCGGGAACACCTCGAACGGCTCCTCGCGGCGGGCTTTCCGCGACCGCAGGACGTCGAGGCAGACGCGGGAGACGACCGTCGTCAGCCAGGCCGCCAGGTTGTCGACCGAGTCCACCCGGTTCAGCCGCAACCACGCTTCCTGCACGGCGTCGTCCGCTTCGGCCGCCGAGCCGAGCATCCGGTAGGCCAGCCCGTGCAGCCGGCCGCGTTCGGCCTCGAATTCCGCCGCCAGGTCGTCCATCGGTCACCTTTCACTCGGAGCCACCGTCGCCTCCTCGACGTATCCCCGCGACCGGAGGTGACCGGATGAGCTTGCTGACCCCTGCCGGCCTGGACGGCTGGCGCCTGCCGAACCGGGTCGTCGTGGCGCCGACGACCCGGGCGCGTGTCCCCGGCGGCGTGCCGGGCGACCTCCAGGCCGCCTACTACGCGCAGCGCGCCGGCGCCGGGCTCATCGTCGCCGAAGGCACTTGGGTGAGCGAACGGGCCATCGGCTTCTCGGACGTCCCGGGGATCTACACCGAAGCACAGGTCGACGGGTGGCGGCGGGTCACGGACGTCGTGCACGCGCTCGGCGGCCGGATCGTCGTGCAGCTGTGGCACACCGGAGCCGTTTCGCACCCGGACTTCCTCGGCGGGCCGCCGGCGGGGCCGTCGGCCGTGAACCCGGCCGAGCCGGTGTACCCAGCGTCCGGACGGCGCCGCACCGTCACCCCGCGCGAGATGGACGTGGCCGAAATCCGGGCCACGGTCGCGGATTACGGCACGGCGGCCGAGAAGGCGCACCGCGCCGGGTTCGACGGCGTCGAGATCGCGGCCAACGGCGTGTACCTGCTCGCGCAGTTCCTGCACCCGCGGCTCAACCACCGCACCGACGCCTACGGCGGCTCGCCCGCCGCGCGCCGCAGGTTGCTCGCCGAGGTCGTCGAAGCGGCCGCCGCGCACGGCCGGGTCGGCGTCCGGCTTTCGCCGTGGTGGACCGGCGGGCTGTTCACTGTGGACGAAGCACTCCGCGCCGAGTACGACGAACTGGTCGCCGGCCTCGCCGCGGACTACCTGCACCTCCGGGGTCCCGACACCGGACCGGACTTCGCGGCCTTCGCCCGCTACCGCGAACTGTTCGACGGCCCGCTGATCGTCAACAACGGCTTCGACCGCGAGACGGGCAACGCGGTGATCGAGGCCGGCCTCGCCGACGCGGTTTCCTACGCCCGGCACTTCGTCGCCAACCCGGACCTGGTGACGCGGTTCGCCCTCGGGCTGCCGACCGTGCCGGCCGACCCCGCGACGTACTACGGCGGCGGGGCCGCCGGTTACGTCGAGCAGGCGGCCGCGATGGCGGCGCTGTCCCAGTAGAACGGGCGGACTTCGGTGATGCGGCCACCGGCCACGGTGATCGTCTGGAGGATCGGGAAGGCGAGCTCGCGGCCGGTGGCGCGGGCCCGGGCGCGCACGTTCGTCAGCACGACGAGCGGGGACGTCGTGGCGAGGAACGTCTGGTCCACGAAGTCGAAGGCGGCCCACGTGCGGCTCATCACCGCGAAGAACCGCTGCAGACCGTCGTGGCCGCGCCAGACACCGCCGTACGGCAGGCCCTCGGCCTGGTACAGCACGAAGTCCGGGGCGAAGAACCGCCGCAGCGGGGTGAAGTCGCCGGTGGCGAAGTACTCGGCTTCGGCGGCGTACATGCCTTCGAGAACGGAGACGCTCATGATGATCACCATGGCGCACCGGTGAGCGGGCCACCGGCGGAAACCGGACGTCGCGTCAGGCGTCCGGGCACCACACCGCCAGCTCGCTCCCGCCGGGCTCGCGGAAGTGGAAACGGCGTCCGCCCGGGAAGGCGAACGGTTCCTTCGTCACCACGCCGCCCGCTGCCGTCACCGCCTCGCGGGCCGCCGTCAGATCGTCCGTGCGGATCGTGAGCAGCGGCGCGCTGGTCTGTTCGTCCGCGGCCGATTGGAACCCCAACGTGAGGCCGGCGCCCCGGACGTCGGTGTAGTCCGGGCCGTACGGTGTCACCGCCCAGCCGAACGCGCGCTCGAAGAACTGCCCGGACGCCGCGGCGGACGTGGACGGGAACTCGGCGAAGTCGATTTCGTACATGCCCCCGAAGCTAGCGGCGACCACCGACAAAACCGCGCGAGCGGCCCATCGACAGCCCGCCGAGGACGAGGGCGGCCACGCCGATCACCAGGTCCACGTAGCCCCCGACGATCCCGTAGCCGGTACCGGGCCCGCCCTTCGCGGCGGCCACGACCCACCCGCCGATGACGACGGCGGCCAGTCCGCCGGCCAAGGCCACGACGGCTCCCCGGCCGCGGGCCAGTGCCAGCCCGCCCGCGACCACCCCGGCCACGCCGAAGACGACGGCGATCAAGGACCAGAGCCGTCCCGGGGTCAGGTCGTAGGCACTGACCGCGGCGAGGTGGACGTTCATGAGCAGCTCCTTCTCTCGGGTGTTCCGAGAGCATGTCCGCCGGACTCCTCGCCCGTCGTTGTGCCGGAGCAGACACTTCGCGCTGCCGCGGACACCGCAGGGAACCGGCGCGCTACCACGGGCGCAGTAGCCCGGAAATGCTCTTCGCGCGGGACTTCGCCGCGCGGTCACCCGGTTAGGGTTCAGGGGTGAGCCGCGCGCAGATCCTCGACGGCGTGATCGCCGCCGGCGTCGCGGTGGCCCTGGTGGTCGCCGGGCTGTCCGCAACGCACGCGCCCGCGGACCTCGACGTCCTGGGGTACGCCGCGCTGGCCGCCGGGGGGCTGGCGCTGGCCGCGCGCCGCCGGGCGCCGATCGCCGTGCTGGCCGTGACCGCGGTCTGCGCGCTCGCCTACCAGGTCGCCGGCTTCGAAGTGCCCGTCGTCGCCTACCTCTTCGCCGTGTACGCCGCCGTCCGGGCGGGACACCGGATCGCCGCGGTCGTCGCTTCGGTGCTCATGCTGGCCGCGGTTCCGCTCGCGCTCCTGGCTTCGGGCGTGGCCGGCACCGGTGCGGCGTTCACGCAGTCGCGGGACGTTCTCCAGATCGCGTGGCTGATCGCCGCCGGGGCGGCGGGGGAGGCGCTGCGCCAGGCCGAGCGCCGGGCCGACGAAGCCGAGCGCACCCGCGAGGAAACCGCGCGGCGGCGCGCGGACGAGGAACGGCTGCACATCGCGCGGGAGCTGCACGATTCGCTCACCCACCAGATCTCCGTCATCAAGGTGCAGGCCGAAGTCGCCGTCCACCTGGCCCGCAAGCGCGGCGAAGACGTGCCCGACGCGCTGCTGGCGATCCGCGACGCCGGCCGCGAGGCGGCGCGGGAACTGCGAGCGACCCTGGAGGCGTTGCGCGACGACGACAAGGATCCGCCGCGCGGGCTCGACGACGTCCCGGACCTCGTACGCCGCGCCCGGAGCACCGGTCTCGACGCGCAGCTGACGGTCGAGGGCCCGCGCGACGCCGTGCCGGCCGCGGTCGGCCGGACCGCCTACCGGATCGTCCAGGAGTCGCTGACCAACGTCGCCCGGCACGCCGCCGCGGCCACCGCGTCGGTCCGGATCGACCACCGGCCCGGCACGCTGGTCATCCGGGTGGACGACGACGGCCAGGCCACCGTGGACAGTGCGCCGGGCGTCGGCCTGACCGGGATGCGCGAGCGCGTCACGGCGCTGGGTGGCCGGCTCCAGGCCGGGCCTCGCCGCGAAGGCGGCTTCAGCGTCCAGGCCGAGCTGCCGGTGGACCCCACGTGATCCGCGTCCTGCTGGCCGACGACCAGCCGCTGATCCGCAGCGGGTTCCGTGCGCTCCTCGACGTCGAAGACGACATCGAGGTGGTCGCCGAAGCGGGCGACGGCGGCGAGGCGGTGCGGCTCGCGCTGGCGCACCTGCCGGACATCGCGCTCGTCGACGTCCAGATGCCCGGCGTCGACGGCATCGAGGCGACCCGGCGCATCGCCGCGCACCCGGCGCTGGCCGCGGTGCACGTCGTCATCCTGACCAACTACGGCCTGGACGAGTACGTCTTCGAGGCGCTGCGCGCGGGGGCGGCCGGGTTCCTGGTCAAGGACATCCAGCCGGAGGACTTCCTGCACGCGGTGCGCGTCGCGGCTCGCGGCGACGCGCTGCTGGCGCCGTCGATCACCCGCAAGCTGATCGACCGGTACGTGACCCAGCCGCTCGTCCCCGGCGCGGGGCTGACGGAGCTGACGAACCGGGAACGCGAAGCCGTCATGCTTGTGGCGAGGGGGTTGTCGAACGAGGAGATCGCCGCGCGGATGGTGATCAGTCCGCTGACCGCGAAGACGCACGTCAACCGGGCCATGACGAAGCTGCACGCGCGCGACCGGGCGCAGCTGGTGGTGTTCGCCTACGAATCGGGGCTGGTGGTGCCGCGGTGAGCGAGGTGACGGAAGTGCTGGCCGAGCTCGAGGCCCCCAGGATCGGGGTTCGTCAGGCCGGGCGGCCCGCGCCCGCGTAGTCGTCGCCCTTCGAGTGGTACGTGTGGATCTGGATCGCCTGGCCCTCGGTCGGGGCGTTGATCATCAGGCCGTTGCCGAGGTACAGGCCGACGTGGTGGATGCGCGTTGCCGGGCTGCCGTAGAACACCAGGTCGCCCAGGCGGGGCTCCTGCGCCGGCGGGACCGGCGGGAGCGCGCGGAACTGGCTGTCCGCCGTCCGCGGGAGGGCGACGCCCGCGCTGTCGTACGACGCCTTCGTCAGTCCGGAGCAGTCGAAGCCCGCCGCGCCCGCGTCCGGGCCGTTGCCGCCCCAGACGTACGGGAGGCCGAGCTGGCCCAGCGCGAAGCGGGTCGCGCGGACACGCGGCGAGCCCGCCGATGCCGGGTCGAGCGACAGCGTCGCGTACAGCTGCGCCATGCCGAGCACGCGCTGGCGGAACAGTTCGGTGTCGCTGCCCGGGTGGTACGCCGCGATGGCCTTCCACCAGCCGGGGCCGGCGCCGAGGTCGGTGCCGCCCGCGCAGAGGACGCGCCCGGCCGCGACCGGCGCGTCGGAGCCGTACTTCTTGGCCTGCGTCGCCGAGAGGCCCAGCAGGTTGCCGCCGCCCCGGCCGTGGTCGGACGCCGCCGCGCCGACACCCGCGAGCGTGACCCACGAGAGGTGGCACGACGGGTCTTCGCTGCGCAGTGCGAGTTCGCCGTTCGCGTAGCCGATCAGCGCGTCCGCGGGGATGTCGAGGGGCCCGGCCAGCTGGTCGGCCCACTGCTGCAAGGGGCTTTTGCCGCCCTGGCCGGACGCGCCCTGGCCCGGTTCCTGCGCCTTCACCGGTGCACTGACTTCGAGGACCGACGGGCCCGACGCCGCGTCGCGCACCACCGGCGGGGGAGCCGGGACGGCCGCGGGTTCCGGCGACCGGTCGGCCAGCAGCCAGCCCGCCGTCACGAGCCCGGCGACGAGCGGCAGCGCGACCAGACCGCGCAGCGCAGCGCCACGGGCCCACGAACTCGGCTTCGTCGTCACAGGTTCCAATCTAGAAGAGCGCACCTCTTAGTGAACGAGCGAGTAGCTTGCACGTTAGGGGGACTCCCATATTGTGGGCACATGCCCGAGATCGACGCTGTCCGGCTCACCACGGCGCTCCAAGATCGTTACGCGAAGGTCGACGTCGTCGAACGCACCGGCTCCACCAACGCCGACCTGCGGAAAGCGCTCGAAGACGGCGCCGCCGACCGGACCGTCCTGCTCGCCGAGGAGCAGACCGCGGGGGTCGGCCGGCGAGCCCGGTCGTGGAGCTCGCCGAAGGGGGCCGGGCTGTACCTGAGCGTCGCGCTCCGGCCGGGTGTCCCCTTCTCGGTGCTCGGCTCACTGTCCGTCGTCGCCGGGCTCGCCGTCCGCGCGGCCGCTGCGTCCGTCGGAGTGGACGCCGTGCTCAAGTGGCCCAACGACGTCCTGGTCGACGGCGCCAAGTGCGCCGGCATCCTCGCCGAGGCCGTCGCCGGGGACGACCCGTCGATCGTGCTCGGCATCGGCCTCAACGTGCTGCCCCTCGGCGACGTCCAGCCGGGCCCCGGCGGGCTGCCCGCGACGTCGCTGGCCGAGCAGGGCGCCACGAACACCGACCGCACCGACGTCGCCGTCGCGCTGCTCACCGGGTTCGACGACCTCGAGCGGCGCTGGCGCCTCGCCGGCGGCGACCTCACCGAGGCCGGGCTGCTCGGCGACTACCGCGCCCACTGCGCGACCCTCGGCCAGGACGTCGAGGTGCAGCTGCCGGACGGGACGTCGCTGACCGGGCGCGCCGCCGACATCGACGCCGCCGGGCAGCTGCAGGTCGACGTGGCGGGCGGGCAGCGGCACACCGTCTTCGCAGGTGACGTGGTCCACGTGCGTCCGGCCTGATTCTTCGGGTGTTGCGCCCACCGCCTCCTCGCTCGCCGGTACGGTGAGACGACACCGCCGCACCGACCTTGGGAGCGTCCGCCGTGGCTTATCCGGACGATTTGCTCAGTGAGCAAGAGCACGTCGTGGTGCACAGTCACCCCCACTTCAAAATGCTGATCTTCCCGACGCTCGCGTTCCTGGTCACCGTGGGCGCCGGCATCTGGCTGGCGCTCCTCGCGAAGGACGCCGGCTCGCCGTGGAACACGGTCGGCCTGATCGCCATCGGGGTCGTGGTGCTCGTGCTGATCGTGTGGCTGTTCCTGGCGCCGCTCGTGCGCTGGCGGACCACCCATTTCATCGTGACGACGGACCGGCTGATCGCCCGCGAGGGCGTCCTCAAGCGCACCGGCATCGACATCCCGATGGGCCGGATCAACAGCGTCCAGTTCGAGCACGGCCTGCTCGACCGGGTCTTCGGCTGCGGCACGCTCATCATCGAGTCGGCGTCGGACGAGCCGTTGCGTTTCGAGGACATCCCGCACGTCGAGAAGGTGCACACGGTCATCTACCGCGAGGTCAACGACAACCCGTACGACGACTACCGGCCGGGTGCCCCGCAGCAGCCCCAGCAGACCACGCCCCTGCCGCCCCAGGGCCGGCCGCCGCGTGGCGAGCGACGCCGCTGATGGGCACGCGCGCACTGGGCCTGCCCGAACGGGTCCCCTCGGCGGGGGAGCTGCCGGAGTCCGTCACGATCTGGGAGGTCGGCCCGCGCGACGGGCTGCAGAACGAGAAGGCGATCGTCCCGGTCGAGGTCAAGCTGGAGTTCCTCGACCGCCTCGCGGGCGCCGGGCTCACCACGCTGGAGGCGACCAGCTTCGTCCACCCGAAGTGGGTGCCGCAGCTCGCCGACGCCGAGCAGCTGCTGGCCCGGCTCGACCGCCGCCAAGGCGTCCGGTACCCGGTGCTGGTCCCGAACGAGAAGGGCCTGAACCGGGCCCTCGAAGCCGGCGTCGAGCACATCGCGATCTTCGCCAGCGCGACGGAGACGTTCGCGCGCAAGAACCTCAACTCCTCGCTCGACGACCAGTTCGCGATGTTCGAGCCGGTCGTCACGCGGGCCCGGGAAGCGGGCTTGGCCGTCCGCGGATACCTCTCGATGTGCTTCGGCGACCCCTGGGAAGGCGTCGTGCCGGCGAAGCAGGTCGCCGCCGCCGGCCGCCGCCTGCTGGACATGGGGTGCTCGCAGCTCTCGCTGGGCGACACCATCGGCGTCGCGGCGGCCGGGCAGGTCGAAGCGCTCATCGGGCTCTTCGGCGATGTCGGCACTTTGGCCGTGCACTTCCACGACACCTACGGTCAAGCTCTCGCCAACACGCTCGCGGCGCTCCGATGTGGAGTGTCGACTGTGGACTCTTCGGCGGGCGGGCTCGGCGGCTGCCCGTACGCCGAATCGGCCACCGGCAACCTGGCGACCGAGGACCTGGTGTGGATGCTGGAGGGTCTCGGGGTGGCCACCGGTGTCAACCTGGACGCGCTGGTGGCGGCCAGCGTGTGGATGGCGGGACAGCTCGGCCGCCCGAGCCCGTCCCGCGTGGTCGCCGCACTGTGTTGACCGGGGCCAGGGGCTCCGCCACCCGGAGCCCCCGAAGGAGAAACTGACCTCGTCGCGCCCCGGGGGAAGGGGTGCGGTATCAAGGGGGACCGGCAGCGCCGCGGCCGCGTCGAACAGCGTGTGCCCCCGGGCACCGACCGAGCCGGAGGATGGGTGTGACCGAGCCTTCCGAGGCGGGCTCCGAACCGGTCGAGGCCGACCTCGACACCGGGCCGGTGCAGCTGCCCGGGTACGGCATGGCGGATTCGGGCGCCTTCGAAGAGGCCCCGACCCCGCCCTCGGGCAACCCCGCGGCCTGGCCGCACGCGGTGTCGCCGCTGCTGCCGCCGTTCCCGCTGCCCCCGGCTCCACCGGCCCCGCCGACGCCGGCCCCGCTGCCGCCGCCGGTGGCCGGGCCACCGCCGGTCGCGGGCCCGCCACCGAACCCGGGGTCGCCCGCACCGCTGCCGCCGCTCGGCTCGCCGCGCAAGGAACGGGAAAGCGTCGTCGCGCTGTTCCTGGTGCACATGTTCCCGATCGGGCACCTGCCGGTGGCGATGGACAAGCCGGCACGCCAGCTGCCGCTGCCCGACGACCCCGACGGCTTCCCGCCGAACGACCACCCGGACGCCCGGCTGATCTTCGACGACCAGGCCCTGACCAACGTCACCGCGGGCTTCCGCCGCTCGCCGACCGCGCCGTCGCGGCCGGTGCCGCGGCACCTCACCGACGGGTACGTGCCGTACGCGCGCGCCACCCAGGCGGTCTGGATCCGCCGGTTCGTCGTCGGGCACAGCGATCTCGGCCCCGAATACGCGTGGCCACCGGGCGAGCAGTTCCCCGAGAGCAGCGTGGACTGGCCCGAGCCGGTGATGGTCCCGGCCGACACGGTCCTCGACCGCTTCGGCCCGGCGTACGGGCGGGTGCTCTTCGCCGACGGCACGCCGTTCGCGGAACGCTCCCTGCCACCCGCGTTCCTCGACGCCGAATACCGCCGGTACGTCGTGGTGCGCAAGGTGCCGATGTGGCGCTCGGAGACCGCGAACTGGTTCGGGCAGGTCGGCGGCGGTACGCGGTACCGTGCCCTGCTGGCGGCCGACGAACTGGTGACCCTCGGCTACCTCGCCGAGGCCAAGGGGGAAGAGGACTGATGAACACCCAGTCGATCCAGCGGTGGCTCGGCGTGCTGGGCGTGCCGCCGGAGGTCGTCTCGCTCGGCGCCGAGGTCGACAACGCCTGGTGCCTGATGCAGGGCGAAGACGAGGCGTGGGAGGTGTTCTGGCGCGAGCAGGGCAACCGCTACGACTGGGCGCGGTTCACCAGCGAACAGGTGGCGTGCCACTACCTGTTCGGCCGGCTGGCCTGGGCCCAGGTCGCCCGTGGCGCCGTCGGCCTGCTGCCCGGGTCGTGACGGACGCACGACCCGGGCCGCCCGGTCAGCTCACGGCGTAGGTGAAGATGTGCTCCTGACCCGCGCCGGTGGCGGTGGGCAGGGTGATGCTCCGAACCTGCTTGGCCGGGTCCAGGGCGATCGGGGCCGTCGCGAACAGGTATGACGTGTACGGCCGCTGCAGCCGGAACATGTACCTCGGGAACGCCGAATTCACGTATGGCACCTTCGCGACCACCGTGTTCCCGAACTGCGGCGTCTCCGCACCGCCGTTCAGCAGCCACTCCGACAGGCCCAGAGAAGCTTGCTGCGTCGAACCGTCGGTGTAGGTGACCGTCACCGTGCCCTGGGCGTCGGCGCCGGTCGCCGCGCCGAGGAACGACAGCTTCGTCGCCCCCACCGGCGCGTCCACCGCAAGCGTTTGCCCCGCCGCGATCACGTTGTCCGGCGACCCCGTCGGGCTCGACGGCCAGCGGTACTGCTGCCCGTTCGCGGTCACCGTCCCACCCGGCGTGATGCCGTTGGCGGCGAACCCCTGCGCCGAGTAGGAGAACGCGAACCCACCCGGGTAGAGGTCGGTCTCGCCGAAGTCGCCGTACTGGACGAGCCGGTCGTCGGTGACGCCGACGTTCGTGTTCGCCGCGTGGAGCGTGCCCGGCTTTCCGACCGTCACCGGCAGGTACGCGGGCACCGGTTGCCCGCTGAAGCTCACCGGCACGCTCGTGTACGCGTCCGGCATCCCGGCCGTAGCGGTGACCTTCACCTGCTGCGCGGCGGTCCCGTGCGCGCCCACGGTGAGCGTGCCGCTCGACGGCGTCACGGTGATCCCCGCCGGTGGCTTCGCCTGCCAGGACACCGTGCCCGCGCCGGTGATGCCTTCGACGGTCACCGTGGCGCTGGTGTTTCCGCCCGGCGCGACCACGACGCGGCCCGGGCCGACGCGGCCGCGCACCGGGACCTCGCCGTCGCGGAACGACGGCGGGGCGTCCGAGGCCGCCGAACCCCACGACGTCGGCGACGCGCCGAGGGTGAAGTCCAGCCGTCCGCCTTTCACCGCGAAGGATTCGGGAAGCCACGGCTTGGTGCTCGGCCGGCCGTTCACCTGCAGGTTCCTCACGTACTTCACCGAGCTGGACGCGCCGGGCGCGGTGATCGCGATCCGCTGCCCGGTCGCCCGCGTCAGCGTGATCTTCGGGAACATCGGGCTGGCCAGGACCAGTTCCGCGCGCCCGGGCGCCTCCGGGTACATGCCGAGCGCGGCGAAGACGTACCACGCCGACGTCGCACCGAGGTCGTCGTTGCCGGGCAGGCCGTCCTCGCCCGGCTTGAACAGCAGCTCCGCCGAGCGCCGCACGATGTCCTGCGTCTTCGAAGGCGCACCCGCGTAGGCGTACTCCCACGGCACCTCGAACGACGGCTCGTTCGACATGAACGCGTACGGCGAACTGGCGTCGCTGTTCAGCTTCGTGAAGAAGAAGTCGAGACGCTTCTTCACGGCTTCGTTGCCGCCCATCGCGTCGAAGAGGCCGCGGACGTTGTACGGCACCATCCACGTGTACTGCGCCGCGTTCCCCTCCTGGTAGCGCATCTCCTGGTACTGCGCGGGATCGAACGGCGAAAGGAACTGGCCGTCGCGCATCCGGGTCTGCAGGTAGCCGGTGGCCGGGTTGTAGACGTTCTCCCAGTACTGGGCGCGGGCCATGAACTGCTGGTAGGTGCTCTTCTGACCCAGCCGCTGGGCCAGCTGCGCGATGCCGAAGTCGGCCGTCGTCTCCTCGAGCATGTCCGAGACGTTGTTGGGGTGGTAGCCCAGCGTCAGGTAGTCCGACAGGCCGGGGCGTTCGAGCGCGCGTTCGCCCGCCTGCTGGACGCGGGTGGCGCCGCCGACCATCGACTTCAAGGCACTGCGGGCGTCGAAGTCCGTGGCGCCGAAGGCGTACGTGCTGGCGATGATCGAGTGGTACGGGTCCCCGCCCATCACGCCCATGAAGTCGTTGTTCTGCGACCAGCGGTCCCAGATCCCGCCGGCCTGGTCGGCCTGGTTGAGCATCGACTGCGCCATGTCGGCAGCCTCGTGCGGGGCGAGCAGCGACAGCAGCTGGACCTCGTCGCGGTAGGTGTCCCAGCCGGAGAAGTTCGCGTACTGGGCGTGACCTGGTTTCGCGTGGTGGATCGCCTTGTCGAAGCCGGGATAACGACCGTCCACATCGGAAAATACGTTGGGCTGCAGCAGCGTGTGGTACAGCGCGGTGTAGAACGTCCTGGTCGCCGCGTCCGTGCCGCCTTCGACGGCGATCTGGCGCAGCCGGTCGTTCCACGTCCTGCGTGCGTTGCCCTTCACGGTGTCGAAGGAGTCGTGCCGCTGTTCCAGCGCGGCGTTGAGCCGGGCGCCCGCGGCGTCCACGTAGGACAGTCCGACGCGCACCTGGACCGGTTTCGCCGGGTCGAAGGTCAGGTAGGCGCCGGAGCCGCCCTCGGCGGTGACGACCTGCTTGTCCCACGTCGTCTTGCTCAGGTTGCCGCCGCGGGCGCCGGTCCCGCCGGGCGTCACGGTCGCGTCCTGCCAGGTCCCGGACGTGGTGAACGGCTGGTCGAAGGTGGCCTGGAAGTAGACCTTGTAGGTGTTCGGGCCGCGGCAGAAGTGGCCGCTGGAGACCCAGCCTTCGACCGTGCGCCGTGCCGGGTCCACGGTCACGGCGGCGTCGTCGCTGCCCATCGCGGACTGCGCGACGTCGATCAGCAGGGTGGCGGGCGAGTTCTTCGGGAAGGTGAAGCGGCCCAGGCCGGAGCGCTGGGTGGCGGTGAGCTCGGTGGTGATGCCCGAGTCGGTCGTCACCTTGTAGTAGCCGGGTGACGCCGATTCGTTCGCGTGGCTGAAGGTGGGGAAGTACTTCGTCGCGTCGACGGCGGGAGAGGTGGTCAGGGTGCCGGCGAACGGCAGGAACGGGACGTCACCCGCCGCGCCACCGCAGCCGGCGCCGTTGAAGTGGGTGAGGCTGAAACCGCGGAGGCGGTTCTCTTCCCAGGCGTAGCCGCCATCGCGGTCGCGGGCGTAGTAGCGGCCCTGGCCGGCGGGTGGTTTGGGCTGCAGCGGCGTGTCCGGGCTCCACTGCACCATGCCGAAGGGGACGTCGGCGCCGGGGAACGTGTCGCCGGCGTAGGTGTTGGTCTCGGGGGTGTCGCCGGCCTTCGCGCCGACGAACGGGTTGACGTAGGCGGCGAAATCGCGGTTCGCGGGTTCGGCGTTCGCGAGGGCGGGGCTGGTCAGGCTGACGGTGACGAGGGGGACGATCAAAGCCGCGGTGACGACTCTGCGCATGCTCTTCCTCCCGGGGTGAGCGGATCAGCCGGGTTGACAACGTTGTCAGAAGACCGGGTGACCCGGCGAGCACCCGGAGTGAACCACTGGTGGTCCAGATCGGTCAAGAAGTGCCCGCCAAGCGGCCCATCCCGTCAGCGCTTCAGGATCGCCAGCGCTGCCTCGTGGAGGTGGCCGTTCGTCGAGAGCGCGCTCCCGTTGTCGTAGCGCCCGGCACCGTCCAGATCGCTGAACCGGCCACCCGCCTCGGTCACGATCACCTGCGCGGCCGCGACGTCCCACGGGTTGACGATGCACTCCGCCGCCACGTCCAACGCGCCCTCGGCCACCAGCACGTGGTGCCAGAAGTCGCCGAACGCCCGGGTCTCCCAGCACGCGTCCACCAGGCCCAGGTACTTCTCGCGCGAGTGGTACTCGGTCCAGGAATTGAGGTCCGTTGTGGACAGATAAGCGTCCGAAAGGGACGAAACCTTCGAAACCGACAGCCGGCGGGTGCCGGCCGAGTCGCTCGAGAACGCCCCGCCGCCCGAAGCCGCCCACCAGCGGCGGCCCAGCAGGGGCGCGCTGATCAGGCCGACGACCGGGTCGCCGTCCTCCACGAGGGCGATGAGGGTCGCCCAAACGGGTACTCCTCGCAGGAAGTTCTTGGTCCCGTCGATCGGGTCGAGCACCCACGCGCGGCCCGCCGCGGCCGAGCCGCCGCGCTCCTCGCCGAGCACCGCGTCGTCCGGGCGCTCGGCCGCCAGCAGTGCGCGGATCGCGTCCTCGACCGCGGTGTCGGCGTCGGTCACCGGGGTGCGGTCGGGCTTGCGCTCCACCGCCAGGTCCAGGGCGCGGAACCGCGCCGTCGTGATCGCGTCGGCGGCGTCGGCCAGCCGGGTGGCGAGAGCCAGATCATCTTCGTAGCCAGGCACGGTCACGATGGTTTCACGCCCGTGAGCCGTAGAGTTGGCCAGGTGAGCATGGTCCTACTCGCCGAAGACGATCCGGCTATCGCCGAACCGCTCTCCCGCGCCCTCGAACGTGAGGGATACGAGATCCACGTCGTCACCGACGGCCCTTCGGTGCTCGACGCCACCGCCGCTCAGCGCGTCGACCTGCTCGTGCTGGACCTCGGTCTGCCCGGGATGGACGGTCTGGAGGTCTGCCGCCGCCTGCGCGCCGCCGGCACCGAGCTGCCCGTCCTGATGCTCACCGCCCGCACCGACGAGGTCGACTTCGTCGTCGGCCTGGACGCGGGCGCCGACGACTACGTCGCCAAGCCGTTCCGGCTCGCCGAACTGCTCGCCCGGATCCGCGCGCTGCTGCGCCGGCGGGTGCCCGACGTCCTGGAGGCCGGTGGGGTGCGGATGGACCTCGGCGCCCGGCTGGTGACCGTGGACAACCACGAAGTCCAGCTGGCGAACAAGGAGTTCGAGCTGCTGCGGGTGCTGATGACCCGGGCCGGGCAGGTCGTCAGCCGCGACGAGATCCTCGCCGAGGTCTGGAACGACCTCGAGTCGAAGACGTCCAAGACGCTCGACATGCACATGTCGTGGCTGCGCCGGAAGCTCGCCATCGCCGCCGACGAGGCCGCCGGCCGCACCAGCAAGACCCACGACGGCGAGCGGCGGATCGCGACCGTCCGCGGCGTCGGCTTCCGCTTCAACGCCGAATAAGCCGTGCGCCGCCGCATCCTGCTGGCCATCCTGCTGGCCGTGGCCGTCACCGCGGCCGTCCTCGGCATCCCGCTGGGCATCGTGGCGAGCTGGCAGATCGAGTCGAGCTACCGCGAGACCCTGGCCGAGAACGCCCGCGCGGCGGCCGCGATCCTCGACACCGAAATCGCCAACGGCCAGGAGATCGACCTCGACCAGGTGCGCGCCGCCGTCCCGGCGAACGGGCTGCTGACCGTCCGGGCGAGTGGCCAGACGGAGAAGCGCTACGGCAGCAGCCCGGGCACCGACACCGTCACCGAGACCGCCGACCTCGCCCGCGACGGCAAGGTCGAGATCGCCGTCCCGGCCGGCCCGATGCACGAGCGGCAGACGACGGTGACGCTGGTCGTCGTGCTGCTGGTGCTGCTGTCGGTGGGCACCGGCGCGGTCGTCGCGATCGCGACGGCCAGACGGCTCGCGAAGCCGCTGCGGCACGTGGCCGAACGCGCGGCCCGGCTCGGCGGCGGCGACTTCCGGCCCGACCCGAGCCGCTACGGCGTCGGCGAGCTCGACATGGTCGCCGAAGCGCTGGACGCGTCCGGCACCGCGCTGGCCCAGCTCGTGCAGCGGGAACGCCAGCTCGTCGGGGACGTCTCGCACCAGCTGCGCAGCCGGCTGACGGCGTTGCAGCTGCGGCTGGAACCGCTCACGGTCCACCCGGACGACGAGGTGGCCGACGAGTCGAAGGCGGCCCAGGAGCAGGCGGACCGGCTCGCCGAGGCACTGGACGAGCTGCTGGCGGCGGCCCGCGCGGCGCGCGAGGTCGGCGCGGAACCGGTGGACCTGCCGACGCAGCTGCCGGCGATGGCGCAGGAGTGGCGCGAGCTGCTCCGCTCGGAGGGCCGCAACCTGCGGACGCGCGTGGCCGACGGCCTGATGGCGCGGGCCACCCCGGGACGGCTCCGCGAGGTCATCGGCGTGCTGCTGGACAACGCGCTGCGCCACGGCTCGGGCACGGTGACGCTCATCGCCCGCCGCGGCGACGCCGAGGGCACGGTCGTGATCGAGGTGAGCGACACCGGCCCCGGCGTCCCGGACGAGCTCGCGCCGCACATCTTCGAACGCGGCTTCTCCGGCGGCGGCTCGACGGGCGTGGGGCTCGCCTTGGCCCGGGCCCTGGTCGAGGCCGACGGCGGCCGCCTGGAGCTGTCGAACCGCCGTCCGGCGGTGTTCAGCCTGTTCCTCAAGGTGCCACGGCCGACCGACGTCCCCGAGGTGCGCTGGCCGGCCGAGCGCGTCCCGCGTTAGGCGACAGATCACGGATAATGCGCCCGCTGTGGTGACGATTGTTTTCGGGTTGATTCCGTAACGCCACAATCCGCCTCGCCGACTTTGTGACTATCTCGAATCGCTGACGGAAGGATCCGGAATGGCCGGTCCTCCGATTCGGCGGGAATTTTCCAAGGAGTGGTCACCATGACGAACGTGAAGGTCCGCTGCCCGCACTGCCACCGGGAAACGTGGGTTCGCAAGGGGTACAACGACCCGTGCGAATACTGCGAGAAAATCATCTTCCAGGACTAGGTGGCTGGTCATGGTCGGATTCATCGCGGCGCTGATCTACTTGATCGCTGCGACGGTCGTCGCGAAATGGTATTTCGCGCGGCGACACGGTGTGGCGCCGTCGAAGGGCGACACGGGGACGGTAACGGCCGGCTTGGTCGGCTTGGCGTGGCCGCTGTCCGTGTGGCTTCCCCAGGTACGTCGGCCCGAGCCGTGCGGCCACCACGGGCACGTGCTCGGTCGTCAACAAGTCAGGCAGGAAATGCAGGCAGTCGAGGAATTGAAGCGGGGGCGCGAGCGCTGAGTGGTGAGCGCGCCTTACGGCTCGTCGGCTGCTGCGCGTCCCGCGCCGATCAACGCGGGACGCGCAGGCACCCTGGTCACTCCTGGTGGCGGTACGCGGACGCGTTCTCCCGTGCCCAGGTCGCGAAGGTCAGCGGCGGCCGGCCGAGCAGCCGCTCGACGGTGTCGAAGACGACGCGTTCGTGCGGGGCCGACTCGCGCTTGAGGGCGAAGAGGCCGTCGACGGCCTTCGCGGGCCAGCCGAACATCCGGATCAGGCGCTCCTTCGCGGCGCTTTCGGTCTCTTCGACGTACTTCAGCGGCCGGCCGATCGCCTCGGACAGGATGGCGACCTGCTGCTCGGTGGTCAGGGCTTCGCCGCCGGTGAGCTCGTAGGTCGCGCCTTCGTGGCCGGGTGTCGTCAGCACGAGGGCCGCGACCGCGGCGATGTCCCGGACGTGGATCAGCGCGGACGGCGGATCGGTGTCGGGCACGTACACGGCGTTCTCGTCGCGGATCGAGCCGACCCAGGCGAACCGGTTGTCCATGAAGGCCCCGGGTCGCAGGATCGTCCAGGCCGGCCCGGCTTCGCGGACCGCCTGCTCGGCTTCGGCGTGGGTGCGGCTGACCGGGTCATTCTGTCCGAAGTGGACACCCGTGGTGGACAGCTTGACCAGGTGGGTGACACCGGCCTGTGCGGCGGCCCGAGCGGCGGCCGCTTCCCGGTCGGCGCTGTGGCCCTGGCTCAGCACGAACACGCGGTCCGCGCCGGCCAGCAGGGCGGGCAGGTCCGAGGTGTCGAGGTCCCCGCGGACCACTTCGGCGCGCGGGTCGATCCGGGCCTTCGCCGGGTCGCGGGTCAGCGCGCGGACTTCTGCGCCGGCGTCGAGCAGGGCGGGAACGAGGTGGCGGCCGACCTTGCCGGTGGCGCCGATGACGAAGATCATCGTGGTTCTCCTATCGGGAAAGTGTGACGTGGGGGAGCGCGAACGCCGTGACGAGGCCGAGCGCGAGCACGGGCAGCAGCGCGAGGAACACGCCGTGGGTGCCGGCGTGGTAGGCGAAGCCGAGCGCGACCGGGCCGAGGGCCGAGCCGAGCGCGCGGGCGAGGTTGACGCCGGCGGCGACCGCGCCGCGGTCCGCGGCGGGCGCGGTGTTCTGCGTGGCCATGGCGAGGACCTGCAGGTTCAGCCCGGCCGCGAAACCGAAGACGACCAGGCAGCCGAGCACCAGCGGCAGCGTGTGCACGGTGAGCAGGCCGAGCACCGCGAGCAGGCCGAGCGCCATGCTCGACCGCGGCGCCCAGCGGTAGGCGCCGGTGCGGGCGATGACTTTGCTCGCGACGACGGAGGAGAGCGATACGGCGAGCGTCATGGGCAGCAACCGCAGCCCGCCTTCCGCCGGACCGGCGTCGGCCTGCAGGAAGACCGCGATGTAGTTGATCGAGCCGAGGAACGCGAACCCGGCGAGCACGCTGAGCAGCACGGACACGGTGAACGTCCGGTCGCGGAACAACCGCAGGGGCAGCACCGGCGCTTCGGCCCGCCGTTCGACGACCACGAACACCACGGCCGCGGCCGCGCCGAGCGCGATCGACCACGGCGTGAGCAGGGTGAACCCGGTGATCGCCGTGCCGAGCAGGAGCACGCCGGCGAAGTCGAACGGCGCTTCCCGGCGCCGTCTCGGCAGGTCGAGCGTCTTGAGGCAGGCCAGGGCGACGAGCCCGAGCGGCAGGTTGACCAGGAAGATCGACCGCCACCCGGCGAGCCCGGTGAGCAGCCCGCCGACGACCGGACCGGCGAGCGACGCGACGGCGAAGCAGATCGAGAACCAGCCGAAGTACTTCGCACCTTCGCGAGGTGTGAACATCTCGCCGAGCGAAGCGCCGACGGAGACGAAGAGGCCCCCGGAGCCGGCACCCTGCAGCACGCGCCCGGCGATCAGGAACGCGGCCGACGGAGCCAGGCCGCAGGCGAGCGAGCCGAGCAGGAAGAGGGCGAGCGCGCCCAGGAGCACGCGTTTGCGGCCGAAGACGTCACCGAGCTTGCCGTAGAGGGGCGCGGTGGCGCTGCCGGCGAGCAGGTAGGCGGTGGTGACCCAGGCGTAGGCGCCGGTCCCGCCGAACTCGGCGGCGATCCGGGGGAGTGCGGTGGCGACGACCTGGGCGTCGAGCATCGCGAGGAAAACGGACAGGAACAGGCCCGTGAGGGCGGGTTTCAGGGCGCGCGAGGGCGCGATCGTGCTCAAGAGAAAGACCTTGTTTCGTCAGAAGGGACGAGAGGTGCGGACGGCGTGCGAAAACACGCCGACGTCGAGTCGGGAAAAGGCTTCATCGTCATCCGCGGACGGATGCGACCTCTTCGCGCTCGGAAACCACCTCGAATCGTCCCGCTCGCCCGGCCGAACCCGGACGGCGTCCTCACGAAGGAACACTGACGAGGATGACTATAGACAACTACATGTCAAAAGACAAGTACTTTTGCGTGTCCGGTCAGGGGAGGCGGGTGACCTGGTCGTTGTCCCGCCGCCGCTCGCCCAGCTCGTCCGGGAACACCCACTTCTTGAAGCCCCAGAAGCGGAAGAACATGGCCATCAGCATGCCGATGATCGAGCCGCTCGCGAAGTCCGCGATTTCCTGGACCAGGAACGTCACGTGCGGGACTTCGAGGTCGAGCACGTACCGCGAGACGATCAGGGGGATCAGGTTGACGCCCACCGCGATGCCGCTGATGACGAAGAACAGGGCCGCTTCGTGGTGCCGTTCGCGCCCGCCGCGGGTCCGGAAGGACCACTCGCGGTTGAGGATGTAGGACACGATGGTCGCGACGATGATCGCGATCGCCTTCGCCGTCGTCGGTTTCGGCTCCAGCACGGTCAGCTTCAGCGCGTACCAGACGCCGTTGTCGACCAGGAACGTCGTGCCGCCCACGATCGCGAACTTCAGCAGCTCCCGGTGCTTGATCAGCACCGAACGCAGTGGCTCCGGCGTGCGCTTGAGCACGGTTTCCACAACGGTCACACCACGCAGTCTAGGAGCACACCGCGTTGACCTGTGGTTCAGGCGGCCTTGCTGCCGTGAATGTCCGGATCTTCGACGCTTTCGGCGGGCACCGCGCGCGGGCGGCCGATCGCGTCGGGGAAGACCCATTTCTTGAAGGCCCACCACCGGAACAGCGTGCCCAGCAGCGTGCCGATGACGATGCCGCTGACGAAGTCGGCCACCTCGACGCCGAACGGCGACAGTCTCGGCGCCTGCAGGTCCAGCACGTACCGGGAGAACCACTGCGGCAGCGCGTTCAGGCCCAGCGCGACCCCGCTGAACAGGAAGAACAGCGCGGCCTCGTGCGCGCGCTCCCGGCCACCGCGGGTGCGGAACGACCATTCGCGGTTGGCGACGTAGGAGAAGATCGTCGCGACGAGGACGCCGACGATCAGCGCCGTCACCGGGTGGGTCCGCAGCACGGTGAACTTCAAGCCGTAGTTGACGGACATCGTGATCACGAAGCTGATCCCGCCGACGACGGCGAAGCGGAGGAGCTCGCGATGCTTCTTCAGCAGCTCGCGCACCGCGCGGACGCTACCCCGTCAGCCAGCCGAAAACCTTCGCGGGGCTGACCGTCGGCGGCTTGGCGCCGGGCTTCCCGCCGGACCGCGGTGGTGCGCTCGTCGTGGTCGAAGCCACCGGCGGCTCGTTCGACGGCTCGTCGGTGTCCGTCGTCGTCGCCGGTGGCTTCGACGTCGGCTTCGTCGGCGTCGGCTTCGGCTTGGACGGAGTCGGCGTGGGGACCGACGGGATCGTCGGCGTGGGCAGCGGATCCTGGCCGCACCAGTGGCGCCAGCAGCCGAAGTCCACGGTCACCGGCGGCGGCGCCGCCCGGCCGAGCTGCGCGGTGATCGCCACCCGGCCCCCGTTGGGACGGCCCTGCAGCCGCACCCACAGGTTGACGTGCTGACCCGGCGCCACCGCGCTCTTCGTCGTGCAGCTCGCGCCGTCGCCGGTCGTCGTGCAGGGGAAGCCGCGCAGGCTCCACCACTGCTTGAGCGGGTGGTCGAAGGTGACCGTGACCGGCTTGGTCGTCTCGCCGGTGTTGCGGACCCGCACGTAGACCAGCGGGTGGTGGTTCCAGGGGAACGCCGACAGCCCGTCGCCCTGGGCTTCCAGGACCACGGCGTCCGGCGGGAGCTTCACGGTGACCTTGACGCTCACGTCGACGGAGATCTGCACGCCGGCCGTGACCGACCCGTTCACCGTGCCGCCCTCGGCGTCTTCGCCTGCCTGCAGCCGGAAGTTCAGCGTCGCGCTCTGGCCGGGTTGCAGGCCGGCGCCGGTCTTGCAGGTGACCGTGCCCTCGCCGCCGGGGCAGTTCACCGAGATCGGGCCGGGGGCGTCCGCGCGCGCCAGCGGTGCGCCGCCACCGCCGGTGTCGACCGCGCGCACCCCTCGCGGCAGCTTCAGCGCGACGGCCACCGGTTCGGACACACTCCCGCCGTCGTTGCGCACGGTGATCGGCAGGTTCGTCGCGGCGCCCGGGCTGAGCTCGACGCCGCCCGGTGGGGTCGTCGCCGACATCGACGGCGGCGCCGGGGCGGGTGGGGCCGGGGCGGGTGACGGTGCCGGGGCAGGGGGCGCCACCGGCGGCGGAGCGGGCTCGACCGGCGGGGCCTCGGGCGGCGTGGGCGGCTGAGGTGCCGGGGGCTGAGGTGCCGGGGGTGCCGGCTGCTGCGGCGCGGGCGGTGCCGGAGGCGGCGGCTTCGGGGCCGGTGGTTCGACCTGCTGGGCCGGTGGCGGCACCGAGGCGGCGACCGGGACCTCCTGCGTCCCGCCGCCCGCGGTGAGCGCGATGACGACGGCCACGACGATCGCCGTACCCGAGGCGGCGACGCCGGCGAACTGGCGGGGCCCCGCGGCGGCGGCTCCCGCACCCGCGCCGGCCTTGCCGCCGGCCGCCGCGGCACCGGCGGCGGCTGCTCCCGCGGTGGCCGCGGTGGCCGCGCTCGCCTTCGCGGCGCCGATGGTGGCGAGGTAGCCCAGCGCGGCGCCGCCGAGGACGATCGGGGCGATGATCGCGCGCAGCCCGCCGTTGACGTCGGCCAGCTCCGCGGCCAGTGCCCGGCACCGGTCGCACTCGTCGAGGTGGCTCTCGACCTGGGCGCGTTCGCGTTTGGACAGCCCGTCGCGGGTCCACGCGCCGAGCCGCTCGGCGCAGGCGTGGCAGCGTTCCTCGGCGTTCTCCTGCAGGTGGACCTGCAGATATGCCTGGCGGAGCCCCTCGCGGGCGCGGTAGGCGAGCGCGGAGACGCCGTTCGCGGTCAGGCCCAGCAGCGGCGCGACCTCGGCCGGGCTCTGCTGCTCGATCTCGGTGTGCCAGAGCACCGCCTGCCAGCGTTCGGGCAGCCGCGCGAACGCCTTGGCGGCCATCGTCCGCTCGAGCCCGGCGACCGCGGTGTCGGAGAACGGCACGGTCAGCGCCTCCGCCGCGGCGCCGCCGACCTCGGTCATGTCCTCGTTGAGGTCGACCCGGCGCTCCTTGCGGGTGCGGTCGTAGGCAGTGTGACGCAGCGCGGTCAGCAAGTACGCCCGGAAGGCTGTATCCGGGCCTTTGCCGCCACGGAGCGTGTCGAGAACCTTGGCGAACGCCTCGGACACGAGGTCGTCGGCTTCGGAGCTGGAGCGGGCCAGCTGGCGGGCCAGATTGCGGGCCGCGCCGGTGTGCCGTTCGTAGAGCGTGCCGTACGACGCGATCTTCCCGGAGCGGACTTCCGCAATCAGCTCGGAGTCACTCTTTCCGCTGAGATCGGCGGGAACGGTGGACACGGCACTCCTCGGTCGGCTAGGGCCAGGACCTGCCATTACAGGCCGATCCCGGACGCGAGACCAGTGTGACTGACCCACCTCCGGCGGTCACGTCGTGGTCGGCGTGATGACTCCGACGGCGGAGCAAAATCACCCACCCCCGGCCCCGGCCGGGGAAAGCTTCCCGACAAAAACCGCGACAAAAACCGCTCAGTACGCGTCACGGTGCCCATCGGGGTACGTCCTCATCGTGAAGCGACGGACAAGATCGCTGCGAACCGGACGAAAGGGGCGGGTGGCCAGTGGATGTTCCGGCTACGCGCCCCGGCTCCGATAACACCCCTGACACCCCGCCGACGCAGGCCGAGCGGGACGCCTCCCTGCGCGCGCTGCGGGCCCGCTGGCGCACGGCCAGCGTCGCCGCGGGCTGGCGGTTTCCCAGTGACTGGGCCCTGCCCGAGGTCGACGCCGTCTGCGCGGCGGTGATGGCGAAGGGCCGCGTCGAAGCCGCCGAAACCGCGCTGGCCGGGCTGGCCAGGGCCCGGGCGGCGGCCGGTGCGGGGCTGGCGGAGACCCTCGCCGACCTGGCCGCGCTGCACGCCGTGCTCGGCCACGGCGGCGATGGGTTCGTCACGACGGACGTCGACGCCACGCCGGCGCGGCTGCTCCGGACCACCGCGCTGGCCTGGGCGGACGTCGCCACCGACCAGCTCGTGCACACCGAGGTCACCGACTCGCTGACCGGCCTGCCCACGGCCGCCTACCTGCGCACCCGGCTCGCGGAGCTCTACCGCGCCGCCACCGCGCGGGAGCGGCCGGCCGCCGAGGACCACGTGCTGCTCGTCGTCTCGCTCGACCTCACCGCCGTCGCCGGGTTCCCCCGGCTGACCGGGATGATCCTGGTGGCGGACGCGCTGCGGACCGTGTTCGACAGCGGGCAGAGCGTCGCTTCGCTGGGGCCGTCCGTCGTCGCGGCCCTGGTCCCGAAGGACGAGCGGGTCGCTTCGCACGGCGTCGCGCTGCGAAGGGCGTTGCACGAGCGGCTGTCGGTCGACACCCAGCTGGCTGACGTGGGCAGACCCCGCGTTTCGGCGGTGCGGCTGCCGGCCACGCACGAGCTGGCGTGCGACCTGCTGGCCCACCTGGCGCGCGCGTAGAACACCGGAAGAGCCCGGTTCGGCCCGGACCCTTCCGACCGGGAGCGGGCCGGTCATGATTTCCTGGTGCGGTGACCCGGACCGTATCCACCGACGTCGACGGCGAAGTCGCGGCCAGATCCCAGCACCGCCTGGCCCTGCGGAAGTCACTCGCCCGCCTGTCCGTCCGCCCGCGGTCGATCCTGATCCTGTCGGTGATTCCGCTGGTCGCGATCGGGTACGGCATCTACGGCTGGCAGCACGACTGGGTGCTCGGCGTCGACAGCGCGGTCTACCGGGCGGGCGCGCTGTCGCTGCTGCACGGCGACTCGCTCTACGACGCCAACACCCTGCCCGACGAGCCGTGGTGGGCGCTGCTGCCGTTCACCTACCCACCGACGGCGGCGCTCATCTTCATCCCGCTCGCCGCGTTCCCGACGCAGATCTCCTGGGGCCTGATCACCGCCGTCTCGCTGGGGGCGATGGCGCTGTCGATCCGGATCGCGATCGGCGCGCTGCCGCGGCCCGCGGCGGACGGTCCGCGCTGGTGGGCCTCGCCCGCCCGCTCGACCATCGTGTTCTTCCTGGTCCTCCTCGCCCTCGAGCCGGTGTGGCGGACGATCTTCCTCGGCCAGATCAACCTGATCCTGATGGCCATGATCCTGCTGGACATGCTGGTCATCGGCACCCGGGGGAGCCGCTGGGGCGGGGTGCTGGTCGGGGTCGCGGCGGCGATCAAGCTGACGCCGCTGGTGTTCCTCGGGCACCTGTTCATCACCGGCCGCCGCAAGGACGCGATCCGCGGGTTCGCGACGTTCGTGCTGCTCCAGGGCCTGATGTTCCTGATCAACGCCCATGACGCCGCCAAGTACTGGACCGTCACGCTGCCGGACACCGGCCGGATCGGGCCGGTGCACTGGGCGGGCAACCAGTCGCTGAACGCGCTGATGAACCGGGCCACCGACCTCGCGCCGTGGGCGTCGAAGGCGGCGATGGGCATCGGGTTCCTGCTCGCGATCCCGGCGCTGTGGCTGCTGATCCGCTTCCACCGCAAGGGCCAGGCCCTGGCCGCGCTGCTCGTCACCGCGTTCTGGACGCTGTTGATGTCGCCGATCTCGTGGACCCACCACTGGGTGTGGGTGATCCCGCTGATCGTGCTGCTGGTCTCGCGGCTGCCCAAGACCACTCCGAAGACGGCGTGGAAGCGCTGGGTCGGCACCGGGCTGGTCGCGTTCGTGTTCGTCAGCTGCGTGCTGCTGATCCTGCCGAACGGCCGCAACGTCGAGCTGCACTGGAAGGTGTGGCAGAACGTCCTGGGGGACGCCTACATCCTGATGCCGGTCGTGCTGGCGTTCGCCCTCGCGTTGCGCTGGGGCCTGCAGCGGCGGGCGCGGAAGAAGGTCGCTGCGGACGAGCATGTCGACGTCGCGACCGGCGTCTGAGGCGCGCGCCGGCCGCTTTCTCGCCGGCGGTCTCGCGCTGCTCGTGCTGGCTTTCGGCGTGGTCGTCTGGCTGGCCGGGTGGCACCTCGGCGCGGACAGCGCCGTGTACCGCGCGGGCGCGTTGACGCTGCTGCACGGCGACCCGCTCTACACACGGGACGTGCTGACCGCCCTGCCGGACTGGGTGCGGCTGCCGTTCACCTACACCCCGGCCGCCGCGCCGCTGTTCCTGCCGCTCGCCCTGGTGCCATCCGGCCTGGTGTGGGGCGTGATCGCGGTTTTGTCGGTGGTCGGTCTTATGGTCGTGATCACGGTGGTTTCGTCGTCGCCGGGGAGCACACCGCTTCTGGGAAGAAGCTGGTGGGCACTCCCGGCGGGAACGGCCATCGCGCTGGCGCTGGAACCGGTGTGGAAGACGCTGTTCCTGGGCCAGATCAACTTGATACTGATGGCGTTCGTGGTGCTGGACGTCCTGGTGCTCTCGCTGCGTGGCAGTGCTGATGGGCCCTCGGCGGGAAAGCGTGGCTCGGGCCGGCGGTGGGCGGGCGTGCTGATCGGCGTGGCGGCGGCGATCAAGCTGACCCCGCTGATCTTCGTGCCGCACCTGTTCTTCACGGGCCGGTGGAAGGACGGGCTGCGGGCCCTGGGCACGTTCGCGGCGCTCGAAGCGGCGATGTTCGCGGTCATCCCGGTCGACGCGGTGCGGTTCTGGCGGGATTCGGCGACCGACCCGAGCCGGGTCGGGTCGGTGCACTGGATCTTCAACCAGTCGCTCAACGGGCTGGTCAACCGGGCCTCGGCGCTGGCTCCCTGGTCGCTGGCGGTGGCGGCCGGGGTGGCGGCGGTGCTCGCCGTGCCGGCGGTGTGGCTGGTCGTGCGGCTGCACCGGCGTGGCGAGGACGCGGCCGCACTGCTGGTGACGGCGTTCTACGGGTTGTTGCTGTCGCCCGTGTCGTGGTCGCACCACTGGGTCTGGTGCGTGCCGTTGCTCACGCTGCTGCTGGTGAAGGCGCGGTGGTGGGCCGCGGCGGCGGTCGCGCTGCTGTTCGCGTCGCAGATCGTGATGCTCGTGCCCAACGGCGGCGACACGGAGTTCGGCTGGGGCCTGGGCTGGTCGGTCCTGGGCAACGCGTACGTGCTCGCGGCGGCCGCGGGGATCCTCGGCCTCGCGGCGCGTGAGCTACGTCTGGTCCGGCGGTCACCGCAGGTGGTCACCGTCTAGTCTGATCGGCGCTATGGACAAACACACCGGTCTGCCCGTCGTGGGCATGGTGGGCGGCGGCCAGCTGGCCCGGATGACCCACCAGGCGTCGATCTCCCTCGGCCAGTCCCTGCGCGTGCTCGCCGCGGGCGAAAACGAAGCCGCGGGGCTCGTCGCCGGCGACGTCACGCTGGGGCACCACACCGACCTCGACGCGCTGCGGAAGTTCGCGGCCTCGGTCGACGTGCTCACCTTCGACCACGAGCACGTGCCGGGTGAGCACCTGCTGACGCTGGCGACGGAGGGGCACGTCATCCGGCCGGCGGCGACCGCGCTGGGGTTCGCGCAGAACAAGCTCGTGATGCGCGAGATGATGGCGGCCCTCGGCGTGCCCGGGCCGGCGTTCGCCGAGGTGTCCACTGTGGACGACGTGGTGGCGTTCGGCGGCGAGCACGGCTGGCCGGTGGTGCTCAAGGCGTCGACCGGCGGGTACGACGGCCGCGGCGTCTGGATGCTCGACACCACGCAGCACGCGCGGGAGACCGTGCCGGAGCTGCTGGCCGCGGGCACGGCGCTGCTGGTGGAGGCGAAGGTGGCGATGCGGCGGGAGCTGTCCGCGCTCGTCGCCCGCTCGCCCTTCGGCCAGGGCGCGGCGTACCCGGTGGTCGAGACGGTGCAGACCGGCGGGATCAACACCGAGGTCCTCGCGCCGGCGCCGGGGCTCGACGACTCGCGGGTGCACGAGGCCCAGGACCTGGCGCTGCGGATCGCGGCGACGCTGGACGTCACCGGGCTGCTCGCGGTCGAGCTGTTCGAGACCGACACCGGGCTGCTGGTGAACGAGCTGGCGATGCGCCCGCACAACTCCGGGCACTGGACCATGGACGGCGCGCGCACGTCGCAGTTCGAGCAGCACCTGCGGGCGGTGCTCGACTACCCGCTGGGCCGGACCGACCTGGTCGCGCCCGCGTGCGTGTCGGCGAACGTGCTGGGCGCGCCGGAGCTGCCGGAGATGGGCCCGGACGAGCGGCTGCACCACCTGTTCGCGCGGTACCCGGAGGCCCGGGTGCACCTGTACGGCAAGCAGGAGCGGCCGGGCCGCAAGCTCGGGCACGTCAACTTCACCGGCGAGCGCATGGAGGACCTGCGCAACCGCGCGCTGCTGTCGGCGCACTGGCTGTCCCACGCCGTCTGGCTCGACGGCTACGAAATCCACTGACGGGAGAGGTCGGTATGGCGCCGCAGGTGGGCGTGATCATGGGCAGCGACTCGGACTGGCCGACGCTGGAAGCGGCGGGCGCGGCCCTGGACGAGTTCGGCGTCGAGTACGAGGTCGGCGTCTACTCGGCGCACCGCACCCCGCAGCGCATGCTGGACTACGCGACGTCGGCGGCGTCGCGCGGCCTGCGCGTGATCATCGCGGGGGCGGGTGGCGCGGCCCACCTGCCCGGCATGGTGGCGTCGGCGACGGTGCTGCCGGTGATCGGCGTCCCGGTCCCGCTGAAGTACCTGGACGGCCTGGATTCCCTGCTGTCGATCGTCCAGATGCCGGCGGGCGTCCCGGTGGCCACGGTCTCGGTGGGCGGCGCCCGCAACGCGGGTCTCCTGGCGGTCCGCATCCTGGCGGCGTCCGACGAGGGCCTGCGCGCGAAGATGGCGGAGTTCCAGGCGGATCTGGAGAAGCTGGTCCTGGACAAGGACGCGGCGCTGCGCGCGAAGACGGGGCACTGACCGGTCCGTTCGCGGCGTCTTGTTCGGATTCCCCTCCGGCGTCCGGAAGAGACGGGCATGGCGAACACGCTCACCGCCCAGCGCGACGAACTGGCACTGGGCATGGGCTACTTCGCGGCACTGGCGGTGGTGGTGGGGCCGCGCGTCACCGAGAACCGCACCGGCAGCCGGCGGCCGACTCGGAGCCCGGCGAGGAGCCGGCGACCGCGCTGGATGCTGGGCCGGTGCCGGGCGTGAAGCCGGGGACCGAGTCGCAGGCTGGGCCGGATACGCGGGCGGAACGGGAGTCGGGAGCGAAGCCGCAGCCGGGCGCAGAGCCGGCGGCCGAGGCTCAGGCTGAGTCGTCGCCGGGCCACCGCCCTCGTCGACTTCGGCTCGATTCCGGAGCGGGCACCGAGATTCCCGCCCTGGTTCCGGGACGGCGCCGGTGCGCGGCCCTACCTCTCCGACGGCAAGATCCGGTTCGTCGAACAGGGCAAGCCGGAGCACCTGGTGATCCGCGCGAAGACCGAACGGTGCTTCTGCCTCTGGCGCGTCCGCATCGAGTACTCCTACCGCGGTGACAAGCACACCCTCGTCGTGCCGCCGCCTTCGCGACCACCCCACCGGGTCGAGTACACCATGCGCATCGACTGCCTCGCCCAGCCCGCGAGCTGCCGGTTCAAGCCCACGTTCTAGTCGAGCTCACCGATCAGCTGCTGCCGCAGCTCGCGCTTCAGCACCTTCCCCGCCGCGGACACCGGGATCTGCTCGACCACGTGCACTTCCCGCAACCGCTTGTACGGCACCACCTTCTCGTTGACCGCGGCCATCAGGCCGTCGGCGTCCAGCGAGCCGCGGGGCACCACGAACGCCACCGGCAGCTCGCCGACCTCGGGGTCGGGGCGGCCGACCACCGCGGCCGCCGCGACGCCCGGCATCGTGATGAGCAGCTCCTCGAGCTCGCGTGGGAAGACGTTGTAACCCTTGTACAGCAGCATGTCCTTCTTGCGATCCACAATGGACAGGTAGCCATCCGGGTCGAGGATGCCGATGTCGCCCGTGTGGAGCCAGCCGTCCACCAAGGCCGCCGCCGTCTCCTCGGGGCGGTTGCGGTAGCCGAGCATGATCTGCGGCCCGCGCAGGCAGACCTCGCCCTTCTCGCCCGGCGGCAGCGGGTCCTCGCCGCCCTCCGCCGGGACGACCTTGACCTCCGTGTCGAAGATCGGCAGGCCGACCGAGCCGACCTTGCGCGTGCCCGACCGGTACGTCGGTGAGATCACCGCGCCCATGGTCGCCTCGGTGAGGCCGTAGCCCTCGGTGACCACCACGTCCGGGAAGCGCGTGCGCAGCGCGTTGATCATCGCGTGGTTCATCGGCGCCGCACCCGAACCGATCGAGCGGACCGATGACAGGTCGGCGGTGTGGAACGACGGCGTCGCGAGCAGGGCCGCGAACAGCGCCGGCGCGCCGCCGATGCCGGTGATGCGGAGCCGTTCGGCGTCGGCGACGTACGCCGCCGGGTCGAAGCGCGTGTGCAGGACCATCGACGTCCCGGCGATCACCGCCGCGTTGAGGCCGCCGATGATGCCCATCGCGTGGAACCACGGCGTCAGGTTGATCGCGACGCCGGTGCCCAGGCGGGACGGCCACTCGTCCTCGCTGCCGATCTGGTCGATCGTGACGTCGCCGCGCTCGTCGAGCGCCGGGACCGAGCCGGTGCCCCAGCAGGCGTGCTGCAGCGTGTTGACCACGACGTTGCGGTGCGACAGCCGTACGCCCTTGGACCGGCCGGTGGTGCCACCCGTGTAGGCGAGGTGGGCGAGGTCCTCGTGGATGTCGAGATCCACGGCCGGGGGCGTCTCCGGCTGCGAGGCGTGGAACGCCTCGAACTCGACGGCGTTCTCGGGCAGGCCGGCGACCGGCTGGACGACGACGGTGAACCGCGCCGGGATCCGGTCGGCGACGCTCGCCAGTGCCCCGGCGACCGGGCCGTACGTCACCACGGCGGCCGCCTCGCAGTCGGCGAGCTGGAAGGCGAGGTCGTCCGGCGGGAGCAGCGGGTTTGCCGGGCTGAAGGTGGCCCCGGCCAGCAGGGTGCCGTAGTAGGCGACCGGGAAGGCCAGGCAGTTCGGCAGGTGCAGCGCCACGACGTCGCCGCGGCCGATGCCGCGTTCGCACAGGGCGTTGGCGAACCGGCAGGCGGCTCGGTGGGTCTCGGCGAAGGTGAGACTACCGCCGTCGTGGGCGAAGGCGGTCCGGTCGCCCCAGCGCGCGGCACCGGCCGCCAGGATCGAAGCGACGGGGACTTCGGGGTAGTCGAGGGAGGCGGGCAGACCGGGCGGCGTCGTCGGCGCGGTGATCGGCATCACCCGACCATACGAATTCTGCGGTCAACGCCACAAGGACGACGCAGGTGAACGAGCGCTAACATCGACGGAACCCCTCCCGACGTTGCAGAGAAGGTGACCGGAAGTGACCGACGGCCTGTACCAGCTTGCCGAGGAGCACGAGGAGCTGCGGGCCGCGGTCCGGGCCCTGGCCGAGAAGGAGATCGCGCCGTACGCGGCGGAGGTCGACGAGAACGAGCGCTACCCGATCGAGGCGTACAACGCGCTGGTCAAGTCGGGTTTCAACGCCGTGCACATCGGTGAGGAGTACGACGGGCAGGGTGCCGACGCCGTCGGCGCCTGCATCGTGATCGAAGAGGTCGCGCGGGTCGACGCTTCCGCGTCGCTGATCCCGGCGGTCAACAAGCTGGGGACGCAGCCGATCATCCTGTCGGCTTCGGAGGGCCTGAAGAAGCTGGTGCTCCCTTCGATCGCGTCGGGGGAGGCGTCGGCCTCGTACGCGCTCTCGGAGCGTGAGGCCGGGTCGGACACGGCGTCGATGCGAGCGCGGGCTCGGCTCGATGGTGACCACTGGGTGCTGAACGGCACCAAGTGCTGGATCACCAATGCGGGTGAATCTTCCTGGTACACGGTGATGGCTGTCACCGATCCTGATGCCGAGAAGAAGGCCAACGGGATTTCGGCTTTTGTCGTGCACAAGGATGACCCCGGGTTCTCCGTGGGGCCGAAGGAGAAGAAGCTCGGGATCAAGGGGTCGCCGACCCGGGAGATCTATTTCGAGAACTGCACCATTCCCGAGGACCGGATCATCGGCGAGCCCGGGACCGGTCTCAAGACGGCGCTGCGGACGCTTGATCACACCCGGCCGACGATCGGTGCTCAGGCGCTGGGTATTGCGCAGGGGGCGCTCGATGCTGCAATTGCTTACGTGAAGGATCGCAAGCAGTTCGGTAAGTCGATCGCCGAGTTCCAGGGCGTGCAGTTCATGCTCGCCGAGATGGGGACGAAGATCGAGGCTGCTCGGCACCTGGTCTACGCCTCGGCCGCGGCTTCGGAGCGTGGGGACAAGCGGGCCGGGTTCATGGCTTCCGCTGCCAAGACCTATGCGTCCGATATCGCCATGGAGGTGACCACGGACGCGGTTCAGCTCTTCGGTGGGGCCGGGTATACGCGGGACTTCCCGGTCGAGCGGATGATGCGGGACGCCAAGATCACGCAGATCTACGAGGGGACCAACCAGATCCAGAAGGTGGTCATGGCTCGGGCGCTGTTGAAGGGCTGATTCTCTCCGCGGCCCATGACGTGAGGATCACCAGGGCGTCGTGGGACGGGGTGCCCGGCTCGGCGGTCAGGACCATCAGACGCTGGCCCGAGCCGTCCGGGCTGGCCCACGTGTCGCAGTCCAGGGTCAGCTTGCCCACCCGGGGGTGGCGGTAGCGCTTGGTTCCGTACGTTGCGCTGTTGACGTGGTGTTCCGCCCACCACGTGCGGAAGTCCGGGTCCTCTACCGACAGGTCGCCGACCAGGCGGGACAGGTCGGGGTCGCCGGCGTCGGCCGCCGCCTCCATGCGGAGGGCTGCTACCGCTTCGCGGGCGTCGTGCTCCCAGTTCTCGTGCAGTTCGCGGACCGCCGGGTTCGTGAACAGCAAGCGCAGGTAGTTGCGCCGGTCCGCGGGGATGACCTCGAAGTCCGTGAAGAGGGCCGTGGCCGCCGGGTTCCAGGCCAGGATGTCCAGGCGCTTGCCGAGGACCAGCGCCGGGGTTGCGGTGAGCTGGGCGAGCAGCCTGCGCATCGCGGGACGCAGGCGCTGCGGGGGACGGCGCCTCCGGGGGAGGGCGTCGGCTCGGCCGGCCAGCTCGTGGAGGTAGCGCTGCTGGTCGTCGTCCAGGCGCAGGGCGCGGGCCAGGGTGATCAGCACCGGCGCGGACGCCCGGACCCGGCCCTGCTCCAGGCGGGTGTAGTAATCCACGCTGATCGAGGCGAGCCGGGCGACCTCTTCACGGCGCAGGCCGGTGACCCTGCGGGCCGTCTCCGGCTCGGGCAAGCCGCAGTCCCGCGGGGTCAGCTGGGACCGGCGGGCCTTGAGGAACGCTCCCAGCGCCCGGGGATCGGAGTCCGGCGTCATGGTCTCCAGTGTCCCGGCGCCTCGGTGGCCGCGGGCGGGTGAAGGGGGGCAAGTTCTTTCCCCGGCAGAAACCTGTCTCTCCCGCCCGGGCCGAATCCGACGGAATGTGGTGGAGCACCAGCACACCGTCTCGAGGAGAGCCCCCATGGCCACCACCACCGTCGGTTTCGACAGCGCCGGCATCCCGCTCGCCGCCCACCTCCACACCCCGGACACGCCCGCTTCCGGGCCGCGGCCGGCACTGGTCGTCGGGCACCCCGGCACCGGCGTCAAGGAGCAGACCGCCGGCACCTACGCGCGGCTGATGGCCGAACGCGGCTTCGTCACCCTCGCCTTCGACGCCGCCTACCAGGGTGAGTCCGGCGGCCTGCCCCGCGGGCTGGAAGACCCCGCCCAGCGCGTGGAGGACTTCAAGGCCGCCGTCTCCTTCCTCGCCACCCGCGAGGAGGTCGACGCCGAGCGCATCGGCCTGCTCGGCATCTGTGCCTCCGGTGGCTATTCGCTCGCGGCCACCGGGGGCGACCACCGCGTCAAGGCCGTGGCCACCGTCTCCGGGGTCGATGTGGCCCGGCAGTTCCGCTACGGCGCCGACGGCACCCAGGACCCGGCCGTCTTCCGGCACCTCCTCGGGCTCGCCGCCCAGGCCCGGAGCGCCGCCGCGCGCGGCGAGGATCCCGGGGTCATGGCCGTGTTCCCCGAGACCGCCGCGGAGGCCGGTGCGCTCGGCGGGCAGCACGGCGTCGAGGGCTTCGAGTACTACCGCACCCCGCGGGGCGAGCACGAACGCTCCGCGAAGTTCCTCGCCTGGCCGAGTGTCGACAAGCTGGCTTCGTTCGACGCCTTCCACGCCGTCCCGCTCATAGCCCCTCGCCCGCTGCTCCAGATCGTCGGCACGCGCGCCGTCACGTCCTGGATGGCCGTCGAGGTGCACCAGCGCGCCGCCGGGCCCACGGAGCTCCACTGGATCGAAGGTGCGAGCCACGTCGACCTCTACGACAAGAAGGAGTACATCGACCCCGCCGTCGAGAAGCTCGCCGCCTACTTCGGCGCGGCGCTCTGACGCGCCGGAGGAAATTCACTCACCAGGGGGAGGTTCGAACAAGTTACTCGCGCGTTAAGCCCGTCGGTGACGTGGGTCACCATCGGTTCACAGAGAGGTGAAGCGGATGGGCGCAACGACGCGCAGGTGGCTCACGGCCGCCGCGGCCGCGGTGGCGGCACTCGTACTGGGGGCGGGGACCGGCCAAGCGGCGGAACGAGAACCCACCGGACCCGTTCAGCCCAACATCCTCACCGCCGCGCTGTATTCGCTCGGGGCGCCCACCATCGCGCCGCCCGGGGCCAACGACTGGGGCTGCAAGCCCTCCGACCGGCATCCGAATCCCGTCCTCCTCTCCAACGGGACCACCGCCAACGCCTACGAGAACTGGGCCAACCTCTCCCGGAAGCTCGCCGACGCCGGGTACTGCGTCTTCGCCGGGAACTTCGGCGGTGCGCCCGGCTCCTTCCTGCAGACCGTCGGGCCCGTGGCCGACACCGCGAAAGCGCTTGCCGCCTTCGGGGATCGGGTCCTCGCGGCCACCGGGGCGGCGAAGCTCGACGTCGTCGGGCACTCACAGGGCGGGATGAACGTCCGGTACTGGATCAATTACCTCGGCGGCGCCGGCAAGATCAGCCGGCTGGTCGGGCTGTCGCCGTCCAACCACGGGACCGATCTCTTCGGCCTGTTGAGCACCCTCGAGCGGATCCCCGGAGTGCCGGCCGCGCTCGGGACCGTCTGTCAGTCCTGCAACGAGCAGGCCGTCGGCTCGGCCTTCCTCACCGACCTCAACGCCGGTGGGGAAACCGTGCCCGGCATCCAGTACACCGTCATCCAGACCCGCTACGACGACGTCGTGACGCCGTACACCAGCGCCTTCCTCGAAGCCGCGCCCAACGTGAAGAACATCCTGCTCCAGAACGTCTGCGGGCTCGACTTCACCGACCACCTCGGCATCACCTACGACCCCGTCGCCCAGGGACTGGTGCTCAACGCGCTCGATCCCGCGCACGCGAAGACGCCGCCCTGCGTGTTCGTGCCGCCCGTCATCGGCTGAGTTTCGCCACATGAGACATAACCCACCGCCGAGGCGGATTTCCGCTCCGGCGGTGTCACTCTCGAAGCATGTATTGGCCGGTTCCGGCGTCCTGGACGCCCCACGACGAAGCCGAGCTGGTCGCCGGCTGGCGGCTGTGGCTCGAGCTGTCCGATCGCGCCTGGCCGACCGCCGCCTGGGACGGGACCCCGGCCGGCGCCGTCCGCCAGCTGCGTGACCTGCTCGCCGCGTGCGACGAGATCGAGACCGCCTACCGCGCGGCCGCCGACGCGCCGTCGCCCGGGTTCCTGAGCCTGACGCAGGGGCTCGCCGTCACGGCGGGCTCGGCCATCTCGCTGTGGTTCGACGACTTCGACCAGCTCGACGGCGAGCGCGCGGCGCTGCTGCACGAAGACCTCACCCGGTTCGCCGAGCAGGCGGAACAGGTGCTGACGCTGCTCGCGGTCAATGGCGGCTGGGCCGGCCTCGACGAGGTGCGGCGCCGCCCCGCCTAAGACCCGGTCAGCGTCGGATCGATGCCGCCTCCCTCGACGGGCAGGAACCGCAGGCCGCCGAGGACATCGTCCAGCGGGCGGTCCAAGGTCAGCTCCTGGCCCGGTCCGATCGTCCAGCCGAGCTCGACGACGTTGTCGACCTCCTCCCGGTCCTCGACCAGGTGCGTGATGTCCCGGCTCCCGGCCGACCACTCGCCGCCGACGGTCAGGTGCAGCCGGGCGACCAGCACGCCCGGCGCCGGGAGGTGCCAGCCGAACCGGTGGACGACGAACTTCGTGCTCCAGCTCGCCCAGTACATCCAGCCCGAACCGTCGGCGCGGAAGCCCAGGTCGGTGTACTCCGGCGAGCCCGGGTAGACCTCCTGGTCCGACCAGTATCCGATCAACCGCGTATCCACCGCGGGATCGTCCCACCGCGGCGGCGGACGGCGCTGCCCGCCGAGTCCACATGCGACGGCCGGTAGCCGGGCGGTCGCGTATTCCGGTCCGGCTCGTCCCAATGCCGCAACGACGTTGCGCCACCCGGCGCAGCCGATCATGGATCGGATTGGGTACCTAGAAGGCATGAACCGGACAGAGGCCACCGCCGAACGAGGCGAGAAGAGCAACACCGCGCAACTGCTCGGCCGGGTCGGCATGGCGTGCTACGGGGTCGTGCACCTCGTGCTCGCCTACCTCGCCCTGCAGGTCGCCTTCGGCAGCAGTGAGCAGGCGGACCAGAAGGGTGCACTGGAGCAGATCGGCTCGTCGGCGTTCGGGCAGGTCCTGCTCTGGGTCGTCGCCATCGGGCTGGTCCTCTTCGGGCTGTGGCAGTTCCTGATGGCCGCCACCGGCTACGACTGGGTCAGCGGCGGCAAGCGGACGCGCAAGCGGATCGGCGCCGCCGCCCGCGGTGTCGTCGTCCTCGTGCTCGGCTTCACCGCCGTCCGGCTCGCCACCGGCAGCAGCAGCGGTGGGTCGAGCAGCCAGAAGCAGCAGGAGTTCACCGGTAAGCTGCTGTCGCTGCCGGCCGGGCCCGCCTTGGTGGTCCTCGTCGCGGTGGCCATCCTCGGGGTGGCGATCGCCGCCGGGATCAAGGGTGTGAAACAGAAGTTCCTCGAAGACCTCAACACGACCGAGCTACCGGCCAAGTCGCGCCGCTGGGTCGGCTGGCTGGGCACCACCGGCTACCTCGCCAAGGGGGTCGTCCTCGCCGTCGTCGCGATCCTGCTGGCCATCGCCGGGTTCAACGCCGACGCGCACAAGGCGGGCGGCCTGGACGCCGCGCTCAAGACGCTCGCCGCCCAGCCCTTCGGCACCGCGCTGCTGACCGTGGTGGCCCTGGGGCTCGCCGCGTTCGGGGTCTATTGCTTCCCGGCCGCTTGGGCGCACAAGCGCTGAGAAGGTGCCTGTCGGTTTCCTGTCGATCACCGTCCGGAGCTTCGGATCAAGGTGCCCGGTGCCCTACTTTGGGTCGGGTCAGTTGAATATTCACCTACCCGGGAGCTGAAACCGATGTTCGGACGATTCAAGGACGTGGCCCTGTTGCTGGGGAGGATCGGCGTCGCGGTCGTCTTCCTCGCGCACGGGCTCCAGAAGTGGAATAACGGCATCGACGGCACGGCGAAGTTCTTCGCGATGACGGGCATCCCGCTGCCCACAGCCGCCGCGGTCTTCGCGATGACCGTCGAAATCCTCGGCTCGGTCGCCTTCATCATCGGCTTCCTGCTGCCGCTCGTCGGCATCGGCTACGTCGTCATCTCGGTCGGTGCGCTCCTTTCGGTGCACGTCGACAACGGCCTGACCGGCCAGGGCGGCTACGAGCTGGTTCTGGTGCTGGCGCTCGCCGGGCTCGCCCTGGGCTTCAACGGTGGCCGGCTCTCGCTCGACCACCTGCTGTGGGGCCGCAAGCGTGCCCGTCGCGACGCCGAGGTCGGCGAACTGCAGGACGCCTGACCCCGTGAGAAGTGTGAAGGCCACCTCGCCGAGGTGGCCTTCACGCTGTTATGCCGGGAGGTCCGCCGTGGTGCGTTCCGCGTCACGGCGGGAGGCGAGTTTCGCCGGATCCGCGTTGCTGACGTGCACCAGGTGGGCGCCCGCGGCCAGGGGGACGAGCAGGCCGTCGAGGATGCCCTCCGGCCCGCTCCAGTCCCGGGTCGACAGCACCCGGTCTGCCGCGGTGAGGCCGAGTTTCGCGGCGCGGGCCCTGGCTTCGGCCAGCACCTCGTCCACAGTGGACTCGAAGAGCGCGGCCGTGGTGCCCGGGATCGGGAAGAGCGGGCGGTACTGGTCGCCCGCCAGCCGCGACTCGGTCAGGTAGTCGAACGCGCCGCCGCCCGGCGGCTCGGCGAGGCCGCGGCCCATCGGGTCCAGCGTCACGACGGCGGTGGCCGCCGCGCCGGTCGGTTCCGGGTCGTCCGGCCCGACGAACGCCACCCGCGCGCCGGCGCCGTCGGACACGACCCGCGCCCCGCACCACCACGCCCCGAGCAGCACGCCTACGGTCTGCCAGTGCGCCGGGAGCTGCACCGCCACGGCGTCACCGGGCTCGACGTCGAACTCCTCGGTCAGCCAGTTGGCCGTCTTCGCCGCCCAGTTGGCGGTGGTCGCGACGGACAGCTCGACGCGGCTGCCGAGCTGGTCGTCGTAGTGGGTGATCAACGGTTGGGCGGCCGGCAGCGGGCGCAGCAGCTCGTCGGTCAGGCTCATGGGGACAAGGCTAAAGCGCGGACCGCGCGCGGCGCCGGTTGACACCGGATGATCGACCTCAGTACGTTTGCTTTGAAAGCAAATTTATCTCGGAAGCTGGGGAGCATCATGACCATTCTCGTCACCGGGGCCACCGGACACGTCGGACGCGCGGTGGTCGACGCGCTCGTCGCCGCAGGTCAGGACGTCCGGGCGTCGAGCCGGGACGCCGCGAAGCTCGACGTTCCGGACGGCGTCGCGAAGGTGAGCGCGGACCTGGAGGACGCCTCGACGCTGGAGCCCGCGCTCGACGGCGTCTCTGCGGCCTTCCTGTACACGCGGCCACAGGGCATCGAAGGATTCGTGAAGGCGGCCGAAGCGGCGGGCGTGCGGAACGTCGTCCTGCTGTCGTCGGCCGCGACGCTCGAACCGGACGCCGCACAGAGCCGGATCGCGGGCCTGCACCGCGCGGTCGAGCAGGCCTTGGCCGCGGGATCGTTCGCTTCCACGGCGCTGAACCCGGGCGCCTTCGCGACGAACACGCTGGCCTGGCGCGCGGACATCGCGGAAGGCGTGGTCCGCACGGCGTACCCGGACTCGCGGACCGGGTCGATCCACGAGCGGGACATCGCCGACGTCGCGGCCCGGATCCTGATCGACGGCTCACACGACGGGCAGTCGCTCGCGCTGACCGGCCCGGAGCCGATCTCGTTCCGCGAGCAGGCCGCGGTGCTCGCGGACGTCCTCGGCCGGCCGCTGCGGGTCGAAGAACTGACGAAGGAGCAGACGATCGAGCGCATGCTGGCGCTGGGCTGGCCGGCGGATGTGCCGGCGTCGGTCCTCGGGGCCTGGGAGCGGACGTTGCGAGAGCCGTCGGTGGTGACGGACGTGGTGCGCGAGGTGACCGGTCACGCGCCGCGGACGTACCGGCAGTGGGTGGAGGACCACCGCGCCGACTTCAGTTGACGCAGGGAACGCCGGGCGAGTCCCGGAGCAGCGGCGCCGCGGCGGGGGCGGCGCCGCTGCCCGAGCCGCCGCCGGCCGCGGAGGTGGGGACCGCGGCCGAGCTGCCGCCGGGTGCCTGGGCCGCGGCCGGCGCCGGGCGGCCCGCCAGGCCGGCGACGAACTCGCGGACCGCCTTCAGGTCGACCTGCACGATGCTCTGCCCGTCCGCGCTCCGGCCGTTCGCCGTGACCACCGGGATCGTCGCGAACGCCAGGTCACCCGAGGCGATCCCCCTGGCCTGCTGCGCGAACTGCAGCAGGTCGAGGCCCGGGTCCAGCGTCAACGACCGGTGCACCGCGTCCATCAGGTCGTTCAGCGTGCCCGGGCTGGTCAGGGTGCCCGCCGAAAGCAGCTGGTGCAGTGCCGAGGACAGGAACGCCTGCTGCCGCACGATCCGGTCCAGGTCGCCGCGCGGCAGGTTCTTCCGCTGCCGGACGAACGACAACGCCTCGCCGCCCGAGACCGTCTGCTCGCCGCGGCGGAAGTTCGCGCCCGAATCCTTGTCCTCGGTCGCGTGGTTCAAGCACACCTTGACGCCGCCGAGCGCCTCGGTCAGCAGGTAGAAGCCCAGCAGGTTGATCTCCGCGTAGTGGTCGATCCGCACCTGCGTCAGGTCCTGCACCGCCTGCACCAGCACCCGGCGGCCCTCGGTGTCGGAGTCGCGCTCGATCTTCGCCTGGTCGCGCTCGCCCTGCCCGCGCAACGCCTGCGCGAAGTGGGCCTTCGCGATGCCGTACGCCGAGTTGATCTTCGCCTCGCCGCGGCCCGGGATGGCCGTCCACGTGTCGCGCGGGATCGAGACCGCCGACGGCTTGCCGCCGTTCTTCGGCACCCGCAGCACGATCATCGTGTCCGTGTTCACCGCGCCGTCGTTGGCCTCGGTGCGCAGCTGCCGGAGCACCCGCGCCGGCAACGCGTTGCCCTGGGCGTCCGTGCGCGCGTCGCTGCCGACGAGCAGGATGTCGTCCGCGCCGTCGTCCGCGGGCGGCGGTGCGGGCTCGCCGGCCCGCGGGGTGAGCGCGTCGGTCGTCGGGACCGTGCTCTGCAGCTGGTCCTTGGTGACGTAGACGTAGCCGCTGGCACCCAGCGCGAGCAGCGACACCAGGCCGACCGCGACCCGGCGGCTCGCCCGGCCCACGCGCCGCATCCGCGACGGCGCTGGAGCAGGCGCCTGCCGCGGAAACGGCGACGGCTTCCAGTCGTCGCCGTCGCCCTCTGTCACCGGCTCGGCCGTAGCCTCCGGTTCTTCCTGCTCGTCTGCCACGCTGGCCTACCTCCCCCGAACACCCTGCGTACGCAGTCTAGTTGACGCAGGGAACGTCGCCCGCCGTGATCGGCGGTGCGGCGGGGGTGGAAGAAACCGCCGGCGGCTTGACCGCGGTCGACGTCGGCGCGCCACCGGCGCCGGCGGCCGAGTTCCGCACGTCCTTGCCCAGCAGCACGCGTACGTGCCCGGCCGGGACGTCCCGGTCCGGCTCGGCCTGCACCCCGGTGCCCAGCGCCTGCTTGACCAGGCCCAGCGCGGTGTCGTCGGCCGGGTTGTACCGGACGACCGTGGTGTTGCGTGCACCCAGCCGCTGGTCGGCGGCGAGTGTGAAGCCCTTGCCCTGCAGCATCGTGTGCGTCTGGCCGGCCAGCGACGGCGAGCCCGAGCCGTCGAACAGCTCGACCGTGACGGCGTTCGCGCCGGGCAGCTGCGTCGACGTCGGGGCCGCCGGGGTGCTGCCGTCCGACGTCAGCCGCGCCACCTCCGCCGCCACCTGGGCCGGGTCGACGCGCAGCACGTCGGCGCCGCCGATGTTCGCGTTGCCCAGGGTGGGGATGGTGTGGAACTCGATGTTGCCGCCGGTCAGGCCGCGCATCTGCGCGGCGAACTCCGTCAGGTCCCAGCCCTGCGACAGCACGACGGACTTCTTCACGGCCGCCACCAGGTCGGCGATCTTCACCGGGCTGGTCAGCACGTCGGTCGAGATCACCTTGCGGGCCAGGCCGGAGAGGAACGCCTGCTGGCGGGCGATCCGGTCGAGGTCGTAGTTGGGCAGGCCGTAACGCTGGCGGACGAAGGCGAGCGCCTGCACGCCTTCGATGGTCTGGCGGCCGCCCGGCAGGTCGACGCCGGACTTCGTTTCCTTGACCGGGCCCTTGAGGCAGACCTCGACGCCGCCGATGGACTTGGTGATCTCGTAGAAGCTCGCCAGGTTGACCTCGGCGTAGCGGTCGATCATGCCCGGCTTGCCGATGAACTTCTCGAGCGTGGCGATGAGGTTCTTCCGCCCGGCGACCTTCGCCTGCGCGTCGGCTTCCTTGAGGTCGGTCATGCCCTGGCGCTGCAACGCGCGGTAAGTGTCCGTGTACGCGTAGACGAACGCGCTGTTCAGCTTGTGCTTGCCGAAGCCACCGGCCAGTTCCACCCACGAGTCGCGGGGGAACGAGACCGCGATCGCGTGCTTCCCGTTCTGCGGGATGTGCACGAGGATCATCGTGTCGGTGTTCAGCTCGCCGTCGGAGACGCCGGCGTGCAGCATGTCCAGCACCTCGCGCGGCAGCGGGTTGCCCTGCGCGTCGGTGCGGCTGTCCTGCCCGACCAGGAGGATGTCGACCGCGCCGTCGAGCGGCTTCGCGTGCGCCTCGGTGTCGGCGAAGACGTTCGTGGTGGTCAGACCGGTGTTGGGGTCGCCGATGAACTGCCAGCCGTACCAGGTCAGGGCCAGGACGACCACCGACAGCAGGGAAACCACGACCTTGCCGCCGCGGCGGGCGAAGACCGCGGCACCGCGGCTGGTGTCCCGCCTCGGGCGTGCCGGGATGATCGGCGCAGCCTGTTCGGTCACGCGCTTCCTCCCCTGTGACCCCGTGCTTCCCCCAGGACACCAGCGTGTCTCCCACCAAGACTCTACTGAGGGTGTTGTGGGACCTCCGTAGGCTGGGGGCGGATTGCCCCGTCCGGGGGTGTGAGGAAAGGCGGGAAGATGCGGGTCCTGGTCACCGGTGGTGCCGGCTTCATCGGGTCGCACTACGTCCGGCAGGTGCTGACCGGCGCCTACCCGGCGTTGGGCGACGCCGAGGTGGTCGTGCTGGACAAACTCACGTACGCGGGCAACGAGGCCAACCTGGCCCCGGTCGCCGCCGACCCGCGGCTCAAGTTCGTCCGCGGCGACATCTGCGACACAGCGCTGGTCACCGAAGTGATGACGGGCGTGGACCTCGTCGTGCACTTCGCGGCGGAGTCCCATGTGGACCGATCGATCCTCGGCTCGGCCGACTTCGTGCTGACGAACGTGCTCGGCACGCAGAACCTGCTGCAGGCGGCCCTGGAAGCCGGCGTCGGCAAGTTCGTGCACGTGTCCACCGACGAAGTGTACGGCTCGATCGAGCACGGTTCGTGGACCGAAGACCACCTGCTGGAGCCGAATTCGCCGTATTCGGCGTCGAAGGCGTCGTCCGACCTGGTGGCCCGGTCGTTCTTCCGCACCCACGGGCTGCCGGTGTGCATCACCCGGTGCTCCAACAACTACGGTCCGTACCAGTTCCCGGAAAAGGTCATCCCGCTGTTCGTCACCAGCCTGCTCGACGGGGGGAAGGTGCCGCTCTACGGCGACGGGCTCAACGTCCGTGACTGGCTGCACGTGGACGACCACTGCCACGGCATCCAGCTGGTCGCCGACGGCGGGCGGCCGGGCGAGATCTACAACATCGGCGGCGGTACCGAGCTGACCAACCGTTCGCTGACGGAGAAGCTGCTGGAGGCGGTCGGCGCGAGCTGGGACAGCGTCGAGCCGGTCGAGGACCGCAAGGGCCACGACCGCCGGTATTCGGTGGACATCACGAAGATCAGCCGGGAGCTGGGGTACGCTCCGCGCGTCTCCTTCGAGGACGGTCTCGCCGCGACAGTGGCGTGGTACCGGGACAATCGCGCGTGGTGGGAGCCGCTGGCCGGGCGGGCCGCGCTGAAGAAATAGAGGAAGTGCTCGTGCCGCTGACGGTGCTTGTGCCCGGGGGTTCCGGGCAGCTCGGCCGGGATCTCGCCGCGCTGGCGTCCCCTTCGGTGGACGTCGTGGCCCCGGGTTCGGCCGAGCTGGACGTGACGCAGACGGGCCAGGTGCTGGCCGCGGTGGGGGCGTTGGCCGAGCGCGCGCGGGAAACGGGTTCGGCGCCGGTGGTCGTCAACGCGGCGGCGTACACGGGGGTCGACGCGGCGGAAACCGACGAGGAGCGCGCGTTCGCCGTGAACGCCGACGGGCCGCGGGTGCTCGCGGCGGCGTGCGCGTCCCGGCGGGTGCCGCTGATCCACGTCTCGACGGACTACGTGTTCCCGGGTGACGCTTCGGCGCCGTACGAGCCTTCGGACGAGCTGGGGCCGCGGTCGGCGTACGGCCGCACGAAGGCGGCGGGCGAGGACGCGGTGCTCGGCTCGGGGGCGTCGTCGTGGGTGGTGCGGACGGCCTGGCTGTACGGCAAGTCGGGGTCGAACTTCGTGAAGACCATGGCCGCCCTGGAGTCTTCCCGGGACATGTTGTCCGTTGTGGACGATCAGGTCGGCGGTCCTACGTGGACGGCCGACCTGGCGGCGGCCCTGCTCGAGCTGGCGTCCCGGGTGGCCGCCGGCGAGGGGCCGTCGCAGCGGATCCTGCACTGCACGAACGCGGGTTCGGTGAGCTGGTGCGGGTTCGCGCGCGCGGTCTTCGAGCACCTGGGGGCGGACCCGTCCCGGGTTCGGCCGTGCACGACGGCGGAGTTCCCCCGCCCGGCGGTGCGTCCGGCGTACTCGGTGCTCTCCCCGGCGTCGTGGCTGGCGGCGGGGCTGACCCCGATGCGGTCGTGGGAAGAGGCGCTGGCCGCCTACTTCGCCGCGGGGTCAGTGACGCCCTGAGGCCAGCCGGTAGGCGCCCACCGTCAGCTCCGCGCACGTGCGCCACGTGAAGTTCGCCGCGTGCGCACGCCTCGACGCCGAGGTCGCCACCGCGTGCGGGTCCGTCACCGCCGTCCGCAACGCCTCCGCCAGGCCGTCCACGTCGCCGTACGGGACCAGGCTGGCGCATTCGCCCGCCACCTCGCGCAGCGCCGGGATGTCCGTGCAGACCACCGGGACGTCCGAGGCCATCGCCTCCAGCACCGGCAGCCCGAAGCCCTCGTCGCGCGAGGGCAGCACCAGCGCCGACGCGCCCGCCACCACCGTTCGCAAGTCCACATCGGACAGGTAGCCGGTCTGGCACCGCCGCGCGCCACGGGGGAACGGACCCGGGCCCGCGAACACCAGGTCCGGCAGGTCCGGTGCCGAGTCGTGGGCCCTGGCCAGCCAGTCCAGGCCCTTCCGCGGCCCCGCGGCGCCGGCGAACAGCAGGTACCGGGCCGGCAGCCCGAGCCGCGCCCGGCGCTCGTCGTCCGGCGGGCGGGCCGTGAACCACGCCGGGTTCACGCCCAGCGGCGTCACCACGATCTTGTCGCGGGCGACGTCGAGGCGCTCCGCCACCGCGTCCGCGACCGCCGCGGTCGGGGTGCAGATGACGTTCGCCCGGCGCGCGCCGCGGCGGACCAGGGCCGGGAGGTCCTTGTCGCTCGGGGCGAGCTCTTCCGGGTTGTCCAAGAAGGCCAGGTCGTGGATCGTCACCACGCCCGCCGCGCGGAAGCGGCCCGGCAGCACGAAGTTCGTGCCGTGCACCACGTCCGTCGGGCCGGCGAACACCTCGACCGGGGGGAAGTCCGAACGCAGCCACGCCATCCGCAGCAGCCGCGCCGCCACCGGCATCCCGCGGGCGCGGGCGCCGTACGGGAGCACGTGCCGCAGCCGCCGCCAGCCGCGCAGCGTGAACGCCACCGCGCGGGTGTCGACCTCCGGGATCGACACCAGCTCTTCGATCAGCGCGGACGTGTACCGGCCGATCCCGGTGCGCGCGCCGAGCAGCGGGGTGCCGTCGAGGAGGACGCTCAGTGACCTAGCCACGGCGGAGCCGTTGCTTCGCGACCTTCAAAACCCGGCCACCGACGCGCCGCGCCAGCTCGCCGGGCCCGCCCGCGTCGAGGTACTCGCGGATCAGGTCCACGTCCCGCCGCAGCATGGCCCGGCCGCGGACCGGCGGCGTCGTCACCAGGTCCGCCGATCCGGGCAGCCGGTCGGCCGCCGGCCGCGGGTCGCGGCAGAACTCCACCAGCGGCTTCAGCGCCTCGGGCCACGCGAACCGCTGCGCGACGACGGCGAGCCGCTCGACACAGCCCGCGGCGAACTCCTCGTCGTACAACGCCTTTTCGAGTGCGTCGGCCAGCGCGGCGTCGTCTTCGGCCGGGACGACGACGCCGAGCTTCTCCGTCCGGACCAGGTCGGCGAACGCGTCGCCGTCGGTGGTGACGATCGGCAGCCCCGCCCACAGGTAGTCCAGCACGCGGGTGCGGAAGGCGAACGTCGTCTCGACGTGCTCGTAGTGCGTGGTGACGCCGCAGTTCGCGTCGAGCAGCCAGTTCTGGCGCTCGTGGTAGGGCACCCACTGCTCGTTGAAGTAGACGTGCTTGCCGGTCAGCCCCAGCGAATCCGCCAGCCGGATCGTCCGCGCGCCGATGTCCATCTCGGCGACCTCGGGGTTCGGGTGCTTCATGCCGAGGAACACCAGCCGGACGTCGCCGCGGCGGCGGCGCAGCTTGTCGATCGCGCGGACCAGGGTCAGCGGGTCGAACCAGCTGTACACCCCGCCCGCCCACAGCACGACGTGGTCGGTGCCGCCGATGCCCAGCGACGAGCGCAGCCCCGGCCCGGTGCGCACCGGCGGTTCCGGCGGCAGGCCGAAGGGAACGACCGCGAGCAGCGACTGCGTCGTCGGGTCGGCGTCGTAGAGCCGCGGTGAAAGCCGGCCCATCGCGGCCAGGTGCCCCAGCCAGAAGTGCCGCTGCCGCTCGGACGCGCAGAGGAAGAAGTCACCGCGTTCGAGCTGGGCGTCGAGGACGCGGGTGACGCCGGCGAGGTCGGCCGTGCGCTGGTCGTCGGCCACGCCCTTGCCCTGTTCCAGCAGCTCCAGGTGCATCGGGTCGTACAGGTCGGCGACGACGATCTTGCCGCTGTGCTGCTTCTTCAGCGACGGCGCCAGCTCCAGCACGTGACCCTGCAGGACGACGACGTCGGCCCAGGCGATCGGCGCGTCCAGCTCGCGGTGCTTGCCCGCGCTCACCCGGAACGGTGCCGGCGGCGGGGTCGCGAGGGGGTTCGTGGTGATGAGGTGGACGTCGTGCTCCGCGGCGAGCGCGAGGGCGATGTTCCAGGCGCGGATCGCCGGGCCCGCCATCCGCTCGGTGAGCGCGTCGCCGGTGAGCACCAGGATCTTCCGGCGCTGCCCGAAGGCCTTCTCGATGCCGAACGCCTCGACGAGGATGTCGTGCGCGGCCAGGTAGCGCGGCAGCGGGTAGGCGGGCTCCAAAGCCTTGCGCAGCAAGGGAAGCAGGTCGGCGTCGGTGCGGACGCGGGCCGCCTGCTCGACCGCGCGGGACGCGGCCAGCGAGGGCAGCTGCTCGACGAACTGGTCGATGGCCAGCAGCCCGGCGAGCGTGGTGCGGGGGATGGCGACGTCGCCGGACTCGATCGGGCCGACGCCGTGTTCGAGGTCGAGCTGGGTCGCGTCGAGCTCGCCGCGCGCGGTGGCCCGGCGCACCGCCAGGGCGAGCGCCGCGGGCAGCGCGCGGGCCAGGGTCTCGTCGGAGAGGTTCTTGTACAGCGCGGCCAGGGCGTTGCGCTCCAGCAGGAAAGTCTCGCGGCCGGTCTCGGGTGCGTCGACCGACGCCATGGTGCCGTGGTGGCGGTGATAGGTCAGCGACTCCGGGACGTACCGGACGCGCCAGCCGCGCAGGTTGAGCCGCCAGCCGAGGTCGACGTCCTCGTAGAACATGAAGAACCGCTCGTCGAAGCCGCCGAGCTCGGCGAACACGCTCGCCCGGACGAACATCGCGGAGCCGGTGCCGAACAGGACGTCCTTCGCGACCTCGTGCTCGGCGGCCGGGACGTCGGCCAGCGGCGAGCCGGCGTGGCGCTTGTAGCCCATGCCGAACCAGGTCAGCCCGCCGTCGACGAAGTCGGTGCCGGTGCCTTCCCAGTCGAGGACCTTGCTGGCCACGGCGGCGACGCGGGGCTGGGCGCGCAGCTCGGCGACGGCGGCGGAGACCCAGCCGGGTGCCGGGCGGGCGTCGTTGTTGAGGAAGCCGAGGACGGTGCCCTTCGCGTGCTTCGCGCCGAGGTTGCAGCCGCCCGCGAACCCGGTGTTGCGGCCGGCCTCGACGACCTGGGCCTGGGGGACGGCTTCGCGGATGCGCGCGGCTTCGTCCGAGTTGTCGACGCAGATCAGCTCGAGCTCGGGGTAGTCGTGCTCGGCGAGCGCGCGCAGGCAGGTGATCGTGTCGTCGGCGCCGTGGTAGTTCACCACGATCACCGAGACGAGCGGTTGCGGATCCCCCTGCGCCAAAGCCAGCTCCTCGTCGTCGATCCTGGCGCAAGCTTAAAGGCCTGCCCATGCCTCCCAGACCGCGCCTCGGCCGAGCGCCGCGCGGCGGGTGATCTTGCGGCGGGCCCGCAACGTCGCAGGTAGCCGCCCGGCCACTTCGGCGAGCACCCGGCAGCGCAGGCCGAAGCGGAAGTTCGCCGCCGCCGGCCGCCCGGGGCGCAGCGGCAGCACCGCTGTCAACACGGCGAACCGGAGCAGCTGGTTCACCGCGACGCCGCGGGGCGCGCAGCGCAGCAGCATGAGCAGCCGGTTGCGTTCGTTCCAGCGGTGGAACTCCGGCGAGCCCAGCTCGCTGCTGACGCCGTGGGCGTGCCGGGCGCGGGCGTCCGGCGCCGCGACGACGTCCCACCCCGCCAGCCGCAGCCGCCACGCGGTGTCGGTGTCCTCGTAATAACAGAAGAATCCGGCCGGGACGCCGTGCACGCTCTTCAGCGCGTCGGTGCGCAGCAGCGCCGCGCCGCCGCAGAAGCCGAACACCTCCCCGGCGGGCTCGGTGACGTCGGCGCCGTGGCCGTCGGCGGTCAACCGGACGCCGGCGGACTGCGTGGTGCCGTCGCGGCGCACGAGCCGGGACGTCGCCGCGGCGGCCAGCGGCGCCTTTTCGAGGGTGTCCTCCAGTGTCGCGAGCCAGTCCGGCGCGGGTTCGGCGTCGTCGTTCAGCCACGCCATGAGCGGGGTCTGAACCTTTTCGAGGGCGACGGCGAGGGCGCCCGCGTAGCCGGTGTTGCGCGGGAGGCGGAGCACTTCCGGACGCGAAGGATGGGCCGCGAGCAGGGCGGCGGTGCCGTCGCCGGAGGCGTTGTCGACCACGAGCGTCCGATGTGGACGCGTCTGCGCGGCGAGCGCGTCGAGGCAGGCCGTGATGTGCCCGGCGCCCCGCCAGGTCACGACTACCACCGTGGTGGCGGGATTCGCGGTCACGTCCCGCACAATAGCCGCGTGCCCGAACTGGTCGTGCTCGCCGAGCAGCTCCTCGCGCCCGTGCCCGGTGGCACCGGGCGCTACACGGCCGAGCTGCTCCCCGCGCTCGCGAAGACCGCCCCGCCGGGCTGGACGGTGTCCACCGTGGTCGCGCGGCACGCCGATGTCGAAGCGGCCCGCGTGGCCGGCGTCGACGGCCCGCGCGTGCTGCGGATCCCGCCGCGGGCGCTGGTCGCCGCGTGGCAGCTGGGCCTGCGCTGGTGGCCGGGCGGCGACGCGGTGCACGCGCCGACGCCCTTCGCGCCGCCGCGCGCTCCGGCGGGGAAGACGCTGAGCGTGACCGTGCACGACACCGTGCCGTGGACCCACCCCGAGACGCTCACCGCGCGCGGGGTGAGCTGGCACCGGTCGATGATCGCGCGGGCCGCGCGGCGGGCGTCCGGGCTGGTCGTGCCGACGCGGGCGGTCGCCGACGAGCTCGCGGTGCTGATCGACGTCGACGTCCCGGTGCGCGTCGTGCCGCACGGCGTGCGGGTGCTTTCCGGCTCGGCCGAGCTGGACCTGCCGGCGCGGTACGTGCTGGCCGTCGGCACGATCGAGCCGCGCAAGGGCATCGACGTGCTGGTCGACGCGGTCGCGGCGCTGGAGGGCACGGTGCTCGTGCTGGCCGGCCAGCCCGGCTGGGGCGGCATCGACCCGGTGGCGCTGGCGGCCGAGCGCGGCCTGCCCGCCGACCGGCTGCGGGTGCTGGGGAAGGTGACCGACACCGAGCTGGCGACCGTGCTGCGCCGGGCCGGCGTGCTGGCCGTGCCGAGCCTCGCCGAGGGGTTCGGGCTGGGGCTGCTGGAGGCCATGGCGGCGGGGGTGCCGGTGGTGCACACCGACGTCCCGGCGCTGGCCGAAGTGGCCGGCGGGGCCGGTGTCATGGTGCCCCGCGGGGACGCCGCGGCGCTGGCTTCCGCGCTGAGGGAAGTGCTCGGTTCGCCGTCGAGGGCGGCGGAGCTGACCCGGGCGGGGCGGGAGCGGGCGAAGGCGTTCACCTGGCGTCGCGCGGCCGAGGCCGTCTGGGCGATCCACCGGCGGCCCCACGACTGAGGCGCTCACCTGCCCGGTTTGCCAGTTCCTCACCATGGCGCGGGGGTGCCGCCGTACCCTGCAGGGGTGAGCGACGATCCCCGGGTGCTGATCGACGCGACCGCGGTTCCCGCGGACCGCGGCGGTGTCGGCCGCTACGTGGATTCCCTCGTCGCTGCCCTCGACGCGGACGGGGCGCGGATCACCGTCGTCTGCCAGCCCCGCGACCTGCAGCTCTACGACCAGCTGGCGCCGCACTCGCGCATCGTACCCGCGTCGCCGGCCACGACCACCCGCACGGCCCGCCTGACCTGGGAACAAGCGACCCTGCCGCGGCTGGCCCGCCGGCTCGGCGCGGACGTCGTCCACTCGCCGCACTACACGATGCCGCTCGCGACGTCGGCCGCGTCGGTGGTCACGCTGCACGACGCGACGTTCTTCACCGACGCCGTGCTGCACTCGTCGGTGAAGGCCCGGTTCTTCCGCGCGTGGACGGCGACGGCGCTTCGCCGCGCGACGCTGTGCGTGGTGCCTTCGGCGGCGACGGCCACGGAGCTGGCCCGCGTCGGCCCGGTCCGGCACGCTTCCCTGGAAGTGATTCACCACGGCGTCGACAGCGAGCGCTTCCACCCGCCGTCCCCGGCGGAGGTCGCGGCGGCGCGCGCGGCGGTCGGCCTGGGGCGGACGCCGTACGTGGCCTTCCTGGGTGCGCTGGAGCCGCGCAAGAACGTGCCCGCGTTGATCCGCGGGTTCGCGCGCGCGGTCGCCGGCCGCCCGGACGCCCCGGCGCTGGTGCTGGCCGGCCAGCCGGGCTGGGACACCCAGGTGGAGCGGGCGCTGGACGCGGTCCCGCACCGGCTGCGCGTGATCCGGGCGGGCTACCTGCCGTTCGGCACGCTGGCGGGCTTCCTCGGCGGGGCGGAGCTGGTGGCGTACCCGTCACTGGGCGAGGGGTTCGGGCTGCCGGTCCTGGAGGCGATGGCGTGCGGCGCGTGCGTCCTGACCACGCGCCGGCTGTCGCTCCCGGAGGTGGGCGGCGACGCGGTGGCGTACTGCGGCGTGGGCGCCGGCGACGTCGCGGCGGCGCTCGGTGAGCTGCTGGCGGACCCGGGACGGCGCGCCGAGCTGGCAACGGCCGCCCAGCAGCGCGCGAAGGAGTTCTCGTGGGCCACGACCGCGGAACGCCACCGGGAGGCGTACGCGAAAGCCTGGTCCCGCCACCTCCGCACCCGCTGACGGGTACAGGCCGTGATCAGCGATGGTAGACTGAGTGTGCGAGGCCCCCGTGGGGCCGAGTATGAAAGCCCGCGACGCGTCCGGACGGTCGTCTCGCGGGCTTTTCGCTGCCTTTGGGGTCTTTGGTGTCTTCAGAGGTCGAAGCGGTCCGCGATCACCGGACCTGCACGTCGCCGCCAGTCGCCGCCCGCGCCGAAACACCAGGCCACCGCGTCCGAAACCCAGAGAAGAGGTTCGGCGGTCGAGTCGACGTGCTCGTAGGTGAGCTCGGTTTTTGACGGCCGGAAGCCCAGCGCTCTCTGCAGGGTCTGGCGATCGTGTCCGTCGCGGTGGTTGCGCGAGTCGAGGACCAGCCGGTGAGCCTGCAGCCCGAGCAGGTGCTCCGCGAGCAGCGTGAGACAGCGCTGGCGGGCGGCCTCCTCGGTCTTGGGGGTGCACGCTCCGCGGTAGAGCCGCGTGGTGACCGGCATGCCGGCCATCCGGTCGATGAGCATCTTGCGGCGAGGTTCCTTTTCCTTCTTGAAGTGCAGCTCGCGGGCTCCTCGGAGCAGGAGTGATGTCAGTGCGCGTCGCGTGGTGCTCAGGTGTGCAGGTTCCACGATCGTTGCGCACAGCAAATAGCTGCCGCCGCGGGCTGATTCATCGACGAAGGCGTGCACCGTCATCTCATCATCATCTCGCGGCCTGAGGTACGATCTGCGATCGGGCTGGCACTTTCCGTGACCACTTGGTTCCGGGTGGCGAAAGCCTGGTCCCGCCACCTCCGCACCCGCTGAACCGTGCTCCGAGGGTCGCCACGCGTGATCCAGGGGACAACACGTGTGATCGAAGGGTCGACACGGCGACAACCGGCCTCGCGCGGTGTGTCGACCTCGCAATCACGCGTGCCGGCTTCCCGATCACGCGTGTCGGCGCTTCCGTCACGGCCCCCGGGGCGGCGGGGTTGCCCTGCGTGACGCGTGGACAATGGCCGGGTGACTGAGCAATCCCGCTATGGCGACGGTGTCGGCGTCGTGACCGTGACCTACTTCTCCGAGGACACCATCGAGCGGTTCCTCGACACCCTCGAGAAGGCCACCGAGCGCGAGGTCAAGGTGGTCGTCGCGGACAACGCGTCCGTCGAGGGGGCCCTCGAGCGGGTCACCGCCGGCCGGAAGAACGTGCAGCTGCTCACCATCGGGGAGAACGTCGGCTACGGGACCGCCGCGAACCGGGGCGTCGCCGAGCTGGACGACTCCTACGGCTGGGTCGTCGTCGTCAACCCGGACCTCGAATGGGAGCCCGGGTCGCTCGACGCGCTCCTCGAGGTCGCCCGGCGGTGGCCGCGCGGCGGTGCCTTCGGGCCGCTGATCCACGATCTCGACGGCACGGTCTACCCCTCGGCGCGGCTCCTGCCGTCCTTCGGGCGCGGGATCGGGCACGCCGCCTTCGCGAAGGTCTGGCCCGGCAACCCCTGGACCAAGCAGTACCGGCAGGAAAGCGGCACGCCGGCCGAGCGCACCTCGGGCTGGCTGTCCGGCTCGTGCCAGCTGTTCCGCCGGGAGGCGTTCGACTCCGTCGGCGGCTTCGACACGCGCTACTTCATGTACTTCGAGGACGTCGACCTCGGCGACCGGCTGGCGAAAGCGGGCTGGCTGAACGTCTACGCGCCGTCCTCGCGGGTGACGCACGAAGGCGGCCACTCGACTTCGCAGGCGTCGAAGAAGATGCTCGCGGCGCACCACGCCAGCGCCTACCGCTACCTCGCCGATCGCCACCAGGGGCTCGCCTGGAAGCCGGTGCTGGCCGCCGTGAAGCTCGGCCTCGCGCTGCGGCTGAAGCTGGAGACCCGCTAGATCCCGTCGAGCCGGCGCGAAAGGTCGGACTTGCCGATGTTCTGCGTCACCGTCGGCACCAGGCCGGTGTCCTCCGGATCGGGCTCCTTCAGCGGGCTCGTGACCTGCTCGGCCTGGGGCCGGCGGGCCAGCGGGGTGGGCACCGGCTTGGGCATCGGGGTCGTCGGCGACGGCATGCTCAGCGGCGTCGTCTGCTGCGGGCGGCGGCCGCCCTGGACCTCCATCCGCCGCGTCGGCGCCGAGCCGGCCAGCGGGTGGTCGTTCTCCTCGATCAGCGACGCCGGCAGCTGCGTGGTCGTGTCGGGGTCGCGGCTGCGGTCGAGCCCGTCGATCTGCGCGCGCGGGATCTGCTGGGTGTTCGACGAGTCCATCGGTGACGTTGCGCTGTCGGGTGTCACGACGAACACACCGCGCGCCTGGGCTCGTGCGAGCAGGGCGTCCGCCCGATCGCGGGGGTCCATCCCCTCGGCCTCCCGACTGACCCGGGGCCCTCTGGGGAAAGGCCCGCCTGTTTCCTGTCTAGGGTAGGCCCTCCGGGCGACCTCCGTCAGGGTTTCCCGCGGCTTGTCGCTCAGCGGTGCGTGATAAAAGAGGAGATTTCCGTGACGTCCGAGGTCCGAAGCGACGCTGTCGACGCCGTCGTGCTGGTCGGGGGCAAGGGCACGCGCCTCCGGCCGTTGACGCTGTCGGCGCCGAAGCCGATGCTCCCCACAGCCGGGACGCCCTACCTGAGTCACCTGTTCTCCCGCATCCGCGAGGCCGGCATCCGGCACGTCGTGCTGGGCACGAGCTACCGGGCGGAGGTGTTCGAGGAGTACTTCGGCGACGGGAAGTCCATCGGCCTCGACCTGGAGTACGTGGTCGAGGAGGAGCCGCTCGACACCGCGGGCGCGATCCGGAACGTGTACGACAAGCTCCGGGCCGACCACGTGATCGTCTTCAACGGCGACATCATCTCCGGCTCGGACCTCGGCGAGCAGCTGCGCGTCCACCGCGAATCCGAGGCCGACGTCACACTGCACCTGCAGCGCGTGCCGGACCCCAGCCGGTTCGGGTCGGTGCCGACCGACGAGACCGGGCGGGTCCAGGCGTTCCTCGAGAAGACGCCGGACCCGCCGACCGACCAGATCAACGCCGGCTGCTACGTCTTCCGCCGTCCGGTGATCGAGGCCATCCCGACCGGACGGCGGGTGTCGGTCGAGCGCGAGACGTTCCCGCAGCTGCTCGAGCAGGGCGCGCACATCCAGGGCTTCGTCGACGAGTCCTACTGGCTGGACGTCGGCACGCCGGAAGCGTTCGTGCGCGGCTCGGCCGACCTCGTGCGCGGCCTGGCGCCGACGTCGGCGCTGCCCGGCCGCCCCGGCGACTTCCTGGTGCTCGACGGCGCGTCGGTGGCCGAAGACGCCCAGCTCAGCGGCGGCTCGACGATCGGCGTCGCCGCCGTGGTGGGCTCGGGCGCGAAGATCGACGGCTCGGTCCTGTTCGACGGCGCGGCGGTCTCCGAGGGCGCGATCGTCGAGCGTTCGGTGCTCGGGCACGGCGCCCGCGTCGGCGCCGGCGCGGTGCTGCGCGGCGTGGTGCTGGGCGACGGCGTGTCCGTCGGGGCCGGCTGCGAGCTCCTCGACGGCGCCCGCGTCTGGCCGGACGTCGTCCTGCCCGACGGATCCGTCCGCTTTTCGAGCGACGCGTAGCCCGGTGTTCTGGCGTCCCGCGTTCGAGGTCGACCTGGGCCGGGTCCTGGGTCCGCTGAAGCGCGGCCGCGGGTCGCTCAACATCCTCACCGACGAGCGCGGCATCACCTGGCTCGCGTCGAACACCCCGGACGGCCCCGGAACGCTGGCGCTGCGCCGCCATCCGGACGGCCGCATCGAAGCCGCGGCCTGGGGCTCGGCGAAGGACCGGCTGCTCAGCGGGGTGCCGGCTTTGCTGGGGGCGGACGACGACGACGCGGGGTTCGTCGCGCACCACGACGTCGTCGCGCGGGCCCGGCGGGCGAACCCCGGCCTGCGGCTCGGCGCGACCGGGGTGGTGTGGGACTGGCTGGTGCTCGCCGTGCTCGAGCAGAAGGTGACGGGCAAGGAGGCGATCCGGTCGTGGGCCGAGCTGTGCCGCCGGTTCGGCACGCGCCCACCCGGCCCGGCGCCCGAGCGGCTGCGCGTGCCGCCGGCACCGGCGGCGCTGAGGGCGCTGCCGGACTGGCACTGGCACCGCGCGGGGGTCGACATCAAGCGCCGGACGGCCCTGCTGAACGCGGCGCGCGTCGCCGGTCACCTGGAGCGGGCGGTGGAGCTGCGCGGGCTGGAGGGCCGCCACTGGTTGCGCCAGGTCCCGGGCATCGGGGTCTGGACGGCGGCGGAGATCGCCCAGCGCGCCTGGGGCGACCCGGACGCGGTGAGCTTCGGCGACTACAACATCCCGTCGATGGTGGGGAACGCGCTGCTGGGCACGAAGCTCGACGACGCGGGAATGGCGGAGGTGCTGGCCCCGTACGCCCCGCAGCGGCAGCGGGCGGTGAGGTATCTGGAGGCGGCCGGGCACACCCGGCCGCGGTTCGGGCCACGGATCGAGCTGCGCGACTACCGCGCGATGTGACGGCGCCGCAGCTGCGGCGGCGAGCGGTGGCGGACTGCTGCGGCGCGGGGTGGCGGCGAGGCGGCGCGTGTGCCAACGATTCGGCGGCGAGCTGCTGCGGGGCGGTGTGCGGAGCCGGGCTGCTGCGCGCGGCGCGGGCGCGGGGTGGCGGCGAGGCGGCGCGTGTGCCAACGATTCGGCGGCGAGCTGCTGCGGGGCAGGACTCGGCGCTCGGGGGTGTGGGCCGATGTGCGGTGGCGGGCTGCTGCAGCGAGCGCTGGGCGGCTGCTGCAGCGCGGCGTTGCGGGCCACGGATCGCGGTGCGCGATCACCGTCCGGCCCCGGAATGCCTGAAGGCCGCCATCGGGGCATCGCTGCTCTGATGGCGGCCTACGGAGGCTGCGCGCTACTGCTGCGGGGGATAACCACCCGGCGGTGGCGGGTACGGCGGCTGCTGGCCGGGATAACCCTGCTGTGGCCCGGGGTAACCCGGGTATCCCGGTGGCTGCTGGCCCGGAAAGCCTTGCTGCGGCGGGTATCCCGGCTGCTGGTACCCGGGGTACTGCGGCGGGTACGGCGGCTGCTTCGGCTTGCTCGCGTTGACGATGAGCAGCACCACTCCGACGATGCCGGCGATCACCACCAAGATGATCAGCAGCATCAGCACGCTCACCATCAGCCGTTCCCCTCGTCGAGTGCCGCGCGGACGATCGACAGCGCCTCGGCGTCGTCGAGGCCGAGCTTACGGGTGGTCTTCGCGTACTCCGCCGCCGCCTGCTGGGCTCGGCGGCGGCTCTGGTCGCCCGCCGCCGCGACGAAGCTTCCCGCTCGGCCGCGCGTCTCGATCAAGCCCGCTTCCTCCAGCTCGCGGTAGGCCCTCGCCACCGTGTTCGGGGCGATTCCCAGGTCGGCCGCCAGCTGCCTGACCGTGGGCAGCTTCGTGCCGACGGCCAGGCTCCGGTCGTTGATCCGCGTCGCGAGCCCGGACCGGACCTGCTCGAACGGCGGGACCGGCGAACTGCTGTCGAAGGGGACGATCACCAGCTCTGCGGACCCGCTCCCGGCCCCGGCAACTGCTGCTGCGGAGGGAACGACGGCCCCTGCGGGGCGTACTGCTGCGGCGCCGGCGGATATCCCGGCTGCTGCGGGAACCCCTGCTGCGGCGAAGGCGGCGGGTACCCGGGCGCGAAGCCCGGCTGCGCGAACCCCTGCGACGGCGGCGGAGAACCCGGTGGTGGCGAACCCGGCGGCGGGAAGCCCTGCTGCGCAAAACCCTGCTGCGGCGGGAAGTTCGGGTTCGGCGGGAACTGCCCGCCGTTCTTCATCGCCTCTTCGCGGCGCATCTTCGACACCCGCACCGCCACCGCGATGACGAACACGATGATGCCCAGGACGATCAGCCCGAGCACGATGTACCCGAACACGCCGGTGTCGCCGCCTCCGCCGGAGTGGTAGTGCACCCGCTCCGGGAACTGTGTAGCCATGTGGTCCCTCCCTGTCCGCGAACCAGGTTATCCCCCGGCACCGACAGGAACGGCCGCTTTCACCAGATCGGCGAGATCTTCCGACCCCGCGGGCAGCGCGTTCGCCGGCCACCACCGCAGGTCGTCGGACTCGTCGCTGCGCACCGGCGAAGCGCCCGGCGGGGCGTGCACCGCGAAGCGGACGTCGAAGTGCCGGGTCGGCACGCCCAGCGAGCACGTGATCGGGTGGACGTCCAGGTGCACCGGCTCGGCGGAGATCCGGAGCCCGGACATCCCCGACTCCTCGGTGGCCTCCCGCAGCGCCGCCCCCGCCAGCGACGCGTCCGACGGCTCGCAGTGGCCGCCGAGCTGCAGCCACCGCCCGACCCGGGGGTGCAGCGTCAGCAGCACCCGGGTGCCGGTGTGGTCCAGCACGACCGCCGACGCCGTCAGGTGCCCGGCCTCGCACGACCGCTCGCAACTGTCAGAACGAGCAGCCAAGAAACCGAGGAAGGCCTGCCGCAGCGACTCCTGGGAAGGGACCGCAGGCTGCCACGACGAAAGCGTCGTGACGGCGTCCGCGTGCAGGCTCACAGTTCCAGCAGCCCGTCGCCGGCCAAGGCCGGGCCACGCGGCTCCGGCTCGGTGAGCGGCACGCCGATGGCGACCGAGCCCAGCGGCTGCCAGCGCTCGTCCAGGCCCAGGACTTCGCGGACGACGTCGGCGGCGAAGATCGTCGACCCGATCCAGCACGAACCCAGGCCCTCGGCCGCCAGTGCGACCAGCAGGCCCTGGACCGCGGCGCCGCCGGCGACGGTGAACATCGTCTTCTCGCAGTCGTTGCGCCGGTCGTCGCGGTAGGTGTGCGCGCCGTCCGGGACGAGGAACGGGATGACGATTTCCGGCGCCCGGTACAGGATGTCGCCCCGGCTGAGCCGCTTCGCGATCTGTTCCGGCGTGAAGTCGTCGCCGGACAGGTCGGCCTGCCACGACTCGCGCATCGCGTCGAGCAGCTTCTTCCGGACGCCGGGGTCACGCAGCCAGACGAACCGCACCGGGTGCGTGTGGTGCGGCGCGGGCGCGGTCAGCGCGGAACCCACCGCCCGCCGGATGGAGGTGGGGGAGACCGGCTCGTCCGCGAAGTGCCGCACCGAACGCCGGGCCGGGACGGCCTCGCGCCGGCCCTGCGCGACGGCTTCGTTGACGCCCAGCCGGAAGAGGTCCTCCTCCAGCGGGCGGACCAGGTTCCGCGCGGTCGAACCGTCGTCCTCCGGGAAGAACCCGCGGACCACCGCGACCGGAGTTCCGCCGAGCTTGCCCTTGACCAGGTCGGCGGCCGCGGCGAGCTCGTCGGCGACGGCGACCTCGGTGACGGCCAGCTCGTTGCCCTGCCCGTCGACCTGTCCCTGGTAGGCGTGCAGCACGCGCAGCCCGGACGAGCCGATGGCGGCGTCGGTCTGCCCGATCCGCCAGGCCCGGCCCATCGTGTCGGTGACGACGACGGCGACCTCGACGCCGAGCCGCTCCCGCAGCCCGTTGCGCAGCGCCAGCGCCGAAGCGTCCGGGTCGGCGGGCAGCAGCGCGACCTCGTCACCGGCCACGTTGGACGCGTCGATCCCGGACGCGGCCTGCACGATCCCCAGGTGGTTCTGGGTGATCACGGTGCGCGCGATCCGCGCGACGATCCGCACGGCCTCCTGCTCGACGAGCTTCCGGCGTTCGGCGTCGCGGGCTTCCGGGTCCGACGGCACGCGCACGAGCCTGCCCTCGGCCTTGGAGACGATCTTGCTGGTCACCACCAGGACGTCGCCGGAGCGCAGCCAGGGCGCGGCGGCCACGATCGCGCCGGTCAGGTCGTCGCCCGGGCGGAACTCCGGCAGCCCGGTGACGGGCAGGATCTCCAGCTTGGGGGAAGCGTGATCAGGGGTGTCAGCGGTGTTGGTCAACGGGGGCTCCAGCCAGTTCGAGGGCGGCCCGGGCCATCGCCGCGGTCGCGTCCACATCGGACATCAGCAGCGGGACGTCGCGGACGGTCACGCCCGGCACGTCCGCCGTCTCGCCTTCGGCGATCAGCCAGCCGTCGAGCACGCCGTCGGCCTGGCGCGAACCGTAGTGCCGGCCCACCGCCTCGGCCGACGTCTCGACGCCGATCGCGGTCAGGCACGCGTCGGCCATCCCGCGCAGCGCCTTGCCGCCGATGATCGGCGACACCCCGACGACGCCGGCCGACGTCTTGCGCAGCGCGTCCCGGACACCGGGCACGCCCAGCACGGTGCCCACCGAGACGACCGGGTTCGACGGCGCGAACAGCACGGCGTCGGCGTCCTTGATCGCCTCCAGCACGCCCGGCGCGGGCTTGGCCTCGTCGTTGCCGACCGCCACGATCGAGTGGGCCTTCGGCTCGGCGCGGTAGCGCACCCACCACTCCTGGAAGTGGACGGCCTTCTGCTGCCCGTCCTGCTCCGGGTCGTCGATCACGACGTGCGTCTCGACGCGGTCGTCCGACATCGGGAGCAGCCGGACGCCGGGCTGCCAGCGGTCGCACAGGGCCTCGGTGACCGCCGAAAGCGGGTAGCCCGCGCGCAGCATCCGAGACCGGATCAGGTGGGTGGCGATGTCCTTGTCGCCGAGGCCGAACCAGCTCGGCTCGGCGCCGTAGGCGGCCAGCTCCTCCTTTACGACCCAGGTCTCGCCCGAGTGCCCCCAGCCGCGTTCCTTGTCGATCCCGCCGCCCAGGGTGTACATGCAGGTGTCCAGGTCCGGACAGATCCGCAGCCCGTGCATCCAGACGTCGTCGCCGGTGTTGACCAGCGCCGTCACCTCGTGCGGGGAGTCGGAGGCACCTTCCGGTGCCATGCCCAAAGCCGCCTTGACACCCAGCAGGAAGCGGGCCCCGCCCACTCCGCCGACCATTACCACGATCTTCACGACGTCGAATCCTCGCACGAGCCGGGTGCGGGCACCCAGTACCGGTATCTGTGGTGCGGGGCGTAGCCGAGCCCCGCGTAGAGCGCAAGCGCTCCCGAATTCCCCTCCGCGACCTGCAACACCGCGCGGTCCGCCCCGTGTTCCACGCCCCACGTCCGCACGGCGCCCATCAGCGCCGACGCCAGCCCGCGGCGGCGGAAGACCGGGGTGACTTCGAGGCGGCCGACGTGCAGCCAGCCGTCGACCAGCGCTCCGCGGACGACGCCGGCGAGGACCCCCTCGGCCGTCGCGCCGCCGTAGCCGACCTTTCCGGAGGTCAGGACCTGCCGGGCGGCGGGGGAGTCCTCGCCGGGGCGCAGCGCGAGCTCCCACCAGCCGGGGACCGGCTCGTCGCCCACCGTGACGCCCGGGACGCCGGGCGAGGGCGTCAGCGGGGCGGTGAGCACCACGACTTCGTGCCCCGCGCCGTGCCCGGTGGCCGGCACCCACCCGCTCGTGGCGATCGCGCGTTCGTTCGGGCTGTCCCGGACCACCTGCACCATCGGGGTGATCCCCCGGTCGTGGGCGAAATCACACACCGCGCGCAGAGCCTCGCCGAACGGGCGGCCGGGGTCGCCGACGGCGAGTGCGCTGTTGGCGCGCCCGGTGAAACCGTCCGCCCAGCGCAGGCGCCACTCACCCAGGGGATCCTCCACCAGGGGCGGCCATGCTTTGCTGCAGGTGATTTCGAGCTTCTCGCGGGCGTTCACCGCTAGATTGTGACGGAGGCGGTGAAAGTCGCGGGAGCGGATTTCGGCAGGAGGTGACCGTGGGTATCCAGCGCAAGGACGAACGGCACAACGAGAAGCTGGTCGACGAGATCGCCGAAGGGTTCAACCGAGCCGTGGGGGAGAAGAAGACTGAGGACGAAGCGCCCAAGCCGCGCTTCGTCATCACCGGTGACGCCCGGGCCACCCCGCCCCCGCGCCGCCGGGAGCGGTGAGCCCCATACCCCGGGTATGGCTAAGGCTTGCCTCACCGACCGAACGGGTGCCGACCCCGCGTAATGTCGGCACCGACTGGCTGTTTGCAGAGAAAAGCAGGAGTGCGCAGTGACCTACGTGATCGCCGAGCCCTGCGTCGACGTGCTCGACAAGGCGTGTATCGACGAGTGCCCCGTGGACTGCATCTACGAGGGCGAGCGGATGCTGTACATCCACCCCGACGAGTGCGTCGACTGCGGCGCCTGCGAGCCGGTCTGCCCGGTCGAGGCGATCTACTACGAGGACGACGTCCCGGACAACTGGTCGGACTACACCAAGGCGAACGTCGACTTCTTCGACGAGCTGGGCTCGCCCGGCGGTGCGTCCAAGGTGGGCAAGACCGCGCACGACCCGGCCTTCATCAAGGCGTTGCCCCCGCAGGGCGAATGAACCGGATCGCGCTGCCCGACTTCCCCTGGGATTCGCTCGCCGAGGTCAAGGCCACGGCCCAGGCGCATCCCGGTGGGGTCGTCGACCTCTCCATCGGCACGCCGGTCGACCCGGTCCCGGCCGGCATCCGCGAGGCCCTCGCGTCGGTCTCGGAGATCCCCGGGTACCCGACCACCCACGGCATCCCGGCCCTCCGGGAAGCCGCGCGCGGAGCGCTTTCCCGGCGCCACGGCGTCGACGGCATCGAGCCGGACGCCGTGCTGCCGACGATCGGGTCCAAGGAGGCCGTGGCCTGGCTGCCGCGGCTGCTCGGCTTCGGCCCCGGTGACGTCGTCGTCATCCCGGAGCTGGCTTACCCGACGTACGAGGTCGGGGCCCTGCTGGCGGGCGCGTCGATTCTGCGGACCGACGGCCTGACCGCGCTCGGCCCGCAGAAGCCGGCGATGATCTGGCTGAACTCGCCGTCCAACCCGACCGGCCAGGTGCTGCCGGTCGAGCACCTGCGCAAGGTCGTCGAATGGGCCCGCGAGCGTGACGTCGTCGTGGTCTCCGACGAGTGCTACCTGGCGCTCGGCTGGGAGACCGACCCGCTGTCGGTGCTGCACCCGGACGTCTGCGACGGCCGGACCGACGGGCTGATCGCGGTCCACTCGCTGTCGAAGTCGGCGAACCTGGCCAGCTACCGCGCCGGGTTCCTGACCGGTGACCCCCACCTGATCAAGCGGCTCCTGGAAGTGCGCAAGCACGCGGGCATGATCGTGCCGCGCCCGGTCCAGGAGGCGATGGTCGCCGCGCTGACCGACGACGAGGCCCTGCACGTCCAGCGCGAGCGCTACGCCCGCCGCCGGCTCGTCCTGCGGAAGGCGCTGCAGGACAACGGTTTCCGCATCGACCACTCCGAAGCGGGCCTCTACCTCTGGGCCACCCGCGACGAAGACGCCGCCACGACGGTCCGGTGGCTGGCCGACCGCGGCATCCTGGTCGCGCCCGGGACGTTCTACGGCCCGAAGGGCGGCAAGCACGTCCGCGTTGCGCTGACCGCGACGGACGAGCGCGTCGACGCCGCCGTGGAGCGCCTGACCGCGGGCTGAGCCGTCCGGAAACTGTCGGTGCCCCCGGCTACGGTGCCGAGCATGTCCATGACGATCGAATTGGCCCGCTTCAAGGTCGGCGACAGCGCCGTGGCCCAGCTGCTGGCGGAGCGCCCGGCGATGGTCGAGGCGATGCGCCGGCGGTTCCCCGGCTGTCTCGCCGCTTATCTGACCAGGGAAGACGACGGCGGTTGGCTGGACGTCGTGCTCTGGCGCAGCCGGGCCGAAGCCGAGGAGGCGGCCCGGCTGATCGACTCGGTGCCCGAGTGCGCCGCCTGGTTCCGGCACATCACCGAATCCGCCGGGCTGCGGCACGTCGAAGTCGTCGACCACTGGCCGGAGCCCGGTCAGTAATCGCGGCCGGTGAGGCCCCGGTAGACGAACCGCGTGAGCAGTTCGATCGCTTCGTCGTCGGTCGGCGGCGTCCAGCCCGCCGGCGCACCGTGCAGCCACGTCGCCGCGAACGCGTCGACCAGGTGGTAGATCAGCATGCCGCACCGGTCCGGGTCCGCGGGCAGCCGCATTCCGGCGCGGGTGATGTGCGCCAGGTGGTCGTCGAGGTCGGCGGCCTGGGACGCGCCGAACTGCGCCACCGTCCGGGCGAAGGATTCGCTGACCATCGCCGCCTGGCGCAGGGCCAGCATGGTCGCCGCGTTGTCCCGGTAGAACTCCCAGTACTGCTTGACGTGCCAGCGGACGGCCGCCGGGTCGCTGAAGTCGTTGAGGTGGTCTTCGCTGTCGGCACTCTCGTCGCCGGACGCCGCGATGTCGGCCATCAGCGCTTCCAGGAGCTCTTCCTTGCCCGCGAAGTGGTTGTAGAACGACCCCGCGGCCCGGCCCGCCTCGGCGGTGATGTCGGTGATCTTCGTGTTCAGGTAGCCCTTCCGGGCGAAGACGCGCTTGGCCGCGGCCTTGAGCGCGGCCTCGGTCTCCGCGGCCTTTTCCTTGCGGCTCGTCGCCGTCATCGCCACCTCCCTTGACACGGGACGCTAGCAGCGCCATTCTGAATTCAGATTCACTGAATCGAAATTCATTGGGAGGATGACATGGACACACGGGTGCTGATCGCGGGCGCGGGACCGACCGGGCTGACGCTGGCCATCGAGCTGGCGCGGCGGGACGTCGCCGTGCGGATCATCGACAAGGCCGAGACGTACTTCGTGGGCTCGCGCGGCGACGGGCTGCAGCCGCGCACGCTGGAGGTGTTCGAGGACCTGGGTGTGCTCGACGCGGTTTTGGCCGCGGGCATGGCCCCGGTGCCGATGAAGATCCACCTCGGCGGCGAGGTGGTCGGCGAGCGGATGATGTTCGACCCGGTCGAGCCGACGCCGTCGCGGCCGTACCCGACCGGCTGGTTCCTGGGCCAGTCGCAGACCGAGGGGATCCTGCGCGACCGGCTGGCCGAGTTCGGCGTCCGCGTCGAGCTCGCGACCGCGCTGACCGGCTTCGACCAGGACGCCGAGGGCGTCACGGCGACGCTGAGCACGGGGGAGACCGTCCGCGCGGAGTACCTGGTCGGCGCGGACGGCGGCAAGAGCTTCGTGCGCAAGACGCTGGGGATCGCGTTCGAGGGCACGACCGACGAGTCGATCCGGATGCTGCTCGGCGACGTCCGGGCCGACGGCCTCGACCGGGACTACGGCCACTGGTTCGCGACCCCGGACGAGCCGATGAGCGGCATGTCGTTCAGCCCGCTGCCGGGGACGCCGCACTTCCAGTTCGGCGCGGCGCTCGGCGACGGCGAGACCGACGTCGAGACGGCGTTGCCCGCGGTCCAGTCCCGGCTCGACGCGTTGAGCGGCGGCACGGTCAAGCTGTCCGACCTGGCCTGGTCGACGGTGTGGCGGCCGAACGTCCGCCTGGCGGCCCGCTTCCGCGACGGCCGGGTGTTCCTGGCCGGCGACGCGGCGCACGTCCACCCGCCGACGGGCGGGCAGGGGCTGAACACGGGCGTCCAGGACGGCTACAACCTGGGCTGGAAGCTCGCGGACGGCTCACCGGAGCTGCTGGACAGCTACGAGATCGAGCGAAGGACGGTCGCGGCCCGGGTGCTCGGGGTGACCGCCGGGATCCTGCAGAAGTACGTCGACGGGGACGACGACGCCCACCACCGCGGCGAGGAGACGAACCAGCTGAACATCAGCTACCGCGGCGGCCCGCTGGCACCGGCCGGGACGGGCGGGCTGCAGCCGGGCGACCGGGCGCCGGACGCCCCGCTGGCCGACGCGAACGGCAAGCGGGTGCGCCTGTTCGAGCTGTTCCGCGGCCCGCACGCGACGGAGCTGCTGTTCGGGGCGGGCGAGACGGCCGGGTACCGGATCCTGCCGGCGGGGAGCGTGGCGACGGGAACGGACCTGGTCGACGACGGCGGCCACGCGTACGCGGCGTACGAGGCCGAAGGGGGCCGGAGGGTGCTGATCCGGCCCGACGGTTACGTCTGGTCGATGTCCTGAGACTCAGGCGTGCAGGGCTCGGGCGGCGGCGTCCACCGCTTTCCAGGAGCGTCGCCACGCCGCGCGGGCCTCGGCGCGGCGGCCCAGCTCGCGCTCGGCGATCCGGCCGGCGACGAATCCCATCGGGCCGTCCGCCGACTCCAGGACCGTGCGCATCCGCTCGGCCGCGACCACCGCGTCCTGGTGCTCACCGAGCACCGTCTGGAAGTCCTTCGTCGCCTTGAGCAGGTGCTTGATCTTCGCCGTCTGCTTCTTCTTCGCCGACGTCTGGGCCAGCTCGGCCGCGTAACGCAGCTTCTTGCCGTAGATGCGCAGCGCGTGCAGGTCGTCGTCCGGCGGGTCGGCGGGCAGGGCACGGACGGCCTTGGCGAGCTTGCGGTGCGGCTTCGCCAGCCCGCCGATCAGGTCGTGCGGCTTCTCCGCTGCCGCGGCCGACGCGCTGTCCCGCGTCAGCAGGCTCACCTCGCGCAGCAACGTCGAGTACCGGGCACTCGACAGCGCCCGCGTCAGGCGCCGCTTCGCCGTGGCTCGCTCGGTGACGAACTTCGACACCAGACGGCGGCCCGGGGCCTGGTCCCGGACCTCGAAGCCGGCGATGACCTCGCGCAGGTGCCCGATCAGCACGTCGTAGTCGCGCACCTCGCCGAGGGACTGGCCGAGCCAGCCCAGTTCCGCGCGCACCGGTTCGGCGCCGTCGCCGACCAGCTCGCCGGACAGCTTCAGCACGCTGCGCATCCGCCGCAGGGCGACGCGCATCTGGTGCAGGTCCTCCGGATCCACGCCGGAGCGCGTGCCGGGTTCGTGCGCGAGCAGCGCGCGGATCTCCCGGTCGAGCTTGGCCCGCACGTGGTGGCCAGCGGGGTCGGCCGGACGCGCTTCGACGGGCGCGTCCGGCAGGCCCAGCTCAGCCGGTGTCCGGCGGAACGATTCGGTGGTCACCCCTGGATGGTAGGTGACCGATCGCTCTCAGTCGTTGGCGTGCAGCGCCGCGTTCAGCTCGACGCCGGCGCCGGTCCGCGGCACGACCTCGACCGCGCCGTTCGCCGAGTTGCGGCGGAACACCGCGCCCGAAATGCCGTTGAGCTCGCGGGCCTTGACGACCTTGCCATCGACGAGGACCTTCGTGCCCGCCGTGACGTACAGCCCCGCCTCGACGACCGTGTCGTCGCCCAGCGAGATGCCCACGCCGCCGTTCGCGCCGATCAGGCAGCGCTCGCCCAGGGAGATCGTTTCCTTGCCGCCGCCGGAAAGCGTGCCCATGATCGACGCGCCGCCGCCGACGTCCGAGCCGTCGCCGACGACCACGCCGGCCGAGATCCGGCCCTCGACCATCGACGCGCCGAGCGTGCCGGCGTTGAAGTTGACGAAGCCCTCGTGCATCACGGTCGTGCCGGAGGCCAGGTGCGCGCCGAGCCGGACGCGGTCGGCGTCGCCGATCCGGACCCCGGACGGCAGGACGTAGTCGACCATCCGCGGGAACTTGTCCACGCTGTATACGGTCACCGCGCCGCGCGAGCGCAGCCGCAGCCGGGTCGTCTCGAAGCCTTCGACCGGGCACGGGCCGTGGTTGGTCCACACGACGTTGGCCAGCAGGCCGAACATGCCGTCGAGGTTCTGGCCGTGCGGGCGGACCAGCCGGTGGGAGAGCAGGTGCAGCCGCAGGTACATGTCGTGCGTGTCCGCGGGCGCGTCGGCCAGCTTGCCGATCGTGGTGCGGACGGCGACGACCTCGACCCCGCGGTCGGTGTCCGGGCCGAGCAGCGCCGCGGCGGCCTCGCCGAGCAGCTCGGTGGCCTCTTCCGCGCTCAGGCGCGCGGTCCCGGGCGTGCCGCCTTCGGTCAGTTTCGGGTGCGGGTACCAGGTGTCGAGGACCGTCCCGTCGGTCGCGACGGTGGCCAGCCCGACGCCGCTGGCGCCGGTCGTTTCGGGGTTCGGGCTCTGCTCGCTCACGGCCCTCACCGTAGTGGAGTGACGCGGATCAACCACTCGTGGGCCGCGCGTCTACCTGCTTCTTCAGGCCCGCGAGGGCGCCGGCGATGTCGACGAGCGCCTGCGAGCAGGGACCACCCGCGGCCGGGACCGTCGTGCAGCCCGCGCTCCGGAACGACCCGACGGCCCGCTCCAGCTTGGTGGCCTCGGCGACCAGCTGCGGGTCGCGGTCGTCCGCGCGCTTGCGGGCCGCGCCCGGCACGTTGGCGACCTCCGTGACGTACTTCTCACAGCCCTTCGGCAGCTGGGTGCGCGGGCTCGCGTAGCACTGGTCGACGGTGAGCGCGTCGAGCTTGGTCGGGAGCGCGTCCGGGCCGGGCTCGCCCGCCTGCGGTCTGGGGGCCGGGCCGGCTTCGTTCCCGCAGCCGGACAGGACCAGGACCAGCAACGCGCCGCCCACGGCGACCGGGAACCTACGCACACCCCCACGGTAGCGTGCGGGGCATGAGCCTGGACCTCCACGCCGATCCGGTGGACCTGACCGCAGCGCTGGTGGACATCTTCAGCGTGTCCGGCGCCGAGGCCGAGATCGCGACCGCGGTGCAGGACGCGTTGCAGACGCAGGCCCCGCACCTCGAAGTCGTCCGCAACGGCGACGCCGTCCTCGCGCGGACCCACCTCGGCCGCGCGTCGCGGATCGTGCTCGCCGGGCACCTGGACACCGTGCCGGAGAACGGCAACCTGCCTTCGCGGCGCGAAGGCACCGGTGACGAAGAGATCCTGCACGGCCTCGGCACGGTCGACATGAAGGGCGGCGACGCGGTCTTCCTGCACCTGGCGGCGACGCTGCCGTCGCCCAAGCACGACGTCACCTTCGTGTTCTACGACAACGAAGAGGTCGAAGCGGTCAAGAACGGCCTCGGCCGGATCGAGCGCGAGCTGCCGGAGTGGCTGGCCGGCGACCTGGCGATCGTCGGCGAGCCGTCGAACGGCGTGATCGAGGCCGGCTGCCAGGGCACCATGCGCGTCGAACTGCGGCTCTCGGGGAAGCGGGCGCACACCGCGCGGGCGTGGATGGGCGAGAACGCGATCCACGCGCTCGCCGAGCCGCTGCGCCGGCTGGCGGAGTACCCGCCGCGGATCGTCGACATCGACGGCCTGACCTACCGCGAAGGCCTCCAGGCGACGGCGATCAGCGGCGGAGTGGCCGGCAACGTGGTCCCGGACGCGGCGGTGCTGACGGTGAACCACCGCTTCGCGCCGGACCGCGACGCGGCCGCGGCCGAGCGTCACCTGCGCGAGGTTTTCGACGGTTTCGAACTGTCCGTTGTGGACCTGTCCCCGGGCGCGCTGCCGGGCCTGTCGGCCCCGGCGGCGGCGGAACTGGTGGCAGCGGCGGGCGGCCGCGCGGCGGCCAAGCTGGGCTGGACCGACGTCGCCCGTTTCGCGGCGCGCGGCATGCCGGCGGTGAACTTCGGCCCGGGCAACCCGACGTTGGCGCACACGAAGCAGGAGAACGTCCGGGCGGCGGAGATCCGCCAGGTGACCGAGGTGCTCCGCAAGTTCCTGGGCTGAGTTCCGGCGCCGCTGCACCGAACGTCGCAACCGGTTCTGTGGCCGTGGTCACATTCGGTGCGCTGAGCTGCGGTGACGCTCCGCCACCGCAGGTCACCGCAACTTTTCCCGCCCGCGGCCCGTATGTCCTTCTGAAACCGCGCACCCCGGGAGGACCCATGCCGAAAACCGCGAGACGGGCCGCGGCCGCCGCCGTGCTCGCCCTGGCGGTGGGCAGCGGGGTGGCCGCGTGCGGGGAACGGCAGCCCGTCGCCGCGCCGGCGGCCGGGCCGGTCGTCATGGACATCGGGGACGCCACCTCGGTCCCGCCGCCGCCGGCGGCGGAGCGGGAGCCCGTGACGCAGAGCGCGCCCGTCGAAGCCGCCATCACCTTCCCGCGGACCGGGTCCGGGCAGTGGATGTTCACCCCCGGCAACGACGAGGTCGCCGGGAAGGCCGGCCGGCTGATGCGCTACCGGATCGCCATCGAGACCGACATCGACGGCGTCGGGCCCGCCGGGTTCGCCAAGGACATCCGCACCATCCTCGGCGACCCGCGCGGCTGGACCGCCGGCGGCCAGTGGCGGCTGCAGCAGGTCGGGCCGGCCGACATGGCCGACTTCACCATCTACCTCGCGACGCCGGCCAGCCGCGACAAGCTGTGCGGCGGCACGCCGGACAGCTACACCTCCTGCCGCAACGGCAGCAACGTCGTGCTCAACGTCGCCCGCTGGGCCAACGCCGTTCCCGGCTACGGTGCCCCGCTCGAGGCCTACCGGCAGTACATGGTCACCCACGAGACCGGGCACCGGCTGGGCCAGGGCCACGAGCTGTGCCCCGGCCCGGGCCGGCCCGCGCCGGTGATGGAACAGCAGACGCTCGGGCTGCACGGCTGCGTCCCGAACCCCTGGCCGTTCCCGGACGGCGGCGGCCGCGAATACGCCGGCCCGCCGGGGGAGTACGACGACCCGATCCCCGCCGGCGACTCCTGAGCCACCGGCCCGGATCCGGCGCCGCCTGCCGTTAGGCTCGCCGGCATGCCGGACAGCACTTCGACGTCGCGCGTGGCCGGCGGCGACGTCGTCGAGGGGCGGCAACGCCTCGTCTTCGTCGACAAGGGTGACTATTACGAGTTGAGCCCGCTCGGCGTCTTCGCGGACGGCGTCGTCTGCTGGCGCTACGAATCGACTGATTTCGACGGTCTCCGCGCCGCGTTCGACGACGGCACGTTGACCCTCACCCCGCCCGAGGGCGCATCGCTGATCATCACCGGCACGGCGAAAGGAACCGTGCCGGCACTGGAATCGTGGCTGACGCCGGAGCTGGTGATCGGCGAGCTCGCCGACGAGGTGGACGTGCTCAACGACCGGCCGGACTCCTCCCGGCGTTGCTGGGACGCGCTGCTGGCGTACGCCGCGGATCCGACCGGTGCCCACCTCGAGGCCGTCCGCGAGTCGTACCACGCGGTGCCCGGGCACCGCCGGATCCACGTGCTCGGCGACATGGACCAGAACGATGTCCCGGTCCGGATCCTGCTCGCCGAGGTGGGGGAGACGATCCCGGCCCGGCGCCCGGGCCGCACGCTCACGGTGACGCCGGAGGTCCGGGAGAGGGCGCTCGACTACTTCCGCCGGAGCGAGGCCGGGATCGCCCGAGCCGAGGCGCAGCGGGTGGCGGACGGACCGGAGACGACCGTCCCGCTGGTCGTGGGCGGGTACGTCTACCCCAGCGGCTGGCCCGATCCGGCGGGCCTGGAGGTGCTGCAGACCGACTACCCGGCGGCGGTGACGAGCGGCGGCCGGGAGTACGCGAGCGTCATGCACGCCTACTGGGCGCTGTCCACCGGCGACGCCGGTTGGCACGATCGGATCGCCGCCGCCGCCCGGGGCCTCGACGCCCGGACCCTCGGCGAGGAAGCGCCCCGGCGGGCGGGCTGGCCGACGGCCCGGCTGGGCGTGATGGCCGCGCTGCTGCGGGACAAGTTCGAGCGCCACCCGGCGATGGCGGCGACGTTGCTGGGCACGGGTGACGCCCGCCTGCTCTACAACGACCGGTCTTCGAAGTACTGGAGCTCGGGCGGCGCCAACTGGCTGGGCCGGCTCCTGGAACTCGTCCGTTCCGAGCTGGCCACCCGGTGATCGGAGGGATCACCGGCCCGGGTGCGGCCCGAGCCGGTGATCGGCAAACCGGGCGGACCTAGCGGCCCTGCAGGGACTTGACGTTGTTGCCGAACGTCCAGCCCTTCGAGCCGTCCCAGTTGACCGACCAGTCCATCAGGCCCTTGAGGCCCGGAACCGACCGCCACGCCTGGGAAACCAGGCTCGTCGACAGGTAGCCGCCACCCGCGCCGGGCTGGGCGGGCAGGCCGGGGACCTGCTTGTCGTAGGGCACGCGGATCGTCGTGCCCTGCACGACCAGGCCGTTGTTCAGGCACTGCGTCTGGACGGTGAAGCCCTGCACGGTCCCGGCCTGGTAGGAATCGCCGGAGCAGCCGTACATCGAGCCGTTGTAGTACTGCATGTTCAGCCACCACAGCCGGCCGTTGTCCGCGTACTTCTTGATGATCGGCAGGTACGCGCCCCAGATCGAGCCGTAGGTGATGCTGCCGCCGGTCACGTACGCGGTCTCGGGCGCCATCGTCAGCCCGAAGTTCGACGGCATCCGCGCGAGCACACCGTCGATGATGCGGATCAGGTTCGACTGCGACGCCGAGAGCGTCTTGATGTTCCCGCTGCCGGTCAGGCCGGTCTCGATGTCGATGTCGATCCCGTCGAAGTTGTACTGCTTCAGGATCGGCACGACCGTGGCGACGAACCGGTCGGCGACCGCCGACGACGAGAGGTCGATCCCGGCGGCCGCGCCCCCGATGGACAGCAGGATCGTCGCGCCCGCGGCCTTCGCCGCGCACATCTCGGCCGGGGTGGACACCTTGACGCCGGCGTCCATCCCGTTCTCCCACAACACGGTCCCGTCGGAGCGGATCACCGGGAAGGCGGCGTTGACGACGTTGTACCCGTGCTGCGCCATGCGGCTGTCGGTGACCGGGATCCAGCCCAGGCCGGGGTGGACGCCGTTCGCGGCGCCGTCCCAGTTTTCCCAGTACCCCTGGAGGACCTTGCCCGCGGGCCTCGGCTTCACCGCGCATGTGTCGGCCTGCACCGCCCCCTGCGCGGGGGCCGGCACGAGCAGCGGGACGGCCAAGACCGTGGCCAGCAGGGTGGCTAACAAGCGACCGGACATACCGGCTCCCATCGTCGTTGAAGGGCGGACGCGGCGTGTCCGTCCACGATAGGGAGCGGGGGAAAGCGCTGACTACCTACGAACGGGTGGTCTAGACAACCGGGGCGCCCCGGCGAGGAGCGCCCCGGTCGCGGCTCAGACGGTCAGCGTCCAGGAGGACAGGTAACCGGTGTCGGCCGGGCCGACGTCCTTGATCTGCAGTTTCCACGCGCCGTTCGCGGCTTCCGGGGAGGCGTTGACGGTGTAGGTGGTGTCGAGGTTCGGCGTCGAGTCGCTGCTCGAGTTCTTGAGCCGGTACGCCGTGCCGTCCGGGGCGACGAGGTCGAGGACCAGGTCACCGCGGTAGGTGTGGGTGATGTGTACCTCGACCTTGGTGGTACCGGACGCGTTGCGCGCGCAGCCCGCCACGTTCGCGGTGCTGTTCACCGCGGCACCCGGGTAGTCCGGAATGTCCAGCCGCGTCGAGTTGGTCACCGGCGCGCACGACGAGCTGCCGACGCCGAGCGAGAACGCCGCCGTGTGGTCGGCGTTCACGCCGTCCGCGGTCACCGTGAGGGGGAAGGTGCCGGTCGGCGTCGACGCGGAAGTCGAGATGGTCAGCGTGGAGCTGCCGCCCGACTGCACGGTGGCCGGGCTGAACGACGCCGTCGCGCCCGCGGGCAGGCCGGAGGCGGACAGCGAAATCGACTGCGCCGAGCCGGACGTCGTCGCGGTGCTGACGGCGACCTGCAGCGACTGTCCCGGTTGGACGGTGCCCGACGCCGGGTTCAGCGAGACGGAGAAGTCGTTGCCCTGCGGCGTGCCGACGGCCAGCTTCCAGAGCGCGTAGGCGATGGCGTCGCTGTTCTTCTCCAGCGGCGGGTCCGGGATGTTCGCCGTCGTGTCGCAGGCGCGGTGGTAGCAGTTGTCGAACGGCGAACCCGCGGTGCCGCCCCACTTCTGCGCCTGCGCCGAGCTCTTGATGTCGCCGGCGCCGGTGGCGAGGCCGCCGACCGGGATGCCCGCGCTCTTGAAGGAGGCGTGGTCGGACCGGCCGTCGCCTTCGCTGTCGCCTTCGGTCTGGATGCCGATGGAGGAGAAGTACTCGTCGAAGACGGCCTTGACCGAAGCGACGTCGTCGTAGACGAAGTAGCCCCAGTTCTTCGAGCCGATCATGTCGAAGTTGAGGTAGGTCTTGATCTTGGTGCGCTCGCTGCTCGGCAGGTTGTTGACGTAGTACTTGGAGCCGACCAGGCCGGACTCCTCGTCGGCCCACCAGCCGAACCGGACGCGCTTGGCCATCGCCGGGTTGGTCCGGGCGAGCGTCAGCGCGACCTCGAGGATCGACGCGCTGCCCGAGCCGTTGTCGTTGATGCCGGGGCCGGCGCTCACCGAGTCGAGGTGCGCGCCGAGCATGATGACCTGGCTCGCGTCGCCCTGCGGCCACTCGGCGATGAGGTTCTGCGACTGCCCGAGGCAGCTGGTGCAGGTCTGCCGCGTCGTGGTGTAGCCGGCGTTCTTGAGCAGGTTTTCCACATAGGACACCGACGCCGCGTACCCGCCGCCGCGCGCCGAGCGGGTGCCGCCGTTGTTGTTGGCGATGGTCTGCAGCTGGTTGAGGTGGCCCTTGATGTTGGCCAGCGAGATGTCCGGCGCGGCGAGCGCCGTGGCGGGCGCGGCGGTGGCTGTGGCGCCTCCGGGTGCGCTGACAACGCCCAGCACGGCGGCGAGGGCGGTGACCCCGGCGCCGAGTCGTGTCTTCCACTTCATGGCGGTGAATTCCTTCGGTGGGGGTGGGGGACAACGACCGTGAAGGCCGCACCTGGCTGGTGCGGCCTTCACGGGGTCGGGGGTGCTACACGGTCAACGTCCAGGAGGACAGGTAACCGGTGTCGGCCGGGCCGACGTCCTTGATCTGCAGCTTCCACGCGCCGTTCGCGGCTTCCGACGAAGCGTTGACGGTGTAGGTGGTGTTGATGTTCGGCGTCGAGCTGCTGCTGGAGTTCTTCATCCGGTAGCTTGTGCCGTCCGGCGCGATCAGGTCGAGGACGAGGTCACCGCTGTAGGTGTGGGTGATGTGCACCTCGACCTTGGTGGTGCCGGACGCGTTGCGCGCGCAGCCGGACACGGTGCTGGTGCTGCTGACCGCGGCACCCGGGTAGTCCGGGATGTCCAGCCGCGTCGAGTTGGTCACCGGGGCGCACGACGACGTGGTGCCCACGGTCAGCGCGTACGTCGCGGTGTGGTCGGTGCTGGCCCCGTCGGCGGTGATGGTGACCGGGAAGCTGCCGGTCGGGGTCGACGACGTCGTCGCGATGGTCAGCGTCGAGCTGCCGCCCGAGGAGATCGTCGCCGGGCTGAACGTCGCGGTCGCGCCGGTGGGCAGGCCCGAGGCGGACAGCGTGATCGACTGGGCCGCGCCCGAGGTGATCGCGGTGCTGATCGTGGTGGTCGCCGAGGCGCCCGGCTGCACCGAACCCGAAGCCGGGTTCAACGCGACCGAGAAGTCCGGCCCGCCGCCGCTGCACGACGCCGGCTCACCGCTGACGGTGGTGACGGAGATGGCGTCCCACGCGGCCTTGGTGGCGTTGTACTCGGTGCAGCTGCCCGGGAAGAGCGCGATCGCGGCTTCGAGGGTCGCCTTGCGGGCGGCCTTGTGGTTCCACGACGAGGTCTTCTTCAGCAGGCCGTTGTAGAAGATCTTGCCGGCCTTCTGGATGCCGATGCCGGTGACGCTCGAGCTGTTGCAGGTCGGGCTGGCCGGCTTGCCGCCGCCCGGGTTCGAGCCCTCGGCCAGCAGGTAGAACCAGTGGTTCTGCGGGCCCGCGGCCGCGTGCACCTCGGTGCTCGGGATCGACGACGAGTAGCAGTTCGGGTCCCCGACCTTGGACGGCTGGTACATGTAGCGGATCGGGCCCTGGCCGACCAGGTTGACGCCCTCGCCGACTTCGTAGTCCGGGGTGTCCTTGGTGTTGTTCGCGTAGGCCTCGGTCAGCGCGCCGAAGATGTCACCGGTCGACTCGTTCATGCCGCCGTTCTCGTTGCCGGAACCGGCACCGCCCGGCGTGAACTGGAAGATGCCGTGCCCGAACTCGTGGCCGACGACGTCCATCGAGGTGGCCTGGCGCTGGTTGTCCTGCGAGTGGCCGAAGTGCGTCGAGGAGCCGTTCCAGTAGGCGTTGACGTCGGACAGGCCGACGCTGGCGGGGTAGCCGGTGCCGCTGCCGTTGATGCCGTTGCGGCCGAGCCAGTCGGCGAGCATCTTCCACTCGGTCTGGACGCTGTAGAGCACGTCGACGCAGCCGGTCTCGAGGTCCGTGCCGGTGCCGTTGCCCCAGTTGTTGTCCGGTCCACTGTAGACGGAACCGCCCTCGCGGCCGCAGCTGATGCCGGTGCGGCCCGGGTCGCGCAGCGTGTACGTGCTGCCGGACTGCGTCGTGTCGATGGAGACGTTGCCGACGTAGTAGCTGTTGCCGGTGCCGGCGACGTTCACCGTGGCGGGCCGGTCCTGCCCCTTCGCCCCGGAGGCGAAGGTCTTCACGTCGTCCCGCTTGTCGAGCACCGCCCCGGTCGCCGCGTCGACGAACACGTGCAGGTTGCTCGGTGCCGTGGCGGTGCGCCCGGCGACGACGACCTCGTAGGCCAGCTTCGGGCTCGTCCCGGCCAGCACCACCTTCTCCGGCGTGCTCACACTGTCCACAGTGGGCAGTTGAGCGCGCGCGGTGGCGGCCGCCTTCGCCGCGTCGAGGGGCGCCTGGGTCCCGACGGTGATGGCCGCGGTCTCGGCCGCACTGGTGCCGCGGACGCGCCCGGCGCCGTCGGCGACGACCACCGCGTCCCCGCCCACGACCCGCAGGCCCTGGTAGGTGCGCTGGTAGGCGCCGTAGAAGAGGCCACCGCCACCGGCGGTCAGGCCGATGCGCTGGAACGATTCGGCCGGCCCGCGGCGCAGGGCGTCGAGACCGCTGGCGGCGGCTTGATCGGCCGCGCGGGCGGCTGCCGCTTCGGGAGCGGCGGGCTGTGCCTGAGAAGCTGCGCTCGCCGGGGTCACCGGTAACGCGAGCGTCATGGCGAGCCCGGCGGCGGCCGCCAAGCCCGTGCTGAACCCACGATGGGTCATCGAGGTCTTCCTTCCATGAAGGCAGAATCGAGGTCCGGTAAGGGGAAAAGGAGACGTGTCCGGCGTGCTAACAGCAGGTATGCGTCCGGACGCATCCGAGTAAAGGATCAGCGGATCGGGGCGTCAATGCGCCGAACGGACCAACGGCACGTTCCGGATTATCGAATCAATTCGTACAAACCCCGCCGCAGCAGGGGATTCTCGCCGCGTTCCGTCCCGGAACGACTTTCGTAGGGATTGTCCGCGACACCATCCGATCGCCGGGCGATCTCGATCATCGGGATTCGTTAGTACCGCTCAGGAATCGGTTCAGCCGTCTTCCGCGCCCAGCGCGATGAGCCCGTTCCGCAGCACGTCCGCCGCCTCCGCCTGCTTCCCCGTCTCGCCGAGCAGCTCGCTCAACGGCCGCAGCGCGCGGACCAGCACCCCGCGGGCGCCCAGGCCGGTGGCGAGCTCGACGGCGGCCCGCAGGTCCTCGGCCGCGCGCCGCGCGTCGCCGCGGGCCCTGGCCAGCGAGCCGAGCTGCAGCCGCAGCTCCGCGGCCAGCGCCGTGCCCGCCACGATCGCCGGGCGGACCTGGTCGAGCAGCGCCGCCGCCGTCTCCAGCCGGCCCGCCGCGAGGTATTCCGCGGCGAGCTCGACGGTGATGGCCGGGACGTCGTCCGGCCACGCCGTCTCCCGCGCCGCCCCGAGGTCGGCCAGCGCGCCCTCGACGTCACCCGACCGGCCGCGGACCCGGGCCCTGGCCAGCAGGCAGTACGCCATCGCCGGGTGCAGCGCCCGTTCCTGCATCAGGTCGTAGGCCGCGGCGACCGACGCGGCCGCGTCGGCGAACCGGTCCGCCGCCAGGTGGCTGCGGCACACCTCGACGTGACTGCGGGTCAGCTCCGCGAGCACCGCCGGGCCGCCCCGGGCGAACCGCAACGCCGAGCCGGCGTACTCGGCCGCCCGCTCCAGGTCGCCCTGGCGCAGGTGCCGCTCGGCCAGGCAGGCCCGCAGGGTCAGCAGCATCGACGGCTGCGGGTAGCCGTCGCGCAGCAGCTCGGCGTGGCAGGTTTCCAGCAGGTGCACCGAATACTGCACCTCACCCCAGCCGGTCAGCACCGCCGCGCGCAGCGGCACGACCATCGCCCGCACCGGCGGCGGCTCACCCGACAGGGCCGTCTCGGCGTCCGCGACGTACTTGGTGCGGACGTCGCCGGTCGAATACCCGGCCAGCCACAGCAGCGCGATCCCCGCCTGCCGCGGCCGGTCCAGCCGCTCGGCGCGGCGCCGGATCCGCTGCATCCGCGGGGTGGCGCGACGGGCGTCGCCGGCGAGGAACCGGTCCGCCGTCTCGATCAGCTCGAGGTCGAGCTCGATCAGCTCACGCGGGGACCGGCCGCCGAGCAGCTCGCCCGCGTCGATGCCGAGCTGCTGGGCGAAGAACCGCAGCGCGTCCCCCGACGGCGTCCGGGCGCCGGTCTCGACCGACGACACGTACGCCGCGGAGTACTGCGGCCCGGCGAGTTCGCGCTGCGTGAGCCCGCGTTCGGTGCGGAGCTCACGCAGGCGTTCGCCGACGCTCTCGCTCACCCAGGTGCCTTTCCGCCGTGGATGTCCAGGGTAAGCCGCGCGGTGGCGGGGTCCGCCACCGCGCGGCAGTGATCAGCAGGCGCCGGCGTCGCTCCAAACGGCCCACGAGCCGGGTGCGCCGGGTTCGGCCCCGGTGGAGTACCACAGCGACGTCCACTTGTGACCGTTGTGGCCCACCACGTCGTTCGGCACGTACGCCTTGGCGGAGTCCCACTCGGCGAGGCCGTCGCAGCCGGTCGGCGGCGGGGTGCCGGTGCCGACGGTGAGCGAGAACTGCGCGCTGTGGTCGGCGTCGGTGCCGTCGCCGGTGACCGTCACCTGGCTGGTGCCCTCCGGCGTGGTCGCCGACGTGGTGATGGTCAGCGTCGCCGTGCCGCCGGAGGAGATGCTCGCCGGGCTGATCGTCGCCTTCGCGCCCTCGGGCAGGCCGGACGCCACCAGCCGCACGGTCTGGGCGGTGCCCGAGGTGATGCGGGTGGTCACCGCGGTGGTCGCCGTCTGTCCGGGTTGGACGGACGCCGAGGTCGGCGACAGCGTCAGCGAGTAGTCGTTGCCGGCGGGCGGCTGGCCGCTGCAGGCCGGTTCACCGCTGACCGCGGGGACGCTCACCGCGTCCCAGGCGGCCTTGGTGGCGGCGAACTCGGTGCAGCTGCCAGGGAACAGCGCGACCGCGGCTTCCAGGGTGGCCTTGCGGGCCGCGCGGTGGTTCCACGACGACGTCTTCTTCAGCAGGCCGTTGTAGAAGATCTTGCCCGCCTTCTGGATGCCGACGCCGGCCACCGTCGAGTTGGTGCACGTCGGGCTGGCGCCGCTGCCCTGGGAAAGGAGGTAGAACCAGTGGTTCTGCGGGCCCGCGGCGGCGTGCACCTCGGTGCTCGGGATCGAGGCCGAGTAGCAGTTCGGGTCGCCGACCTTCGACGGGTTGTCCATGTAGCGGATCGGGCCCTGGCCGACGAGGTTGACGCCTTCGCCGACGGAGAAGTCCGGCGTGTCCTTGGGGTTGTCGGCGTAGTACTCGGTCAGCGCGCCGAAGATGTCGCCGGTGGACTCGTTGAGCCCGCCGTTCTCGTTGCCCGACCCGGCGCCGCCGGGCGTGGTCTGGAAGATCGCGTGGCCGAACTCGTGGCCGACGACGTCCATCGGCGTCGCCTGGCGGCGGTTGTCCTGCGAGTGCCCGAAGTGCGTCGAGGAGCCGTCCCAGTACGCGTTGACGTCGTTGAGGCCGACGCTCGCGCGGAACCCGCCGCCTGCCCCGTCGATGCCGTTGCGGCCGAGCCAGTCGGCGAGCATCTTCCATTCGGTCTGGACGCTGTAGAGCACGTCGACGCAGCCGGTCTCGAGGTCGGTGCCCGAGCCGTTGCCCCAGGTGTTGCTGCTCTTCGTGAAGATCGAGCCGCCCTCGCGGCCGCAGGCGATGCCGCGGCGGCCGGGGTCGGTCATGGAGTAGGAGCTGCCGGAGCCGGAGGTGTCGATGGAGACGGTGCCGGCGTAGTAGGAGTTGCCGGTACCGGCTTCGCGGACGTCGTCGCGCGTGTCGAGGATCTTTCCCGTGGTGCTGTCCACGAAGACGTGCAGGCGGGTGGGCTTGCCGTGGTCCCGGCCGCTGACGACGACCTCGTAAGCGAGCTTCGGGGCGTCCCCGGCCAGCACCACCAGCTTCGGCGTCTCCGTGCTGTCTGCTGTGGACACTTTCGCGGCGGCGATCTTCGTCGCCTGCTCGGCCTTCAGCGCAGCCTGCGTGCCGACGGTGATCGGAGCCGTGCGCGCGGCTTCGGTGCCGCGCACGCGCCCGGCGCCGTCGGCGACGACCACCGCGTCGCCGCCGATGACCGGCAAGCCGTGGTAGGTGCGCTGGTAGGAGGCGAAGTAGAGCCCGCCGCCACCCGGGGTGACTCCGGTGCGGACGAAGGCCTCCCCGGCGCCCTTCGCGAGCCGGTCGGCGCCGTTGAGGGCGGCCTGGTCGGCGGCGCGGGCGGCGAGCGCCTCGGGCGGGGTGGCGGCGGGAGGTGCGGAAGCGGCGGCGGCCGGGATCGCCGGCACCGCGAACGTCAGGGCCAGGCCGGCGATCGCCGCCAGCCCACGTGGGGATCTCATGGGGAACCTTTCCGGGGACCGGGAGGAATGTGCCCGGAGCAATAACTGGTGTTATTGCGCCGGACGCGTCCGAGTAAAGGTTCCACCCGCGGACGGGTCAATGGGCCGAACGGAGCAGTGCGGCCCGGTAGTGATCATGTGGACTCGGGCAAAACCGCAGGTGGAAGCCTCTTCGCAGACTGGTCTGAACCAATTAACAGACTTTCGTAGGAAAGTGCGTTGGTCCGGACCACCGAGCCCGCAGGTCCGTTACGTGTCGGTGCCGGCGGCCGAATCCAGGCCGCGGCGGTAGGCCTCGACGGCTTCGTCGAGGTGACCGCATTGCCGGAGCGTGTCGCCGAGCCGCAGGGCCGTCGACACCGCGGCGCCGTGGAGATCCGCCCGCGTCTGGATCTCGAAGGCCTGCCGCAGCAGCCCGGTCGCCGTCTCGGGGTCGCCCTGGGCCGCGGCGATCTGGCCCAGCAGGCTCGTCGCTTCGCCCAGCGACTCGACGTCACGGGACAACAGCTCCCGGACCTCGGAAACGAGCGTCGCGGCCTCTTCCGGCGCGCCTTGCCGGAGCCGGACTTCGGCCAGCTCGAGCGTCGCCCCGGCGAAGCCTTCGTCCGCGCCGATCGCCGCCAGCTGGCCGCGGGCGGCCGTCAGCTCCGCGCGGGCCTCGTCGAGGCGGCCCAGGTGCCGCAGGAGGTAGCCGCGCGCCCAGCGGCAGCGGGCCGCGTCGCGGTCGAACCCGACCGACGCGAACAGCCGGCACGCCTCGGTCAGGTCCTCGTCCGCCCGGTCCGCCCGGCCGGTCGCCTGCCACACCTGCGACGCCTGCCGGTGGAACCGCGCGACGAAGTCCGGCCGCGCCGCCGCCCGCGCCAGCCGCCGTCCGTCCTCGGCCGCGCGGCGGGCCCGGTGCAGGCCGCCCATCTCCATCAGCGGGTGGATCAACGCGGTCAGCAGGCACAGCTCGGCATCCGGGTCCGACGGCCGGGTCGCCAGCTCGGCCTCGAGCCGGGCGATCGCCGCTCCGGCGTCGCCGCGCTGGAACCGGCAGCCCGACCACCGGTGCACGATCATCGCCCGCAGCCACGGCGGAGCCGCGCCGGCCAGTTCCTCCGCGTGCTCCAGCCCCCGTTGCGCCCCCGCGACGTCGAAGAGCTGCCACCGCACCTCGGCCTGGCAGAACCGCGCGTAGCACTCGACGTCGTCGAGGTGGTAGCCCGCCGCCTGCTTGCCCACGGCGGCGAACCGCTCCTCCGCGGCGGCGATCCGGCCCTGTTCGAGGTCGCGGTACCCCTCGTCCAGTGCCGCACGCAGCTCGGCGGCGACGCCGGGCGGGCGGCCGAACCGCAGCTCGTCGACGGTCAGCCCGAGCCGCTGCGCCAGGTAGGCCAGCATCTCCTCCGACGGCGGGCGGCTGCCGGTCTCGACCTTCGCCAGGAAGCCCCGGTCGTAGCCCGGCTCGGCCAGCTCGCGCTGGGTCCAGCCGCGGCCGGTGCGCAGCCGCCGGATCCGCGCTCCGAGCGGTTCGGCGGGGGCACTGGTCATCTCCCCACGGTAGGTCATCGGCGCGACAGCCGGGGAGACAGACATGGTGACGTCTCCGGCCGCGCGGCGGGCGGTTCACCGGCGGGAGCCTGGGCGACCGGAACGCCGCCACCCGGCGGTGTCCGCCCTCGAACTGTCCACTTTGGATAGACCGGGCGCCCCGGCGTCGCGCCGGCGGAGACGAGTCCATTCCGGACGGGCGGTGCCGGCACGCGCCAAGGAGTGCACTCGTCCGTATGAATCCGTCGGCGGCCGGGAAGCCGCCGCGCCGACGACCCGGGTGCACGGCCGGCGGGCTTCGTTCCCCGACTCCCGAAACAAGTGGTTGCCAGGCCGTAGCATGGCGAGGTGAGCGAACAGTCTGAATGGCCGGACGGCCAATACCCCGAACGCCCGGTGGAGCGCCAGAAGGGCCCGGTCGTGCTGCGCGGCGACCGCCGTGACCAGGGCAGCACGACCGACCAGCGGCTGCTCGACTCGCGCGGCCCGAGCGACTGGGTGCACACCGACCCGTGGCGGGTGCTGCGGATCCAGGCCGAGTTCGTCGAGGGCTTCGGCGCGCTCGCCGAGGTCCCGCGTGCGGTCACCGTGTTCGGCTCGGCCCGCACCAAGCGCGAGCACCCGGAGTACGAGCTCGGCCGCAAGATCGGTGGGGCGCTGGCCAACGCCGGCTTCGCGGTGATGACGGGCGGCGGCCCGGGCGCGATGGAGGCGGTCAACCGCGGCGCGGCCGAGGCCGGCGGCTTCTCCGTCGGGCTCGGCATCGAGCTGCCGTTCGAGCAAGGCCTGAACCCGTGGGTCGACCTCGGCGTCAACTTCCGCTACTTCTTCGCCCGCAAGACGATGTTCATCAAGTATTCGCAGGCCTTCATCTGCCTGCCCGGCGGCTTCGGCACGCTCGACGAGCTGTTCGAGGCGCTGACCCTGGTGCAGACGAAGAAGGTCACGAAGTTCCCGGTGGTGCTGTTCGGCAGCGACTACTGGGGCGGGCTGTACGACTGGATCGCCAAGACCGTGCAGGCCGAAGGCAAGGTCAGCCCGCACGACCTCGACCTGCTGCACGTCACCGACGACATCGACGACGCCGTCCGCGTGGTGCAGGAGTCCTACCAGGCGTGGGAGGACACGCACTGATGCGGCGGATCTGTGTCTTCTGCGGGTCGTCGATGGGCTTCTCGCCGCGGTACGCCGAGCAGGCGGCCGCGCTCGGGAAGCTGCTCGCCCAGCGCGGCATCGGCCTGGTCTACGGCGGCGCGAGCGTCGGCACGATGGGCGTGGTCGCCGACGCCGCGCTGGCCGCGGGCGGCGAGGTGATCGGCGTCATCCCGGAGGCGCTCTCCAGCGTCGAGATCGCGCACGCCGGGCTGACCGAGCTGCACGTCGTCGCGGACATGCACGAGCGCAAGGCCAAGATGGCGGCCCTCTCCGACGGCTTCGTCGCGCTGCCGGGCGGCGCGGGCACCCTGGAAGAGCTGTTCGAGGTCTGGACGTGGGCCCAGCTCGGCCTGCACGGCAAGCCGATCGGCCTGGTCGACGTCGACGGGTACTACGCGCCCCTGATGACGTTCGCCGACCACATGGTCACCGAGGGCTTCCTCCGGGACGGCTACCGGCAGCTCCTGCTCGCCGACGCCGACCCGGCCGCGCTGCTCGACCGGTTCGAGACGTACGAGCCGCCCGCGCCGCCGAAGTGGGCGAAGGAAGCACCGGGGATCTGACGCGCGTGGCCGGGGTCACCGGCCGGGCCGGAACCGAAGCCTCCGGACCGGCCGCGGCGAGCCCGGCCGGCGGGGATGATTCGCCGAGGTTGCCATCGTGTTTCGGCGACGTGTTGTGCAATTCGTGCGCTTTGAATCTGTGTGAGTTGTCCTGCGGCAACAAAGTGCCGGGCGCGGTGCGCCGGCCGGCGGCGCGTCCGGTCCGGAGTCCCTCGGGCCCGGGACCAGGCCGGTCCCGGCCTGTGGACACCGTGGGTGACGACGCCTGGTGAGCGTGCTCCGGCGCCCGGTTCGACAGCCGGAAACGAGACGCGGATCCATTCCGGTAACATCCTCCTGGTTTGGTGAGCTGAATGTCCTGTCACCCTGTGCAACGGGAACCCGCGTGCAGATGGGTGACTTTTGACCCCTATAGTGTGGTTCTGCGTAGCGTCGTCGGGGGTCAGTTCGGCGCTTGCCCGAAGCCGGAGGAACCGATTTCGGCCAGCTTCGTGGAGCAGCAATGTTTCGTGGTTGGTCAGAGCTTTCCGAAAGGGAAACAGACTGATGGGGCGGGCGTGAGTACCGATTTGCTGACTGAGACGTTCGAAGTGGTCGAAGACCGTGGTGTCGGTCTCGTCGGGGATGGTGCCCTCGACGAGCGCGAACGCCGGTTGCTCATCGGTGCGGCCACCTACCACTCCCTGGTGCGACGCGGCGCGACACTGCGCCTGACCGTCGTCCGGGCGCTGCACGTGGGCTACCCGTCGCTGACCGACGAGCGCTGCCTGCACATCGGCTGGACCCAGGACCGCGAGTCGGTCGGTTCCGTGGTCGTGCGCAGCCTGGTCGCTCCGGAACCCGGCACGCAGGTTACGGGCGGGTTCGTCGACCTCGTCATCGACGTCGGCGGCAAGCCGGTCGTGCAGAACAGCTACCAGCAGCTCAACGGCCCGATCGGCAAGGCCAAGAAGCTGGTCCGGTCGCGGGTCCCGTTCCAGTACGACCACCTGCGTCAGCTGCGGACCGACGTCGTCGAGAAGCGCATGCGCTCCACGCAGCTGCCGCGGCGGCTGCCGGTCGCCGGCAACACGAACTACCACCGCGCGGCCACCACCGCCCGGCCCGCCATCCTGTTCGGCCTGCACTGGCTCGAGCTCGGCGGCGCGGAGCGCTGGGCGCTGGACTGCATCCAGCTGGCCAAGGAAGCCGGATTCGTCCCGATCGTCGTCACCGACCGGGACTCGGCCCACCCGTGGATCACGCGGCCCGAGTTCGACGACACGGTGATCATCCCGATCACCCACCCGATCAAGCTGGGCACCGACTCCGCGTTGTTCGGCGGGCTGTTCGCGGCCTTCGACATCCGCGGCATCCACGTGCACCACAACACCTGGCTCTACGACCGGCTGTCCTGGGTGAAGTCGGTCTGGCCGGACGTCCCGGTCGTCGATTCGCAGCACGTCCTGGAGTGGCGGACCGGCGGTTTCGTCGACCACGCCGTCCAGGTGTCGGCGATGATCGACCAGCACCACGTGATCTCCCCGCAGCTGCGCGACTACCTGATCCACCGGCAGAGCATCCCGGCGCACAAGGTGGTCCTCGCCACCCTCGCGAACGCCACCACCGCCGGGATCACCCCGGACACCGTCGGCGCCGAGGCGAAGTCCTCGCCGTTCACGGTGACCTACATCGGCCGCTTCCACCAGCAGAAGCGACCGCACGTGTTCCTGAAGCTCGCCGCCGAGCTCAAGAAGTCGTCGCCGGTCCCGGTGCGGTTCATCGTCCAGGGCGACGGCCCGCTCGCGGACGAGGTGCACGCCCTGCGCGGCCGGCTGGGCCTGACCGACGTGCTCGAGGTCCGCGCGGCCGACCACCCGGTCAAGGACACCCTGGCCGAGTCCGACGTCCTGGTCGTCACTTCGGAGAACGAGGGCCTGACCCTGACGACCTTCGAGGCCACCGCCGCCGGGGTCCCGGTGGTCTCGTCCGACGTGGGCTCCCAGGCTTCGGTGGTCCCCGACGGCCTGCTGTGCCCGCGGCACCCGTACGCTTTCGTGCGGCAGGCGGCCGAGAAGATCCGGACCATGATGTCTTCCCCGGACCAGCGCAAGCAGTGGTTCGAGGAGCAGGCCGCCAAGAACGAAGCCTTTGCCAAACTGCCCAAGGCCAGCGCCTGGGCCAAGGAGCTGTACCAAGGGTGGAAGAAGCAGTGAACAAGGTCGCCGCGGTCGTCGTCACCTACAACCGCAAGGACAAGCTCCGCAAGGTGCTCGACCACATCCTGGCCCAGAGCCTGGCCCCCGAGTGGGTCGTGGTCGTCGACAACGCGTCGACCGACGGCACCGACGAGGTGCTCGCGTCGTACGCGACCGAACCGCGCGTCACCGTGCTGCGCCTGTCCGAGAACACCGGCGGCGCCGGCGGCTTCTCGGCGGGCATGGCCAAGGGGTACGAGCTGGGCGCCGACTTCCTCTGGATCATGGACGACGACTGCTACGCGCAGCCGGACGCCCTCGAGGAGATGGTCAACGGGCTCGACAAGGCCGAACAGACCCTCGGCCACCAGATGCCCTTCGCCTGCTCGCTGGTGAAGTGGACCGACGGCGGCATCTGCGAGATGAACAACCCCGGCACGACCTGGGACTGGGGGCGGTTGCTCTCGCTCGGGCAGCAGGCGGTGCTCGTCAACCACTGCTCGTTCGTGTCGGTGCTGATCCCGCGCTGGACGCTGACCCGCTTCGGGCTGCCGCTGACCGACTACTTCATCTGGTTCGACGACATGGAGTACACCCTGCGCGTCGCCCAGGCCGCGCCCGGGGTCCAGGTGCTGACCAGCGTCGTCGTGCACGACCTCCCGGAGAACCGGGGAGTGAACTTCGGCCAGATCAACCACCAGAACGTGTGGAAGTACGAGTACGGCGCCCGCAACGAGCTCTCCTACCGGCTGCACCACGAAAGCCCGTTCGCCGCCGCCGGGTTCGCCATCCGCGTGCTCCGGGGCATGGCGCAGGGGCACGTTTCCCGGTCGCTGCGGCTGCGTATCGTGAAGGCCCTGGCACGCGGGGTGAAGTTCGACCCGAAGCCGAAGTTCCCGCGTTCGGTGCTCTGAAGCCCAGCTCGGATCCGCCACCGCGGCCGTTGTCGCGCGAGTCGTGCCGCAGTTCAGGAGAACCACGATGAAAGACCTGGTCAAGGACTCGGCGCCGGTGACCGGCCAGGACGCCGGGCCCCCCGGCGGGGAAGTGGCCGGGCCCGCCGGCGGGGAAGCGGCCGGGGACACCGGGTCGCGCAGGCTCGGTGACCGGTTCCGCGCCTGGCGTCTCGTGGCCGAGGCCCCCTCGCGGGCCACGCTCCTGATCAGCGGGCTGCTCACCATCCTGACCTGGCAGCTGCCGGCGTTCTCGCCCATCGAACCCAAGGGCGACTACGACTACGGGCTCCTGATCGCGATGGCGCGGCACCTCGGCCTGAGCTTCGGCGACCGGATCGCGACGACGTACGGGCCGCTGTACTTCCTGGCGATCCCGTCGACCACCGTCCGGGCCGAGGTGGCCGTCGGCTTCCTCTTCTGGTTCGTGTTCACGACCGGCTGCCTGGCCGCCTGCTTCCAGGCGTTCCAGGGCCGGATCGGCACCCGGTGGGCGTGGGTGGCCTGCGGGGCGATCGCGGTGAGCTTCAGCATCGTGCCCCTCACCGGCGTCATCACCGCCACGCCCGGGTTCGTCGCGGTGCTGGCCATCTGCCACGCCCTCGGCCTGCTGCCGAAGTGGGCGGAGCGCTCTTTCCCGGTCGTGATGGGCCTGGTGGTCGCGGCCATGCTGCTGACCAAGTTCTCGGTCGGGCTGATGTGCGGCCCCATCGTGCTGGGTGCGGTGCTCGTCCGGCCCGGCAGGCGGCTGCGGGAGTTCGCGGAGTTCGCGGTCTCCGGTCTCGTCGGCCTGGTCCTGCTCTGGATCGTCGCGGGGCAGCCGCCGACGCAGGTGGTCCAGTACGTCGTCCGCGCGCTCTCGGTCGGCAGCGGGCACGCGCAGTCGATGGGCCTGGAGCCGACGAACAGCGCCTGGGAGTACCTGGTCGCCGCGGCGGTGACGATCGTGCTGGCCGTCGGGGTGGCCCGGATCAAGGTGGACGGCTGGCGCTGGCCGCTGTGGCTGGGCCTGCTCGCCGCCGGCTGGCTGCTGTTCAAGCAGGGTTTCGTCCGGCACGACTCGCACTCCGCGCAGTACTTCGCCGTGCTGTTCGCGCTCGGCGTGCTGTTCGCCGTGCTGCAGCGCAGCGCGGTGCTGGCGATGGTCGCGGCCGTCTCGCTGCTGGCCCAGGCGGCCAGCTTCGGCGGCGGCCTGTGGGTGATCGACCCGGCGCGGTCCCTGCACACCTTCGCCGACGGCGCCACCATCGTCGCGTCCGGCTCCCACCGGGACGCCGTCCAGGAGGACGCGCGGTCGCAGCTGCGGCAGCGCACCGCCATCCCGCAGCGGTTCCTGAGCCGGATCGGCACGCAATCGGTCCGGGCCGAACCGTTCGACCAGGCCATTGGCTGGACCTACGGGCTGACCCCGGCGATCCCGCCGACGCTGCTGAACTACGGCGCCTACACCGAGCTGCTCGACAAGATGAACGAGTCCTGGATCGCCGACGACGTCAACGGTCCCCGGTTCATCATCCGCGAGAACACCAGGACCACGCTCGACGCCCGGTTCGCGCTCTGGGACCCGCCGCGGACGGAGCTTGCCGAGACCTGCCGGTACACCATGGTGGACTCCACCGACAAGTGGCAGCTGCTCGAGCGCGGCCCGAACCGGTGCGGTGCCGAGCGGGAACTGTCCAGCACGCAGGTGGCCGCCGGGCAGTCCGTCCCGGTGCCCACGGCCGCCGACGGCGTGGTCGTCGCCCGGGTGTACCCGGAGCAGTCGCTGGCCGAGCGCGCATGGGCGTTCCTGTTCAAGCCGGACGACCTGACGGCCAGCCTCGACGGCGAGGCGTTCCGGCTGCCCTGGACGCACGGTGACGCGCCGCTGATGGTCTCGGCGCCGCAGGAGCAGTCCGCCGCGCTGGCCGGGCGGCCGCTGGCGGCGAAGACCCTGTCGATGAGCGCACCGGGACGCGTGGTGTTTTCCGTGGTCGGCCGGAAGTGACCCGGCCCGGCTCACCGGCCCCGACCGACCCCCCGGAACGCGAAGGAACCCCCACGATGGACGCAGACAACGGCCGGGTGCTGACGGTGTCCCCGCCCGGGGCCACTCCGGTCGCCGGCGTCGCCGACGGGGGCGCAATACCGAAGACCGAGGCGAAACCGGCGCGGTCCGCCAAGCCGGGTGTGCACATCGGCCAGCTCACCGGCATCCGCGCGGTGGCCGCGTTGTGGGTGCTCGCCTTCCACTTCCGGCCGGAGCTGCTGAAGTCGTTCGGGTTCCTGTACCCGCTGGTCCCGGTCTTCAACGTGGGCTACCTCGGGGTGGACCTGTTCTTCGTGCTCAGCGGCTTCATCCTGACCTTCACCCACCTCGACCGGATGGCCGAGAACTGGGGACCGAAGAAGATGGTCGGTTTCCTGTGGCTGCGGCTGTCCCGGATCTGGCCGGTGCTGTTCTTCATGCTGCTCGTGTGGGGCGCCTACCACGCCTTCTCGGTGGAGGCGAACAACGACGGACGGCTGCAGGCCGCGTTGGACCCGTCCCGCTTCCTGTCGCACGTGTTCCTGGTGCACGCCTGGAGCACGGCCCACCACGACTGGAACCCGGTCGACTGGTCGCTGAGCGCCGAATGGCTGGCCTACCTGGCCTTCACCGTGCTGGTGGTGCTCCTGTCCCGGATGCTCGTCCACGTCAGCACCCGGGCGCTGCTGGTGGTGGCCGCGGTTCTCATGGTGCCGATGGTGGTCATCGGCATGGGGTTCCAGGACGGCAGCGACCTGCTGTGGAACGGCGACACGATCGTCGGGGGGATCGTCCCGCTGCGGGTGCTCACCGAGTTCTTCGCGGGCGCGGTGGTCGCCCTGCTGGTGATGCGGCACGGTTCGACGGTGAAGCTGCCCTGGTTCCTGAAGCCGACCACGATCCTGGTGGCGATCGTCGTGCTCGTCTACGCCGTGCAGCGGTGGGACCCGGCGCCGAGGTTCCGCTTCGACCAGGACTGGCGGATCAACGGCCACCTGATGTGGGGCTCGACCGAGACCGTCGTCGTGGTGCCGCTGTTCCTGCTGCTGATCGGTTCGCTGGCGGTCAGCCGCCGGGATCCGGCGACCAGGCTGCTGGCCAGCCGGGTGCTGGTGTGGGGCGGCAAGGTCTCCTTCGCGCTGTATATGGTGCACTGGTTGTTCCTCGACCTGGCGCGCAAGATGATTTATTCGAAGCTCGCCATCCCCGAACAGCTGTCCGGGTGGCAGAGCTGGCCGTTCCGCCTTACCGTGCTCGTGGCGATCGGGCTGGCGGTGCTGAGTGCCCACCTGGTGTACCGGTTCGTCGAAGAGCCCTGCCGCCGGATCATGCGTACTCTGCTGCCCTCATCGATGAGGGTGTGAGCGTCGGGGGCCCAGCCCCGGACGCGGATCGGAAGGACATTGCATGCGCGACCTCATTCGCCGGAGCCTGCGCGCCGACCGGCTTCGCCGTTCCTTGCGTGACAAGGTCGCGCGGGCCGTCGAAGAAGCGGTCGGCCGGCACTTCGCGGAGCAGTCGGCCAGACTGGACGACCTGAGCCGGGAGGTCGCCGAGCTGCGGCGGCAGGTGCCCGCGGAGACCGGCGGCCAGGCCGAGCGGGTGGTCGAGCGGGTGATCGAGCACATCAGCCACGTCGAGCACCGCGTCCGCCGTGACCTGGAGTTCGCGGGGGAGACCGAGGCGGCGCAGCGCAGTGCCGCGTTCGTCCGGGACCACATGAAGACCGCCCGTCCGTTCCCGTCGCCGCACAGCACGCTGGAACACGGCCTGTCGCTCGCCCCCGAAGGCGGCCTGGCGCTCGAGTTCGGCGTGTACTCGGGCACCACGTTGAAGATCATCGCCCAGGCCCGCGGCGGCGAGTCGGTGTACGGCTTCGACTCGTTCGAAGGGCTGCCGGAGACCTGGCGCGCGGGCTACCCCGCCGGGACGTTCGACATGGACAGCTTGCCCGACGTGCCGGGCGCCGAGCTGGTCGTCGGCTGGTTCGACGACGTGCTCCCCGGCTTCCTCGAGGCGCACCCCGGTCCGGTGGACCTGCTGCACGTGGACTGCGACCTGTACTCCTCGACGAAGACCGTCCTCGACCTGGTCGGCCCGCGCCTGCGGCCGGGCTCGATCGTGGTGTTCGACGAGTACTTCAACTACTCCGGCTGGCAGGAGCACGAGCACCGGGCGTGGCTGGAGTACGTCGAGCGGGCCGGGCTCAAGTTCGAATACCTGGCCTACACGGTCGACCACGAGCAGGTCGTCGTGAAGGTGCTCGGCTGACGCTCAGGCCACGCCTTCGCTCGGCCGCTTGTGGTAGGTGTCGACGTACTCCTGGCCGGAGAGCTCCAGGATCGCGTACATGACCTCGTCGGTGACCGACCGGCGGATCGCCGGCGCGTAGTCCTGGCCTTCGTAGCGGGAGAAGTCCAGGGGTTTGCCGAACGTGATGCCGATCTTCGCCCGGCGCGGGATGCGGGCGCCCTTCGGCTGGAGCTGCTCGGTGCCGGTCAGCGCGACCGGCACCACCTTCGCGCCGGTCGCCAGGGCGAGCGCCGCGACGCCGGTGTGGCCGCGGTGCAGCCGGCCGTCCAGCGACCGGGTGCCCTCGGGGTAGATCGCGAAGACGCCGCCCGCGTCGAGCACCTTGCGGGCGGCCTCCAGGGCCGCCAGCCCGGCCTGGGCGTTGCCGCGCTCGACCGGGACGTAGCCGAGGCCGCCGAGGAACCCGGCCAGCGCCTTGCCCTTGAGGCCCTTGCCGACGAAGTACTCCGCCTTGCCGAGGAACTTGACCTGCCGCGGGGTCGCGAAGGTGATCACGCCGGTGTCGAGGGCGGCGCGGTGGTTGGCCGCCAGGAGCACCGGGCCGCTGGGCGGCACGTTCTCCACGCCGTGCACTTCGGGCCGGTACACCGCCCTGACGAGCGGTCCCAGCACGAACCGGACAAGCAGCGCGATCAAGTGGTCCTCCTCTTCGGTGCGGTGCCCCCAGCATGGCACGATCGTTACTCGTGAGTTGGTTCGAGCGGCGTACGTGGCAGGAGCCCGGGTGGACGCCTGCGGACATCGTGGCCGCGAAGGGTGACCGGACGGTTTCGGTGGTGCTACCGGCACTGGACGAAGAGCGGACCGTGGGGGACGTCGTCGCGTCGGTGCGGCCGCTCGTCGGCAGCGTCGTCGACGAGCTGGTCGTCGTGGACTCGGGTTCCACGGACGCGACCGCCGAAACCGCCGAGGCCGCGGGAGCGCGGGTGGTCCGTCGCGAGGACGTCCTGCCGGACCTGCCGCCGGTGCCGGGCAAGGGCGAGGTGCTGTGGCGTTCGCTGGCCGCGACCAGCGGCGACCTCGTCGTCTTCCTCGACTCCGACCTGGTCGACCCGGACCCGGCGTTCGTGCCGTCGCTGCTCGGGCCGCTGGTCTCCGCGAGCGGCGTCCACCTGGTCAAGGGCTTCTACCGCCGGCCGCTGCGGCTGGAGAGCAGCGGCGGCGGGCGCGTCACCGAGCTCCTGGCACGGCCGGTGCTCTCGGCGTTGCGGCCCGCCCTCGGCGGGCTGATCCAGCCCCTCGGCGGTGAGTACGCGGGCACGCGCGAGTTCCTCGAGTCGGTGCCGTTCGCCGCCGGCTACGGCGTCGAAATCGGGCTGCTGCTCGACGCCGAGGCGCGGTACGGCCTCGACGGGCTCGCGCAGGTCAACCTGGGCGTCCGCAAGCACCGGAACCGCTCGCTGCCCCAGCTCGGGGTGATGTCCCGGCAGATCCTCGGCACCGCACTGGACCGCTGCGGCGTCCCGGCAGCCGACGCGCCGTTCACGCAGTTCGTGGCCGTGGACGGGGAGTGGCTGCCGGACGTCACGGACGTCCGCGTCGCCGATCGGCCGCCGATGCGGGACGTGCTCGCCCGTCCTCGAGGGTGAGCACCTCGTCGAAGCCCTCCAGGTGCTCGGGGCGGTGGGTGACGAGCACCACACTGCCGCTGGCCTTCGCGAGGACGCTCTTCAGGACGGCGTCGCCGTGGGCCGGATCGAGGCCTTCGACGGGCTCGTCGAGCACGAGGACCGCCGGGGCGGCCAGCACGGCCCTGGCGAGGATCAGCCGCTGGCGCTGACCGCCGGACAGCGCCGCGCCGTCCGGGCCGGTGCCGCGGTCGAGGGCCAGGTCGAACCCGGCGGTTTCGCAGGCGTCGGCCAGTTCTTCGCCGGTCGCGTCCGGCTTGGCGAGCAGGAGATTCTCGCGGACGGTCGTGTGGAAGACGTGGGCGTCGGCTTCGGCGCCCGAAATGATCTTCGACAGGTCGGCGTACTCGCCGAGCGGGTGGCCGTCGAGGGTCACCCGGCCTTCGGTCGGGGCCTGGCTGCCGAGCAGGAGGCGCAGGAGGGTCGTCTTCCCGGCACCGCTGGGGCCGAGGATCCCGACGCGCTTGCCGGGCGGCAGGTCGAGGTCGACGTCCCGGAGCACCGGTGGCCGCCCGGGGTGGCGGACGCCGGCTTTCTCCAGCCGGAAGTGGCCGGCCCGGGCGGTGCGGGTCCCGGCCGGGACGGCGGGTTCGCGCAGCACGGCGCGCACCCGGGAGGCGGCGGCGCGGATCTCCGGAACCCGCCGGGCGGCCCCGATCAGCGGGAGCACGACCTCGAAGGCCGCCACGGCGGCGAGGGTGAGCGCGGCGGTCCAGGGCACGGAGGCGCGGCAGAGCACCCCGACGCCGACGGCGGTGACCAGCTGGACGAGCACCCCGGCCGCGGTGAGCAGGGCGGTCCGGCCGGAGGCCGCCCGCTCACCGGCGGTGATCCGGTGGACGACGTCCGCGGCGTTTCGCTGGTGTTCTTCGAGTGCCCCGGCGGCGAGCAGTTCCCGGTGCCCGGTGACGAGCTCGACGGCTCGTTCGGCGAGTTCGGCCCGGTTCGGGGCGCTTTCCCGGGCGGCCTCGGTGGTGCGGTGGATGACCAGCCACGGGAGCAGGACCCCGGCGGCGAGCAGCCCGGCGGCGAGCGTTCCGGCCGCCGGCACCGACGCGGTGGCGGTGACGGCGACCGCGGCGGTGCCCACGATCGCGGCGACCCCGGCGGGCAGGAGCCACCGCAGGACGGCGTCCTGCAGTGCGTCCACATCGGACACCAGCCGGGTGACGAGGTCGCCGCCGGAGTACCTGGTGCCGGGCAGGAGGGCTTGGTAGACGCGGGTTCGCAGCGAGCCGAGCCAGCGCAGGACGACCTCGTGCCCGGCGAGCCGTTCGGCGTACCGCAGGCCACCGCGGAGGAGGGCGAGGGTGCGGACGGCGACGATGGCGACGGTGAGCGCGGCGAGCGGAGGCCGCTCGGCGGCGCGCAGCAGCAGCCAGGCGGCGGTGGCCATGAGCGCGAGGGCGGCGAGTTCGGCGGCCGCCCCGAGGAGGGCGGCGCGAAGCAGCCGGATCAGGTCCTTGGTGGACAGGGCCCAGGTGTTCACGCCGCCACCTCCGGGCAGATCCGGCCGCCGCGGAGTTCGAGCACCCGGTCCGCCAGCGAGACCATCGCCGGGCGGTGGGCCACCAGCACCGCCGTCCGGCCCGGCAGCAACCGCCGGGTCGCCGACAGCACCGCCGCCTCCGTCCGGGAATCCAGCCGCGCCGTCGGTTCGTCCAGCAGCACCAGCCCCGCCGACGTCCGGGCCAGCGCCCGCGCCAACCCCACCCGCTGCCGCTGTCCCGCCGACAGCACCTCGCCCAGCTCGCCCACCGGCGTCTCGAACCCCTGCGGCAACCCGGCCGCGACGGAGTCCAACGCCGCCGCGCGGGCCGCGAACGGGACGTCCGCCGACGGCAGGCCCAGCGCGATGTTCGAAGCCAGCGAACCCTGGAACAACGTCGGCCGCTGCGGGACCCAGGCGACTTCGGCCAGCCAGGCCGCCGGCGCCAGCGACCGCAGGTCCACCCCGTCCACCAGCACCCGGCCCGAAGTGGGCGGCACGAATCCCAGCAGCACCGCCAGCAGCGTGCTCTTGCCCGACCCGCTCGGCCCCACCACCGCGATCCGCGATCCGGCGGGCACCGTCAAGTCCACTTCGGACAACGCGGGAACCCCTCCGTAGGAAACCGAGACCCGGTCCAGGACCAGGGAAGGCGCACCCCGCCGCCGCGTGGAAACCGCGGAACGCGGGGAAACCACCGGAGCGGCCAAGGCCTCCCGCAAGGCCGCCAGCCCCTCCGCCGCCGCGTGGAACTTCGCGCCCGCCGCCCGCAGTGGCAGGTACGCCTCGGGCGTCAGCAACAGGATCACCAGCGCCGGACGCGCCGCCAGGTCACCCGAGAGCAGCCGGAACCCGATCGGCACCGCGACCAGCGCGACCGAAAGCGTCGCCACCAGCTCCAGCACCAGTGCCGAAAGGAACGCCACCCGCAGCGTCTTCATGGTCGCGTCCGCGTGGGCGGACGCCATGGCCCGGACCGTCGAAGCCTGTGCGGCCGCCCGGCCGAACACCTTCAACGTCCCGAGCCCGCGGACGACGTCCAGGAAGTGCCCGCCCAGCTTCGTCAGCAGCTCCCACTGAACGGACGCCTTCGCCTGCTTCCCGGCCAGGACGGCGAACACCGGGATCAGCGGCAGGGTGACGACCACGACGAGCGCCGAGACCAGGTCCGCGGTGAACAGCCGCACGATCACCGCGGCCGGCACCACCACCGACACGACCAGCGAGGGCAGGTACCCGGTCAGGTAGCTGTCCGTGGCGTCGACACCGCGCGTCACCTGTGTCGCGACGACGCCCGCACGGTCCGAAGCAGACCTGAGCAACCGCCGCCGCAGGGCGTCGCGGACCGACGCCGCAAACCGTCCACTGAGGACACCGTGCCCCCAGGAAAGCCCGGCTCGCGCCGCGATGGCCACGATCAGGGACAGCGAAATCCCGCCGCCGGTGAGCAGCGTGGCGAGCCCTTCGGCTTGGAGGAGCACGGAAACCGCGGTGAGCACGCCGAGCAGGCTCAGCGCGCAGAGGTACCGCCGGAGTCCGGGGAGTGCGGGCACGACGTCTCCCTAGAAGTGCAGCAGCGAGCGCTGGTCGACGGGACGGCGGTGCGCACGCCAGGTCAGCCACTGCACCACCAGCAACACCAGCACCGAGGGAGGCGCGAACCAGGCCAGCACCGCGAACGTCTCCGGCGCCGTCGCCGCCTGGCCGACCGTCAGCGCGTACCCCGGCGCGGCCAGCACGGCCGGGAACCGCAGGGTTCCGGCGAGCAGCGCCGGACAGGCCGAAAGCACCATCGTCCCGACGAGCGCGACCCGGTACCGCCGCGCCGCCAGCCCGAGCCGGGCGACGGCGAAAGCCGCGAAAGCCAGCCCGGCGACGACCGCGCCGAACACCGGAACGCCGTCCAGCGCGAAGACGCCCCACGCCGAGGCGACGGCCAGGAACGCGAACACCGGTGCCGAGAACGCCCGGGCCAGGCGCACCGCGCGGCCGGTCAGCTCGGCCGGCCCCCGCACGGCCAGGAAAGCCGCGCCCTGCAAGCAGAACAACGCGACGAATCCGAGCCCCCACAGCACCGCGTAGGGCGAGAACAACGCGAGCACGTCGCCCGAAGGCGAGCCGTCGGGCGACAGCGGCAGCCCGAGCACCAGGTTGCCGAGGAACAGGCCCCACGACAGCGCCGTCACCAGCGCGCCGCCGACGATGCCCGCCGTCCAGGCGCCGCGGCGCGCGTCCGGGCGGCGGCTGCGCAGCTGCATCGACGCGGTGAACGTCGTCAGGCCGAGCAGCAGCGTCACGACCAGGACGTACGCCCCGGCGAACACCTTGCCCTCCAGGTGCGGAAACGCGCCGAACAGCAGGCCGACGGCCGCCACCAGCCACACCTCGTTGGCCAGGAAGAACGGCCCGAGCGCGCCGAGCGTCTGCCGTCGCCGCCGCTCGCCGGACTCGAAGCAGGGAAGGAGCATGCCGACGCCGTAGTCGTACCCCGCGAGCGCGAAGTACCCGCACGTCAGCAGGCCCAGCACACACCACCAGAAGGTCGCCATCGGTCAGACTCCGCTCAGGACGGGCAGTTCGGCGGGCGCTTCGGCCGGCTCCGGGCCGCGTTTGGCGACCCGCGCCATGAGCACCCAGTCGGCCACCGCGAGCGCGGCGAACAGCAGTGAGAAAGCGATGAAGGAGAACAGGATCTGGCCGGCGGGGACGTCCGCGATCGCGTCGGCGGTCCGCAGCTTCCCCCAGACCAGCCACGGCTGGCGGCCGAGTTCGCGCACCAGCCAGCCCATGATCGCCGCGGCGAACGGCAGCGGGATCGCCGCGACCATCAGGTAGTGCAGGAAGCGCGCCTTCGTGATCCAGTTCCGGATCAGCAGCAACGTGCCCAACAGTGCACCCAGGAACATGACGAACCCCAGCATGATCATCAGGCCGAGCGGCAGGCCGACACCGCCGGTCTTCAGCTTCTCCGGCTGGTACATCGCGAGCTCACCGAACTGCGCGAAGCCCTGGTTGACGACGAAGATCGAGCCGAGGAGCGCCGCGACGACGCCGAGCCGCATCGACCGGCGGAAGAACTCGACCTCGGTGGTGCGCTTCAGGAAGTGCCACGCGCTGACGCCCACGACGAAGAAGCCGCCGGTCACGATCGCGGCGCCCACGACGTGCGGCAGCGACGCGACCAGTGCCGGGTTGGTGAACAGCGCGCCGAAGTCGTCGAGGCGCAGCGTGCCGTTCTCGACGCGGCTGCCGACCGGGTTCTGCAGGAACGAATTGGCCAGCATGATGAACAGCGCCGACGCGTACGCGGTCAGCGTGACCAGCCACAGCAGCGTCAGGTGCAGCCACTTGTTCATGCGCCCGAAGCCGAAGATCCACAGGCCGAGGAAGGTCGACTCGAGGAAGAACGCGACCAGCGTCTCGATGGCCAGCGGTGCGCCGAAGACGTCGCCGGCGAAGGCCGAGAGCCCGGTCCAGGTGAGCCCGAACTGGAACTCCATGACGATCCCGGTGACGATCCCGAGCGCGTAGTTGATCACGTAGAGGCGGCCCCAGAACCGCGTCATTCGCAAGAGCTCCGGTTTGCCGCCGAGTGTCCAGCGCGTCTGCATCACGGCCACCAAGGTGACCAGCCCCAGGGTGAGCAGCACGAACAGGAAGTGGAACGAGGTCGTCGTCGCGAACTGGAGCCTCGCGACCGGGAGTGCGTTCATGTAGACAGGCTACACATAGTCTGCCTACATGTAGCGAGCCGACGTGTAGACTGCGTACCCATGAAGGCGGACACCCTGCGCGGGCACCTCGACGCGTTGCTGCTGGCCGTGCTCGACGGCCGGAAGCTGCACGGCTACGCGATCATCGAGGCGCTCCAGCTGCGCAGCGACGGCGCGCTCGACCTGCCGACCGGCACCGTGTACCCGGCGCTGCGCCGGCTCGAGCGGGCCGGCTGGCTGGCCAGCGAGTGGGACGTCGTGTCCGGTCGCAAGCGGCGGACCTACCGGCTCACCCGCTCCGGCGAGCAGGCGCTGGCCGCCGAACGCACCGAGTGGCGGGAGTTCACGGCAGTCATCGGGGGAGTGCTGGGCGCATGATCGACGAATACCTGGGGGAGCTGGACCGCAGGCTGCACGGCTGCGGCCGGTTCAAGGCCGACCTTCTCGAAGAGGCCCGCGACGGGCTGCACGACGCCGCCGACGCCTACCGCGCGGGCGGCTGGAGCGACGAGGACGCGCAGCGCCGGGCGGTCGCCGACTTCGGCCCGGCGGCCGTCGTCGCCCGCGACTACCAAGCCGAGCTGGGCATGCTCAGCGGCGTCCGCACGCTGTGGAAGCTCGTGCTGGGCGTCCCGGCGATGCAGATCGCGTGGGACTACGCGCGGATCCTCACCTTCGGTGAGTGGACGAAACTTTCGACCCCCACGCCGGAGTGGTACAAGGTCGTCACGCACGCCGCCCACGGCGCGGTGTTCGTCGTGCCGGTGATCGGGGTGCTCGCGCTGCTCGGCATCCGCTGGCTGAGCCGGCGCATGGACGGCACCGGGCTCGCCCGGTTCTGCGGGATCCTCATCGCGCTCGCGGTCGGCGTCAACCTCGCCTCGGTCGGGCTGCTGATCTCGGCGACCGGGTTCGTCGACGTCTCACGGCTGTTCCTGAGCGTCCCGTGCGCGCTGCTGATGGTCGCCTGGGTACTGCTTTCCGTCCGGCTCGTCGTGCTCGCGAGACGTTCCTGGGGTGGGTATGCCACGATCGTCGCGTGACGACCGCGCTGATCTACCTCGTAGTCATGCTGCTGGTGGCGGCCGTGGTGTTCCTGCTCGCCGCCGTCGTGTTCGGCCGGGGTGAGGAGCTCGCCCCGCTGCCGCCGGGCAGCTCGCCCACGCGGCTGCCCGCCGAGGACATCACCGGCGAGGACCTGGCCGAAGTCCGCTTCCAGCTGGTGCTGCGCGGGTACAAGATGTCCGAAGTGGACTGGGTGATGCGGCGCCTCGGCGCCGAGCTCGACGAGCTGCGCGCCCGCGTCGCCGAGCTGGAGCAGCGCGAACGCGACCGGGAACGGGAGAGTTCGCCCGAGGCCTCCCCGTGACGGACCTGATCCTCTCGGTCGACGTCCGCGCCCCGGCGGGGACGACCTGGCTCGCGCTGACGGACTGGGCGCGCCAGGGTGAGTGGATGCTCGGCACCGAGGTCGAGGTGATCGAGGGCAACGGCCGCAGCGTCGGGTCGCGGCTGTCGGCGTTCACCGGCGTGGCCGGCCTCGGCTTCACCGACACCATGGAGATCACCAGCTGGGAGCCGCCGGTCCGGTGCGGCGTCCGGCACCTCGGCAGCATCGTGGCCGGCACCGGCGTGTTCCAGGTGGTGCCGAAGGGCGCGACGCGCTCGACGTTCGTCTGGGCCGAGCACCTGCGGCTGCCGTTCGGGCCGCTGGGCCGGCTCGGCTGGCCGGTCGTGCGGCCGGTGTTCGCGCTGGGGGTGCGCCAGTCGCTGCGGCGGTTCGCGCGGTTCGCGGAGAACTATTCGGTGGGCGGGGATGAGTGAGCTGATCGGCGCCGACGGCGTCTCGCGGTGCAGCTGGGGCAATTCGACCCCGGACTACGCCGACTACCACGACAAGGAGTGGGGCGTCCCGCTCCACGGGCAGGACGAGCTGTACGAGCGGCTGTGCCTCGAGTCGTTCCAGTCGGGGCTGTCGTGGATCACGATCCTGCGCAAGCGTGAAGGCTTCCGGAAGGCGTTCAAGCAGTTCAAGCCGGCGAAGGTGGCGAAGTTCGGCGACGCCGACGTCGAGCGGCTGATGCAGGACGCGTCGATCGTGCGGAACCGGGCGAAGATCCTGGCCGCGATCAAGAACGCGCGGGCCATTGCTTCGCTGGACACCCCGCTGGACGACCTGCTCTGGTCGTTCGCGCCCGCGTCGCACGAGCGCCCCGCGTCGATGTCCGACGTCCCGGCCATCACCGACGAGTCCAAGGCGATGGCGAAAGAGCTGAAGAAGCGCGGCTTCGTCTTCCTCGGCCCGACGACCTGCTACGCGCTGATGCAGGCCACCGGCATGGTCGACGACCACGTCGCCGGCTGCTTCCGGGCGGTCTGAGCCCGGAAGCAGCCGCGGCGTCACTTGCCCTGGAAGGCCGGCTTGCGCTTGCCGACGAAGGCCTCGACGGCCTCGGTGTGGTCGGCGGTCGCGCCGAGCGCCGACTGAGCGGCGTCCTCGGCGTCGAGCGCCTCTTCGAACGTCGACTGCGCGGCCAGGTTGAGCACGCCCTTGATCTTCGCGTAGGCCACGGTCGGGCCGGCCGCCAGCTTCGCCGCCACCTGCTGGGCGCGGGCGGCGAGTTCGGCGTCCGGCACGACCTCGCCGACCAGGCCGAGCCGCAGCGCCTCGGCCGCGTCGACGGTCCGGGCCAGCAGCATCAGCTCGGCGGCGCGGCCGTAGCCGACCAGCCGCTGCAGCGTCCACGAGGCGCCCGAGTCCGGGCCGAGCCCGACGTTGGCGAAGGCCATCAGGAACGACGACGACTCGGCGGCGATCCGCAGGTCACTGGCGTAGGCGAAGGCGGCCCCGGCGCCGGCGGCGGTGCCGTTGACCGCCGCGATCACCGGCTTCGGCATCGCCACGATGGTCTTGACGATCGGGTTGTAATGCTCCTTCACGGTCTGTAGCGGGGCGGGGTCACCCGCTTGCAGCAGCCCCACGTGTTCCTTCAGGTCCTGCCCGGCGCAGAACGCCTTGCCCGATCCGGTCAGCACGACCGCGCGGACTCCCTGGTCGTCCGCCGCCTCGCGCAGCGCCGCGAGCAGTGCTTCCTTCAGCTCGACGGTCAGCGAGTTGTACGCCTGCGGCCGGTTGAGGGTGAGGGTGCGCACCCCGTCGGCGTCGGCGGTCAACAGGACGTCGGATGTGGTCACGTCTTCTCCTTGCGCGGAAAACTTCGGTCGGCCGAGAGTCTTTCACCTCGCGCGGGCCGCATACCAGCACCGATACGGCGGCAAAAGATCCCCTCCGCTGATGCGCCCGGCCGCTGATGAGGGACAATGGACAGCAGACCCGGCTGGCTTTCACGCGAGCGCGACCCGGGCGCGCCGGTTGAGACGGAGGGAGCACGCTATGGCGGCCATGAAGCCCCGGACCGGAGATGGTCCCCTCGAAGTGACTAAGGAGGGGCGGGGCCTCGTGATGCGCGTACCGCTCGAGGGTGGTGGGCGACTCGTCGTCGAACTCTCCGCAGAAGAAGCGAAGGACCTCGGCGCCGCTTTGGCGGAGGTCACCGGCTGAGCCGACTCCCTCGATCCGTCCTTCCGTCGCACCCCGGTCTCCCTTCGGAGGCCGGGGTCGCGGTTCCTCTGCGCCCGAAGGTTGCTCACTGTGCGTAATCCGCTACCGCCCGTTCCGGCTACTCTGCTCGACATCGAGGTCGCGGGCGAACTCCGCCGCGGCGTCCCGACGGCCCGGCTGGTGGCCGCGGCCGACAACGATGACGTCGAGCCGTTGGAGATCGAGGGCGTCCGGATCACCGGCAAGTCCGGCGACGTGCAGACGGTGCCCGGCGACGGCCCCCGCTGGATCGCCGGACTCGGCGGTGGCGCGCCGAAGGAGTACCGCAAGACCGGTGCCGCGCTGGTCCGCGCGGTGAACGCGGCGCTGGCCGAGGACGTCGAACACGGCGGGAAGGCGTTCCGCGCGGTGCAGCTGGAGCTGCCCGAGGAGGCGTCCGGCGAGCACGTCACCGAACTCGTGCTGGGGCTCCTGCTGGGCGGCTACCGGTACAAGGTGTCCGGCGACGACCCGAAGCCGTCCGTGCGGACGGTCCGGCTCGTGGGGGAGGACCCCGCGCTGCCTGCGCTGGTCGAGCGCGCTTCGGTGCTGGCCGCGGCGACGGCGCTGACCCGCGACCTCGCGAACACGCCGTCCAACGTGAAGACGCCTGCCTGGCTGGCGGACACGGCCGCGCGCGTGGCCGGCCCGCGTGTCGAGGTGACGGTGCGGGACGAGAAGTGGCTGGCGGCGGAAGGCTTCGGCGGTGTCCTGGCCGTCGGCGGCGGTTCCGCGCGGCCGCCGCGGCTGATCGAGCTGGCGTACAAGCCGTCGGGGGCCGCGCCGCACCTGCTGCTGGTCGGCAAGGGCATCACGTTCGACACCGGCGGCCTGTCGATCAAGCCGGCCGACGGGATGCACCTGATGCGCACGGACATGGCGGGCGGCGCGGCGGTGATCGCGGCGATCCGCGCCGTCGCGGCCCTGGAGCTGCCGGTCCGGGTGACGGCGCTGGTCCCGTGCGCGGAGAACCACGTGTCGGGATCGTCGTACCGGCCGGGCGACATCGTCCGGCACTACGGCGGCAAGACGACCGAGGTGGGCAACACGGACGCGGAGGGCCGGATGGTCCTGGCGGACGCGCTGGTCTACGGGATTCGCCGCTTCACCCCGGACTACGTGGTCGACGCGGCGACGCTGACGGGCGCCATGAAGGTCTCGCTGGGCCTGCGCACGGGCGGGTTGTTCGCGTCGGACGACTCGCTCGCCGCCGCGGTCGTCTCGGCCGGCTCGCGGGTGGGCGAGGCGTGGTGGCGGATGCCGCTGGTGGAGGACTACGCGGAGAACGTCCGCGGCGAGTTCGGCGACGTCCGCCAGACACCGGGCGGCCCGGGCGGCATCACGGCGGCGTTGTTCCTGCGGGAGTTCACGTCGGGCCTGCCGTGGGCGCACTTGGACATCGCCGGGCCGGCCCGGTCGGAGAAGAACTACGACGAAGTGGTCCCGGGGGCGACGGGCTTCGCGGCGCGGACGCTGGTGGAGCTGGCGGCGTCGCTGGGCTGACGGCTCGCGAGGACGTGCTCGCGGAAGCCGGTGACCGCCGGGGTCATCGGCTCGTCCGCCCGCCACGCCAGCCCGATCGTCCGGTACGGCGGTGGCGACAGCGGCACCTCCGCCACGCCCGCCGGGGTGCCCGGCCCGAACCGCGGCAGCAACGCCACCCCCAGCCCGGCCGCCACCAGGCCGCGGACGGTGTCGGACTCCTGGCCCTCGAACGCGATCCGCGGCGCGAAGCCCGCCGCCGCGCAGAGCTCGTCCGTCAGCGTCCGGACCCCGTACCCCGGCTCGAGCAGCACGAACTCCTCGTCCGCCAGCTCGGCCACCCGCACCGACGCCCGGCCGGCGAGCCGGTGCCCCGCCGGGACCGACAGCAGGATCTCCTCGTCCACCAGACCCGCGCAGGCCAGGGCCGGAACGTCGGGCAGCGGCGCCAGCAGCGCCAGGTCCAGCTCGCCGCCCGCCAGCCGGTCGACCATGTCCTGCCGCGAACCCTGCACCAGCGTGAACCGCACCCCCGGGTACCGCGCCCGGTGGCCCCGCAGCAGCGAAGGCACCAGCGACCGCCCGAGCAGGTGCAGGAAGCCCAGCACGACGTGGCCCGACTCCGGCGAGACCTCCTCGCGCGCCAGCCGGACGCCGGTGTCGAGCGCCGCCAGCCCGCGCTCGGCCGCCTCGGCCAGCAGTTCCGCCGCGCGCGTGAGCCGGATGCCCCGGCCGTCCGGGACCGTCAGCGGGGCGCCCAGCGCGTCCGCCAGCGCCGCGAGCCGCCGGCTCACGGTCGGCTGCGGCACGCCCAGCAGTTCGGCCGCGCGTGTGACGTTCCTCGTCTCCCGGAGGGCGGCGAGCAACGGCAGGTGCGGCGCGACCTGCGAGGACAGCGAGTCATACGGCACCGCATCGATTCTGCCACGTTGTTGCATTAGACGTATTGGTTAGTCGTGCTTACTTTCGGGACGTGACTTCAACCCGCCGAGTCAAGACCGCCGTCGCCGCGGCCGGGATCTCCTCGTTCGCCCTGCTCTACGCGCCGCAGCCGGTGCTGCCGCAGCTGGCGGCGCAGTACCACCTCGACCCCGGCGGCGCGGCGCTCGCGGTCAGCGTCGCGACCGGCGCGCTCGCCATCGCGGTCCTGCCGATCGCGGCGCTGTCCGAAGTGGTCGGCCGCCGTCCGGTGATCCTGACGTCAGTCGTCGCTTCGGTGGTGTTCGGCCTGCTGCTGCCGCTGATGCCGACGTACCCGGCGCTGCTGGTCCTGCGCGCGCTGCAGGGCATCGCGATCGCCGGGTTCCCCGGGGTGGCGGCCGCTTACCTGGCCGAACGCCTCGGCCGGGCGGGCGTCGCGGCGGCGGTCGGCGCGATGATCGCCGGCAACACGGTCGGCGGCATGCTCGGCAGGCTGGCCAGCGGGTTCACCGCCGGCCCGCTCGGCTGGCGCGGCGCGCTGTTCATCGTCGCGGGCATCGGGGCGGTGTGCTCGGCCGTCACCGTCGTGACGCTCCCGCCGGGCCCTCGCGCCGCCGGGGCCGCCCGGGTGCGCGACGTCACCCGAGGGCTGGTCACGGCGCTGAGCAAGCCGGTGCTGCTCGCCCAGTACACCGTCGCGCTGCTCGCGATGGGCTCGTTCGTCGCCCTCTACAACGCCGCGGGCTTCCGGCTGACCGGGCAGCCGCTGAACCTGTCGCCGGCGATCGCGTCGCTGGTCTTCCTCGCCTACGCGAGCGGCTCGGTGTCTTCGGCGGCGGCCGGGCGGCTGGTCGCACGGGTGGGCCGCCGCCGGGCCCTGGTCGGGGCGCTGCTGCTGACGGCGGCCGGCGCGGCGCTGACGCTGCCGGATTCGCTGCCGCTGGTCATCGCCGGCTTCCTGGTGCTGACCTGCGCGTTCTTCGCCGCGCACGCGGTGGCGAACGGCTGGGCGGCGGCGGACGCCCCGGAGGACGCCCGCGGCCAGGTGGGCGGCACGTACACGGCGACGTACTACCTGGGCAGCAGCGTGGGCGGCGCGGCCGGGGCGTGGGTGTACGGGCACGCGGGCTGGCCGTGGCTGATCGCGGTGGTGGCGGGGTGGCTGCTGCTCGCGGTGGCGGCGGTGGTGGCCGGGACCGGAGCGGCCCCCACCCTCCCCGGGGGGCGTCCCACGTCCAGTCTACCGGCGCCCACCGACGGAACCGTCGGCCGACGGCCGGTTGTCCACAGCTCGACGAGCCTGTGGACAAAGCTCAGGTAGCGGCCGCGACCAGCAGTCCGCCGCCCACCGGCAGCAGGGCCGGGACCAGGCGTTCGTCCTCCCGGAACGCCCGCGCCACCTCGCGCAGGGCCAAGGTCTCGGGATCCCGGTGGGCCGGGTCGATCACCCGGCCGCCGGCGAGCACGTTGTGGAACGCGATGATCCCGCCGCGCCGCAGCAGCGACACGCCCAGCTCGTAGCAGCCGGGGTACTCGATGTGCGCGGAATCGACGAACACCAGGTCGTAGCCGCCGGGCGTGAGCCGCTGCAGCACGTCCAGCGCACGCCCGATGATCAGGCGGGTGCGGCCCGGTGCGAAGCCGGCCTCCCGGAACGTCGCGCGCGCCGCGCGCTGGTACTCCGGCTCCACGTCGATCGAGGTCAGCACGCCGTCGGGGGCCATCCCGCGCAGCAGGCTGAGCCCGCTCACCCCCGCGCCGGTGCCGACCTCGACGACCGCCTTCGCACGCAGCGTCGCGGCCAGGAAACGCAACGTCGCTCCCGCACCCGCGCTGAGCGGGGTGCAGCCCAGGTCTTCGGCCCGTGCCCGCGCCGAAGACAGCACCTCGTCGTCGGGCAGGTACCCGTCGACGAACCCGGAATCGGCCGGTGCGGCCGCAGGGGTGGGCGTGTTCACGCACGGAGGTTAGCGTTGGTTGTCGATAAATCCGCGCAGGCTCCCTGGTAAGCACCCGGGAAGAAGTTCTCAGCCTGCTCTCAGTCCAGTCTCACTAGAACCATAAGGAACCCGGAGAGACTGAAATCCGGACGCCACGGGAACACCGTGACGAGGACCCGCGTTGGGTGGAGCAGACAGGAGAAACGCTGATGGAGGTGCCTGCTCCCGCGATGCAGAACGCCGTTGCCGACACCGGGGCCAAGCCCGTGACCTTGGACACGGTGTCCCTGAATGACGAGGCGTGGACGCCGCCGTCCTGGGACGAGGTCGTGCGCGAACACGGCGACCGCGTCTACCGGCTCGCCTACCGCCTGACCGGCAACACCCACGACGCCGAGGACCTCACGCAGGAGACCTTCATCCGGGTTTTCCGCTCGCTGGCGTCCTACAAGCCCGGCACGTTCGAGGGCTGGCTGCACCGGATCACCACCAACCTGTTCCTGGACATGGCCCGCCGCCGCTCGCGCGTGCGGATGGAAGGCCTGCCCGAGGACACCGACCGCATCGTGGGTGACGACCCGAGCCCCGAGCAGGTCTACTCGGACACGCACCTGGACCCGGACCTGCAGGCGGCGCTCGACGAGCTGCCCCCGGAGTTCCGCGCCGCCGTGGTGCTGTGTGACGTCGAAGGGCTGTCGTACGAGGAGATCGGCGCGACGCTGAACGTCAAGCTGGGCACGGTCCGCAGCCGCATCCACCGCGGGCGTCAGGCGCTGCGCGCGTCGCTCGAGCGTCGTCGCGCTCACGCACCGCAGTCTGCGAAGGTGACGGTATGACCGCACCGCGAGGCTGGGCACTCCCCGAGTCGCACCTGCTGCCGGACGTCGTGGTGGCGTTCGTGGACGGCGAGCTTTCCCACGGCGCACGCGACCGCGCGGCGTCGCACATCACCCGCTGCCCGGCGTGCGCGGCCGAGGTGCGCGCCCAGCGTCAGACGATGGAGGCGATCCGCCACGCGGGGGCGCCGTCGATGTCGGCGGGCTTCCTGGCGAGCCTCCAGTCGATCCCGCAGCACACGGACCTGCCGAGCACCCCGGACAACCTGGCGATCACGGCGGACGGCCAGCTGGTCGCGGTCCAGCGCCCCGACCGGGTCGCGGGCCTGCGCGATTCGGGCGTCCTGGGTGGTGTGGCGCCGTTGGGATCATCGGCCCCGCTTGGCCAGTCCCCGAACGTCCTCGGCGGCGGCCGCTTCAAGCGCCGCGCCGCGCAGGGGGCGGGCGTGGTGGTGTCGGGGTTGGTGCTGAGCGCGCTGGCCCTGGTGGGGACCTCGGCGGACGGCGACGGATCCCCGGAGACGGGCGGCGGAGCACCGCAGCCGGCGAACCTCCTGCCGGCCCAGATGGCGGTGCCTCAGCAACCGGCCCCGCTCTCGACCCCGGCGAGCACAACCCCGGTGGCGGTGCCGGCGGGCATCCGCTGAGTGAACTGTGAAGGCCGCTGCGAATCCCCTTCGCGGCGGCCTTCGGTGTGTCCCGTCCTGTGCCGGTGGTGATGGCGCGCCCCGGCGTTGACGGCGGACCTGCGCAGTGCGGGGCACAGCTTCGGCTCCCCACGCCAGCCGAGAGGCCCCGGCCAGCTTCGGCTGCGGAGTTTGCCCGGCGCCGGGTGGACATGCTTCAGGACCTGAGTTCCGGCTCGCTCAGCCGGGGGCCCGATGGGCCGTCGGCGGGCCGCTCCGGCGCCTGAGTCCCCGGGCTCGAGCTGCCGCTTGGCGGCAGGTCAGGCTGCGGCGCCCGAGTTCCGATTCGCTGGGCCGGAGGCTCGGCTGGCCGCGGGGTCGGGGAGCCGGGTGGGCATGCTCCAATGCGGGTTCCGCTTCGCTCGGCTGGAGGCCAGGTTGAGCGAGCGGCAGGAAAGCTTTGGCTGCTCACTCCCGCCGACCGGTCCCAACGCAGTCTCACACCAGTGCAGCCTCGCCCAACGCGGCCTCGCGCAGTGCAGCCCCGGCCCCAGCGCAGCCCCGCACTCTCTGGGCAGGGGTTCGGCAGGTTGGTGACGCCGTAGCCGGTGTCGTTGCGGCTGGTGCGGTAGCGGGTGATCTGGGAAAACCTGTGTGGTCGAGGGGGAAGCCGAGGTCGTGGTGGCTGGCAGGACTTCGACGGTGTGTTGTTATAGGCGTCCGTGCCCGGTCCCGGTGCTGGTGTGGCGGGGACCTGTGGCCAGGGCAGTGCGGGGAGCCGGGTGTGGAGGCGGCGACCACGACACCAGTCGGGTCGAGGTGTCCGGCAGGGCCGTGCCCTAGTCCAGCCTATCGCCACCCTCTGACGAAAAGCCCCGTTCAAAGCCCCTCCAGGCCGTTTTGTCCACATCGCCGTGGCCCTGTGGACAAGTGGCTCAAGAAACAGCCACTTCACCCCTGGACCGGCAGACTCGGAGCACTGGGCTTGGGTATCGTCACGCCCAGCCACCTGATCTTCTGCACCGGGGAATGATGACCGAGCCGAACGAGAATCCCGAGCAGCCCGACGCGCGCGAAGCCGATCGGCTGGGCCCGCGGCCGCTCGCGCGGCCGGCCGTCGATCCGGCGCAGGCCGCCGTGTTCGGCAGGCCGCAGGGGGTTGATGGTGCGTTCGACAAGCTCTACTCGCCACCGAAGACCAACGGCGTGAACCTCGCCCCGCCCGCGCCCGAGTCGCTCGCCGAGGCCTTCCGGCGGCCGCCCGGGGCCGAAGGTGTGCTGCTCGAACGGCCGCGGGAAGCCACCGGTGACGTGCCGGACGCCGAACCGCCCCTGTGGACCGGTACTCGTGATCCCTGGCGTGATCCCGGGGCCGCCGCGGTGCTCGCCGGGCCCGCCATGGCCGCCGAGGACGAGGCGAAGCCCGCCAAACGGCCGCCCGGCGCGCTGCTCAGCCTGCCCGAGGTGCTCTTCGGGCGGCGTGTGCAGCCGAAGGCGCTCGTCCTGCTCGGCGTCGTCGCGCTGCTCGTCGGCGCGGCCGGCGGCCTCGTCGGCTGGTGGGTCGCCGACACCGGTACCGAGCTCACCGGCTCCGCCACCATCGCCGAAGCCGAGGCCGGCAAGGAACGCCCCGCCGGGTCCGTCGCCGAGATCGCCAAGCGCGTCGCGCCCGCCGTCGTCTCGCTCGAGGTGTTCAAGCCCGGCGCCGAGTCCGGCGAGCAGGGCTCCGGCGTCATGATCGACCCCCAGGGCTACATCCTCACCAACGAACACGTCATCGCCTCCGCCGCCGCGGACCCCGGCGTCAGGGTCACGGCCGTCTTCATCGACGGCACCCGCACCGAGGCCAAGCTGGTCGGCGGTGACCAGAAGACCGACCTCGCCGTCGTGAAGGTCAACGTCACCAACCCGACCGTGCTGCAGGTCGGCAAGTCCGCGGACCTGCAGGTCGGCGACACCGTGATGGCGATCGGCTCCCCGCTGGCGCTGCAGAACTCGGTGACCGCCGGCATCGTCAGCGCACTGAACCGGCCGATCACCGCGGGCGGCGACAACGGCGCCGCGCCGGTCACCTACGAAGCCATCCAGACCGACGCCGCGATCAACCACGGCAACTCGGGCGGCGCGCTCGTCGACTCCACCGGCGCGCTGGTCGGCATCAACTCGTCGATCCGCTCGGCGGGCGCGGACGGCGGCAGCATCGGCATCGGCTTCGCCATCCCGAGCGACTACGCGATCAAGATCGCGAAGGCGCTGATCAAGGACGGCAAGGTCCAGCACGCCGACATCGGCATCAACGCGTCGTCGACGGTCGCCGGCTCGTCCACGATGGGTGCCCAGGTGAAGAACGTCGCGCCCGGCGGCCCGGCCTCGAACGCGGGCATCAAGGAGGGCGACGTGATCACGAAGATCGGCAACCGGCTCGTCCGCGACTCCGCGGAACTGACGGTCGCGGTCCGCGCGCACGACGTCGGCGAAGTGGTCCCGGTGTCGCTGGCGCGCGACGGCGCGAGCTTCGTCGTGGACGTAACCCTGGCTTCCGACTGAGTTCCCGCGTTCGGCCTGCCGGAGCGCGGCGGGTGGCGGGTACCCTGGGCGGGTAGGTTCCGAGTGGAGGTAGACGGGTGTTCGACAGTGTCGGATGGGGGGAGATCCTCGTCCTCATCATCGCCGGTCTGTTCATCCTCGGCCCGGAACGGCTTCCCGAAGCGGCGTCCTGGCTCGCGAAGAGCGTGAAGAAGGTCCGCGACTTCGCGACCGGCGCGAAGGAGCAGCTCCGCGAAGAGATGGGCCCGGAGTTCGACCAGCTGCGCAAGCCGCTGGAAGACCTCCGCGGACTGCGGAACTTCGACCCGAAGCGGGTCGTGACACAGCACCTCTTCGACGGCGACGCCGACCCGCTCGGCCTGAAGGGCATCACGAACGGCAGCAGCACGCCGGCCAACGGGACCAACGGCTCGAACGGCTACCTGGCCGGGCAAACCCAATCCGCACCGGAGCCGCTCAAGCCGGGCGAGCGCCCGCCGATCGACCCGGACGCGACATAGTCCGCATCGGTTTCCTCACCGAACCCGACCGCGTCCGCTGGGAAGTCCTGGCCCGTGGCAAGGACGCGTACTTCGACGTCTTACGCAGCGACGAAGCCTACGAACGCACCTGGCGGCGCCTGTTCGACGACGAGCGGATCCGCGGCATCGCCGCCCGGATGGACGGCGAGGTGGTGGGGATTGCGCACTACCTGTTCCACGCGAGCGTCTGGTACGCGGGGAAGTGCTACCTGGCGGACTTGTTCGTCGACGCCGCGGCTCGTCGCCGGGGCGTGGCGAGGGCGATGATCGAGTGGGTGGCGCGGGACGCCGAGGAGCAGGGCTTTCCGGGCCTGTACTGGAACACGCTGGAAGACGCCCCGGCTCGCGCGCTGTACGACCAGGTGGCCAGGCTCAACGCGGGCCTCATCCACTACAGCTACCGGCGCGATGCCCGGCCGTCCACAGGGCAGCCGTGATGTGGACAAGCCGGGTGGGCAGCGGCCTTTTCGGGTGTTCCGTCGGGCAGGCCCGATAGACTGCCAGTCGAGGGTCATTCTGGGCCGGTCGTTGAGTTCGGTGGCGACGGTGTCGAGGTGTTCGGCGGTGTGCATCGAGAGGTCGGTGCCTTTGGGGGAGTACTGGCGGAGCAAGCCGTTGGTGTTCTCGTTGGACCCGCGTTGCCAGGGTGCGTGGCGATCTTGGCGATCAGGGCATCCCGGACCAGGGGGCGGGGTGTAGCCCTCAGGCAGGTGCAGCAGCATCACGTAGCGGGGTGGTGCGTTCGACCAGCGTGCCGAATCGCTGAGCGGTTGTGGCACCCATGATCAGGTCGCCTTCCCAGTGCCCGGGCACCGCCCGATCCGCCACCTCCGGTGGCCGGTCGCTGATCATCACCATCGGGGTGGCCAGCCGCGGCCGCCGCTGATCCGGGCGCTCATGGGGCCGCCGCTTGATGCGGCCGGTCCGCAGCCACCCGGCGACCTCGCGCCGCAGCCCGCCCCGGGCCTGCACATACAGGGCTTGGTAGATCGTTTCGCAGCACACCTGCCACTCCGGCCGTCCCAGTTCGGCCGCGATAGCCCGCAGCCAGATCCCGGGCTGGCGGACCCGGTCGGCGATCCGGACCCGCTCCTGCAGGCTGAGAAATCGTGACGACACCTCCGCCGGCGCCGACGGAGCCGCCGCGGCCTGGGCTGCCTCGGCGCGCCAGCGTTTGGCGGTCCGGTAGTTGACCCCGACCCGCTTCCCTGCTTCCACCAGGGCAAAGTAGGCCACCGCCGAGGGCGGGGGAGTTTGGTCGTCGGTGGGGCCGCTCAGCGACCGGCAGGCGTCACGTTCAGCATCATCCCGGCCAGCCCGCGCGCCCGGACCGAGAGCTTCTTCGCCACGTCGCTCAGGACCACCGAGGCCGGTGCCTCCGGCTCGGACAGCACGATCGGCGTGCCCGCGTCGCCCTGGGTCACCACCCTGGGGTCCATCGGGACCTGGCCCAGCAGCGGTACCTCCGAGCCGATCGACTTCGACAACGACGAAGCCACCGTCGCGCCGCCACCAGACCCGAACAGCTCCAGGCGTGACCCGTCCGCCTGCTCCAGCCAGGACATGTTCTCGATGACGCCGGCCACCCGCTGACGCGTCTGCAACGCGATCGCGCCCGCTCGCTCGGCCACCTCGGCCGCCGCCTGCTGGGGGGTGGTCACCACCAGGATCTCCGCGTTCGGGATCAGCTGGGCCACCGAAATCGCGATGTCGCCGGTGCCCGGGGGGAGGTCCAGCAGCAGGATGTCCAGGTCGCCCCAGAACACGTCCGCCAGGAACTGCTGCAGCGCCCGGTGCAGCATCGGGCCGCGCCAGATCACCGGGGTGTTGCCCGGGGTGAACATGCCGATCGAGATGACCTTCACGCCGTGGGACTGCGGCGGCATGATCATCGTGTCGACCTTCGTCGGCTTCTCGCGCGCGCCCAGCATGCGGGGGATCGAGTGGCCGTAGATGTCCGCGTCCACGACACCCACCGACAACCCGCGCGCGGCCATCGCCGCCGCCAGGTTCACCGTCACCGACGACTTGCCCACGCCGCCCTTGCCCGACGCCACGCAGTACACCCGGGTCATCGAGCCCGGCTGGGCGAACGGGATCACCGGCTCCGCCGCGTCGCCGCGCAGGGACTTGCGCAGCTCCGTGCGCTGCTCGTCGCTCATCACGTCCAGCTCGACGCGGACGTCGGCCACGCCCGGGAGCTTCGAGACGGCGGCCTGCGTGTCCGCGGTCAGCGTCGCCTTGAGCGGGCAGCCGGCCACCGTCAGGTAAATCCCGACCGTGACCACGCCGTCGTCACCGACGACAACGTCCTTGACCATCCCCAGGTCCGTGATGGGTTTCCGGATCTCGGGATCTTGCACGCTCTTCAGCGCGCTGCGGACGTCATCGACGCTGGGGAGCTGCTGCGTACTGGTCACCCCGTCCATGTTACGTACCGGTAGGGGTGCGGGACTTCCTGGGCTGGATGGACAGGTCCTCCCGGAGCCGGTCGAGCTCGCTGCGGAGGTAGTCGCGCGTCGCGACCTCACCGACCGCCAGGCGCAGCGCGGCCAGTTCCCGGGCCAGGTACTCCGTGTCCGCCTTCGTCTGGGCCGCGCGGTTGCGGTCCTCGTCCAGGGAGACGCGGTCGCGGTCGTCCTGCCGGTTCTGCGCGAGCAGGATCAGCGGCGCCGCGTACGCCGCCTGCGTCGAAAACGCCAGGTTGAGCAGGATGAACGGGTACGGGTCCCACTGCAGCGAGACCGCCGTGATGTTCAGCACGACCCAGACGACGACGAGCAGCGTCTGCCAGAACAGGTACTTCCCGGTGCCGAGGAACCGCGCCAGCCGCTCGGACAGCCTGCCGAACGTGTCCGGGTCGATGTTCAGCCTGAACCGGTTCTGGCCGCGGGGCTGGTCGAGCCGCCGTCCCGAAGTCAGCTCAGGCACGGTCTTCCTCCAAGGTGTCGTGCAGCCCGGTCTCCCGCCAGTCCTCGGGCAGCAGGTGGTCGAGGACGTCGTCGACGGTCACCGCGCCGATCAGGTGGTCCTCGGCGTCGATGACCGGCCCGCAGGTCAGGTTGTAGGCCGCGAAGTACCGCGTGACCTCGGCCAGCGAGGCCCCCGGTTTCAGCGGCGGGAGCCCGGTGTCCACGGCGCTGGCCACCAGCTCCGCCGGCGGCTCCCGCAGCAGCCGCTGGAAGTGGACGACGCCGACGTAGCGCCCGGTCGGCGTCGCGGTCGGCGGCCGGCAGACGAACACCATGCTGGCCAGCGCCGGCGGCAGCTCGGCGTTGCGGATGTGGGCCAGCGCCTCGGCGATCGTCGTGTCCGGCGTCAGCACCACCGGCTCCGGCGTCATCAGGCCGCCCGCGGTGTCCGACGAGTACTCCAGCAGCCGCTTGACCGGCGCCGACTCCTCCGGCTCCATCAGCTCCAGCAGCCGGCTCTGGTCGGCCGGGGCGAGCTCGGCCAGCAGGTCGGCCGCGTCGTCGGGGTTCATCGCTTCCAGGACGTCGGCCGCGCGCTCCTCGGCCAGGTAGGCCAGCAGTTCCTTCTGGTCGTCGTCCGGCAGTTCCTCGATGACGTCGGCGAGGCGCTCGTCGTCCATCGCGTCGGCGACCTCGTGCCGCCGCTTGAGCGGCAGGTCGCGCACGGTCGCGGCGATGTCGGCCGGGCGCATCGTGTCGAACAACATGAGCAGCTGGCCGGCGCCCTGGGGCTGGCCGGTCAGGTCGGTCAGGCCGAGCCCGGCCACCTCCGACCACGGCAGCACCTGCATGGGCGAGCGGCGGCGGCCCAGCCCCACCCGCCGTTCGCGGATGGCGAGCTTGGCCAGGACCCAGTCGCGGGTGCGGGTCGGCTCCATCCCGGCGTCGACGACGGTGATCCGCGTCTCCGACCCGGCGAGGGTGGCGTGCGCGTCGAGCAGCTGGCCGAGCACCAGGACCTCGTTGGGCCGCTGGTTGAACTGGCGCATGTTGACCGAGCCGGTGGCGAGCGTCACGGCGGACGGCTCGATGGAGGTGACGCGCAGCATCGGGACGAAGACGCGCCGCCGGGTGCTCAGCTCGACGACCAGGCCGAGGATTCGCGGCGGCTGCGCGTCCAGGCGCAGCCCGGCGACCAGGTCACGGACGCGGCCGATCGACTCGCCGTCCGGGCCGAACACCGGCAACCCGGACAGCTGAGCTGCGAAAACCCTGTTGACCCCGGCCATGTCGCTGACACTATCGGCTCGCTGCCCATGGAGCGATTTCCGCCACTGTGAGAAAGGCGGGGTCATCGCTGTCTTCGCCGGACTCTTCGTACTCCTCGAGCATCCAGATCCAGTTCTGCACGGCCCGCACGAGCGTCCAGGCACGGGCCCGCTCGGCGTCCAGCTCGTGCGAAGCGACGATCAGCGCGAACCGCTCGTCCAATGTGGACTCGGTGAAGCGGTTCCAGAACAGCGGGATGACGCCCCACTCGAGGTCGCCGGCCAGGGGCTTCGGGTCGATCACCAGCCACGGCTCCCGCGAGCCGGCCAGGACGTTCTCGAAGTGCAGGTCCTCGTTCACCAGCAGTTCACCCGCCGACGGCCCGAGCTCGCGGCAGATCGCGACGGCGTCGGCGACCAGCCGCCGGTCGAACGGTTCGCCGAGTTCGGCCCAGCGGCGGGGGAGTTCGCCGGTCAGCCGGGCCGCCTCGGATCGCAGGTGCCGGCTCATCGCCGCCGGCGCGGGGACGGCCAAGCGCTGCGCCAGGCCGCCGATGAGCGGGAGCGCCGACCGCAGCGGCAGGTCGTCGAGGGTGCGCCCGGCGTCGAGCCGTTCGAGCAGCAGGACGCCGTCGTCCGGTGCGGAATCCAGCAGCAGCACCGCACCCCGACCGGCCCATGTGGACAGTGCGAGCGGCTCGTCGGCGGATTCGGTGTGTCGCCAGCCCAGCTTCAGCACCACCGGCGTGCCATCGGGCAGCCGTGCGGGCTGCACCACGCCGACGTAGCCGTGCATCGCCTCGCCCTCGAACGTCAGGCCCCACTTCCGGGCGTACTCCGCGGCGAGCTCCGGCAGGGCGGCCAGCCACGGGACGGCGCCGTCGCCGAGCACCCGGGGCGCGCGGGCGGCGAACAGCGGGGGGATGCGGAGGTCGCTCACCACCCCAGCCTGGCCGCCGTGTCCAGTGCGTTTCGTCAGCTTCCCGGCGGGCGTACGCTGGGTTTTCAAGGGGAAAACGCAACCCCGGGAGCAGTCATGCTGGTGGAGATCCTCAGCGCCGTCGTCCTCGCGGGCGGAGTCTGGCTCGCGTCGAGCGTGCGCGTCGTGAAGCAGTACGAACGCGGTCTGGTCTTCCGGTTCGGCCGGGTGCGGTCGCGGGTCGCGGAACCCGGCCTCAAGGTGCTGGTGCCCTTCGCGGACCGGCTCCAGAAGGTCAACATGCAGATCGTGACCATGCCGATCCCCGCCCAGGACGGCATCACCCGCGACAACGTCACGGTCCGCGTCGACGCCGTCGTCTACTTCAAGGTCATCGACCCGGTCGTCGCGGCGGTCAACGTGCAGGACTACCGGTCGGCGGTCGGCCAGGTCGCGCAGACGTCGCTGCGCTCGATCATCGGCAAGAGCGAGCTCGACGACCTGCTGTCCAACCGCGAGCGCCTCAACGAGGGCCTGGAGCTGATGATCGACAGCCCGGCGCTGGACTGGGGCATCCACATCGACCGCGTCGAGATCAAGGACGTCGCGCTCCCGGAGGCGATGAAGCGCTCGATGTCGCGCCAGGCCGAAGCGGAGCGGGAGCGGCGCGCGCGCGTCATCTCCGCCGACGGCGAGCTGCAGGCGTCGTACAAGCTGTCGCAGGCGGCCGCGCAGATGGCCGACACGCCCGCGGCGCTGCAGCTGCGGCTGCTCGAGACGGTGGTGCAGGTGTCGTCGGAGAAGAACTCGACGCTCGTGCTGCCGTTCCCGGTGGAGCTGCTGCGGTTCCTCGACGCGCAGACGCCGAAACCGGCCGTCCCGGCGCCGAAACCCGAGGCCGAGCCGGAACCGGCCGAAGCGAAGCCGGAGGTGAACGGCCACCCGGCGCCGTCGCCGCGCAGCCCCGGCGACGCGGTGCTGCCGTCGGCGGACTAGCTGCTCAGGTAGCCGTTCGAGCCGAGGATGATCAGGGTGGTGATGAAGCCGACCCAGAGCGCGATCACGACGTAGCCGACGATCACGGCGGCCGTGGCCAGCCCGCGGCCGCCCGCTTCGCCGCGGTTGGTCTTGCTCAGCGCGATGTGGCCCATGATGAGCCCGGCGAGGGCGGTGATGCCGGAGCAGAAGCCGAGGATCGAGCACACGAGGGCACCGATCGCCAGCGCGTTGTCCTGCGCGCGCGGCTGTCCCGGGTACGGCTGCCCGAACGGCGCCGGCGCGGCGTAGGGGCGCCCGTACGCCGGCGGGTAGGGCTGCTGGTGGGTCTGCTGGAACGTGGGCTGGTACACCGGCTGCGGCTCGCCGGGGGCGGCGAACGGCGTGCCGGGGATGTAGGCGGCCGGGGTCTCGTACGCGCCGGGCGGCAGCGGACCGGGCTGCTCCGGGGCGACGGTTGCCTCGGCCGCCACCGGCGTCCCGGCGGCCGGGGTCTCGGTCGCCGGAGCCTCGGTGGCCGGGGTCTCGGCGACCGTCGTGTCCGCGGTGTCCGCCGGCACCGCCGCGGCGATCGTGGCGTCGGGGGAGGGCGGGTCGTAGTTCTCCGGCTCGTACGGTGCCTGGTCCGCGGCCGGCGGCGGGTCGTACGCCACGGTCGGGTCGGCGACCGGGCGGTCCTTGTCCCCGGACGGGTCGGTCATGACGGGTCCCCTCGGTGCGAGCCGGCGCTCAGTGGAAGGCGCCGTTGGCGGCGGCGATCGAGATGAACAGGATGGTGAGGCCGATGCCCAGGGCGATCCCGACGTACCCGATGACGATCGCCGCCATCGCGACGCCCTGTCCCTCGGCCTCGCCGCGTTTGGCCTTGCCGTAGGCGATGTGGCCCATGATGATGCCCGCGACGGTCACCAGCACGCACAGGAAGATGCCGAGGATCGAGCAGACCAGCGCGCCGACCGCGAGGCCCGAACCTTCTCGCGGCGGACCTGGCGTCCCGGGGTAGCCCTGGTACTGCGGCGGGTAGCCGCCGCTCGGGTACTGCTGGCCGTAACCGGGCTGCTGGTAGCCGCCCGAGGGCGGGTACTGCTGGCCGTACGGGTTGTTCGGGTCCTGCGGGTAAGTCATGATCTCTCCCCTCCCCGCCGCACTTTACGGGGCCGGACCCGCTGAGCGTGAGCGCCCTCATAGCAGGGTGACGGCTTTCCGGTCATACTCACCGGTAACCCAGCGCCGGGAGCGGCGTCCTACTCCGGAAAGGGAGCCGTGATGGCCCGTCTCGCCCAGACCGCCGGCCTGACCGACGTGCAGTCGGAGATCCTCGCGACCGTCCGCCAGTTCGTGGACAAGGAGGTCATCCCGCACGCGCAGGAGCTCGAGCACGCCGACACCTACCCCGCCGACATCGTCGCGGGCATGAAGGAGATGGGCCTGTTCGGGATCACCATCCCGGAGTCCTACGGCGGGCTCGGCGAGTCGCTGCTGACCTACGCGCTGGTCGTCGAGGAGATCGCGCGGGGCTGGATGAGCGTGTCCGGCGTGATCAACACCCACTTCATCGTGGCGCACATGATCTCCCGCCACGGCACCGAGGCGCAGAAGCAGCACTTCCTGCCGCGGATGGCGACCGGCGAGGTCCGCGGCTCGTTCTCGATGTCGGAGCCCGATCTCGGCTCGGACGTCGCCGCGATCAAGACGAAGGCCAAGAAGACCGATGACGGCTACGTCATCGACGGCTCGAAGATGTGGCTGACGAACGGCGGCTCGTCGAACCTCATCGCGCTGCTGGTGAAGACCGACGAAGGCGCCGAGAAGCCCCACCAGAACCTGACCACGTTCCTGGTCGAGAAGCCGGAGGGCTTCGGCGAGGTGGCGCCCGGTCTGACCATCCCCGGCAAGATCGACAAGATGGGCTACAAGGGCGTCGACACGACCGAAGCGGTCTTCGACGGCTACAAGATCGGCGCCGACATGGTGCTCGGCGAGGCGCCGGGCAAGGGCTTCGCGTACATGATGGACGGTGTCGAGGTCGGCCGCGTCAACGTCGCGGCGCGCGCCTGCGGCATCGCGATCCGGGCGTTCGAGCTCGCGGTGGAGTACGCCCAGCAGCGCAAGACGTTCGGCAAGGCGATCGCCGAGCACCAGGCCGTCGCGTTCAAGCTGGCCGAGATGGCGACCAAGGTCGAGGCGGCGCACCTGATGATGGTGAACGCGGCCCGCCTCAAGGACTCCGGCGCGCGCAACGACGTCGAGGCCGGGATGGCGAAGCTGATCGCGTCGGAGTACTGCGCGGAGGTCACGCAGGACGCGTTCCGCATCCACGGCGGTTACGGGTATTCGAAGGAGTACGAGATCGAGCGGCTGATGCGTGAGGCGCCGTTCCTGCTGATCGGCGAAGGCACCAGCGAGATCCAGAAGACCATCATCAGCCGGGGACTGCTGCGGGAGTACAAATCGCGGTCCTGAACGACGTTTGTCGCTCTGTCGACAAACGACCGCCCGGCCTTTCGGGGTAAGCGGCTCGCACGGTCCGGGTGTTCTTGACAAGATGGACGCCCGGACCCACGAGTGCGCAGGTGATGATGGTGAGTAGTCCCTTTGGCGGGGGGCGGGCGCCTGGTGGCCTGCCGCGGCTGCCGACCCCGCCGACCGGCTGGCCGATCGGGTCGTACGCGACTTACGGCGAGGCGCAGAAGGCGGTCGATTTCCTCGCCGACAGCGAGTTCGCCGTCGGCGACGTCACGATCGTCGGGGTCGACCTGATGCTCGTCGAGCGCGTGATCGGCAAGCTCAGCTGGGGCCGCGTGCTCGGCACCGGCGCGGTGTCCGGGGCCTGGTTCGGCCTGTTCGCGGGGCTGCTGCTCGGGTTGTTCGTCAACCAGGGGTTCGTGCTGCAGGTGCTCACCGGGCTGGTGCTCGGCGTGCTGTCCGGGCTGATGTTCGCCGCGATCGGGTACAGCACGTCGCGGGGCCGCCGCCGGGACTTCTCCTCGGCGAGCCAGCTCGTCGCCGGCCGCTACGACGTCCTGTGCCAGCCGCGCTCGGCCGAACAGGGCCGGGAACTGCTGGCCAAGCTGGCGCTCAAACCGCCGTCCGCGAACCCCTGAGAAACCCGACCCCTACCAGGGAAAAATCACGATTCGACGCGCGGTGCGCTGAATCGTTACCGATACTGCTTGCGGGGTGTGATCGCCCGGCATAAGTTGGCCGACACCAGTCGGGCGGCCTCGCCCCACCAGCGCGGCGGCCCGAGCACTAGCACGTCGGGGTGCTGGCGCGGTTTCGCCTCATCGCGTCGCGGTGCCCACCGGGTGCCGCGGTAACCGGCGTGCACGCGGGTGAGGAGGCCTTATGGGGAAGAGGATCGGCGCGGGCAAACGAGGACGTTCGCCCGGCCGCACCGCCATCCTGCTGGGGGCAGGGGCATTGGTGACCGGCATGCTGGCCGGGTGCGGGACGAGTTCCGGGATGAAGATCAACATCTACATGTCGCCCGAGGACAACTTCCAGAAAGTTGTCGACGCCTGCAACGTGAAGGCGGCCGGGAAGTACGAAATCATCTACAACAAGCTGCAGCGCGGGTCGGACGACCAGCGGCTGCAGATGGCGCGCCGGCTGGCCGCGGGCGACACCGCCATGGACATCCTGGGGCTCGACGTCACCTGGGTTTCGGAGTTCGCCGAAGCCGGCTGGGCCGAGGAATGGACCGGCGCGAACAAGGCGGAGGCGTCCCAAGGCGTGCTGCCGGGGCCGCTCGACACCGCGACCCACAACGGGAAGCTGTACGCGGCCACGAAGAACACCAACGTGCAGCTGCTCTGGTACGACGACCGGGTGACGCCGAAGCCGCCGGCGACCTGGGACGAAATGATGCAGAAGTCCCAGGAGCTCAAGGGGCAGGGCAAGCCCTACGAAATCGTGTTCACCGGTGCGCAGTACGAAGGCCTGGTCGTCTTCTACAACACGCTGGTCGCGTCGATGGGCGGGCACATCCTGTCCGACGACGGCAAGTCCGTGGTGATGGACGAAGGCGCCGTGAAGGCGCTGGAACTGCTCAAGAAGGTGTCGACCTCGGGGCTCACCGACCCGTCGCTGAGCAACATGAAGGAAGACGACATCCGGCAGGCGTTCCAGCGCGGCCAGGCCGCGTTCCAGCTCAACTGGCCGTACGTCTACGCCGCCTACGCCAAGGACAAGAAGGCGGACCTCCCGCACTTCAAGTGGGCGGTCTACCCGGCGGCCGCGCCCGGCGTGCCCGCCCGGACCACGATCGGCGGGTTCGACCTGGCGGTGAGCACCTACTCGCAGCACAAGCCGGAGGCGTTCGAGGCGGCGCTGTGCCTGCGCAGCCCGGAAAGCCAGAAGATCTCCGCGATCAACGACGGTGTGCCGCCGAGCATCGAATCGGTGTACCACAACGACGTTCCGCTCGATCCGGGGAAGCCGGCGTCGGCCGACAACCCGAACATGGCGAGCCAGTACCCGATGCGCGAAGCGATCCTCGCCGCGCTCAAGACCGCCGCGGTGCGGCCGCTGACCCCGGCGTACCAGAACATGTCGACGGTGATGTCGAAGGTCCTGTCGCCGCCGTCCGAAATCGATCCGAAGGCCACCGCGGACAAACTGCGCGAGGAGCTCGGTGACGCGCTCCAGTCGAAGGGAGTGATCCCGTGACCGTCCAGGACTCGACCCCGGCCGGCACCGCCGGGGCCACGGTCGCCGGGGAGGCGACCGCCGGCAAGAAGGGCAAACCCGCCCTCTCCGAAGGGAAGAAGGCCGAGCGGCGGCTCGGGCTGTGGCTGTGCGCACCCGCGTTCGTCGTGATGATCGCGGTCACCGGCTACCCGATCCTCTACTCGGTCTGGCTGTCGCTGCAGCGGTACGACCTGCGGTTCCCGGCGCAGCAGCAGTTCATCGGCTTCGACAACTACGCCGCCGTGCTGTCCAGCTCGTACTGGTGGACGGCGTTCGGCACCACGATGTTCCTCACCGTGGTGTCGGTGGCGATCGAGTTCGTGCTCGGCATGGCGCTGGCGCTGATCATGCACCGGACGCTCGTCGGCCGCGGCCTGGTCCGCACCGTCGCGCTGATCCCGTACGGCATCGTCACGGTCGTCGCGGCGTTCTCGTGGTACTACGCGTGGACGCCGAAGACCGGGTACCTGGCGAACATGCTGGCGTCCGACGCGGCGCCGCTGACCGAACAGTGGCCGTCGCTGTTCATCATCATCGGCGCCGAGGTGTGGAAGACCACGCCGTTCATGGCGCTGCTGCTGATGGCCGGCCTGGCGCTGGTGCCGGACGACCTGCTCAAGGCGGCGGCGATGGACGGCGCGACCGCGTGGCAGCGGTTCACGAAGGTGATGCTGCCGGTGATGAAGCCGGCCATCCTGGTGGCGCTGCTGTTCCGCACGCTCGACGCGTTCCGCATCTTCGACAACATCTACGTGCTCACCAACGGCGCGCAGGACACCGGATCGGTGTCCATGCAGACCTACGACAACCTGGTGAAGGGGCTCAACCTCGGCATCGGGTCGACGATGGCGGTGCTGATCTTCATCACGGTGGCGATCATCGCCTTCCTCTTCATCAAGGTGTTCGGCACCGCCGCACCCGGATCCGACAACGGGGGTAAGCGCTGATGGCGATGGGAACCGTCACGACGGGCCGCAAGGTCAGGTGGGGCCTCGTCGACATCCTCGTGCTGGTGTTCGCGCTGGTGCCGGTGCTCTGGGTGGTTTCGCTGTCGTTCAAGACCAAGGACACGCTGACCGACGGGAGCTTCATCCCGCAGGCGTGGACCTGGCAGAACTACGCGGACATCTTCCAGACGTCGGAGTTCCTGCTGGCGCTGGTCAACTCGATCGGCATCGCGATCATCTCGACGCTGATCGCCGTGGTGCTGGGCACGATGGCCGCGTACGCGGTCGCCCGGCTCGACTTCCCCGGCAAGCAGCTGCTCGTCGGGCTGTCGCTGCTGATCGCGATGTTCCCGCAGGTGTCGCTGGTGACGCCGTTGTTCAACATCGAGCGGAACATCGGGCTGTTCGACACGTGGCCGGGGCTGATCCTGCCCTACATCACGTTCGCGCTGCCGCTGTCGATCTACACGCTGTCCGCGTTCTTCCGGGAGATCCCGTGGGAACTGGAAAAGGCGGCGAAGATGGATGGCGCGACGCCGGCACAGGCGTTCCGCCGGGTGATCGCGCCACTGGCCGCGCCGGGCGTGTTCACCACGGCGATCCTGGTGTTCATCTTCTGCTGGAACGACTTCCTGTTCGCCATCTCGCTGACGTCGACCACGGCGTCGCGCACGGTGCCGGCGGCGCTGTCGTTCTTCACCGGGGCCTCGCAGTTCGAGGACCCGACCGGGCAGGTGAGCGCGGCCGCGGTCGTCATCACCATCCCGATCATTGTGTTCGTGTTGTTCTTCCAGCGTCGCATCGTGGCGGGGCTGACCTCCGGTGCGGTGAAGGGGTAGCGCTATGGCAGAGATCGTGCTCGACAAGGTGTCGAAGAAGTACCCCGACGGCGCGCTCGCGGTGTCCGAAGTGGACATGACCATCGGGGACGGCGAGTTCCTCGTCCTGGTCGGCCCGTCCGGCTGCGGGAAGTCGACCATGCTGAACATGGTGGCCGGGCTGGAGGACATCACCTCCGGCGAGCTGCGCATCGACGGGCAGCGCGTCAACGAGAAGGCCCCGAAGGACCGGGACATCGCGATGGTGTTCCAGTCCTACGCGCTCTACCCGCACATGAGCGTCCGGGAGAACATGGCCTTCCCGCTGCGGCTGGCCAAGGTCGACGACAAGACCGTGCGGGCGAAGGTGGAGGAAGCGGCGACGATCCTCGACCTGACCGCGCACCTGGACCGCAAGCCGGCCAACCTCTCCGGTGGCCAGCGCCAGCGCGTCGCGATGGGCCGGGCGATCGTCCGCAACCCGAAGGCGTTCCTGATGGACGAGCCGCTGTCCAACCTGGATGCCAAGCTCCGCGGCCAGATGCGCACGTCGGTGTCGAAGATCCAGAAGCAGCTCGGCACGACGACGCTGTACGTGACGCACGACCAGACCGAGGCCATGACCCTGGGCGACCGGGTTGTGGTGCTGCGGGCCGGGTACGTGCAGCAGATCGGCTCGCCGCAGTTCCTCTACGACAACCCGGCGAACCTGTTCGTGGCCGGGTTCATCGGCTCGCCGTCGATGAACTTCGTCCCGGCGACGCTGGAGAACAACGAGCTGCGCAGCGCGCTGGGCACCACGCCGCTGACCGACCGCGTCCGGCAGCTGGTGGAGCGGGCGAACGCGCCCCGCGACGTCATCGTCGGCATCCGGCCGGAGCACTTCGCGGACGCGGCGCTGGTCGAGGCCGGGCAGAAGACGGGCGGCGGCACGTTCACCGCGCACATCGACGTGCTCGAGTCGATGGGCTCGGAGAAGTTCGCCCACTTCACGCTGGAGGGCGAAGCCGCCACCGCCGCGGAGCTGGCCGAACTGGCCGCGGACAGCGGGTCCGCGGACGTGCCGGGCGGGGAGTCCCAGGTCGTGGCGCGCCTTTCGGCGGAGTCGTCGGCGGCGGAGAACGCCGACCTCGAGGTCTGGTACGACGCGGACAAGATCAAGCTGTTCGACCCGTCGAACGGCAAGAACCTCACCTACGAGGACTGAGCCCGGAGTTCGTGGAGGCCATCCCGGGAAACCGGGGTGGCCTTCACGGCTGTCCGGGGGTGGGGAGGCGGGGGAGGATCACCGCCGCCGCGCTCCGGGCCAGTGCGCACGTGCCGTCGCCCGCCGTGCCGGCCGTTTCGACCACGCTGATCTCCGCCAGCTCGCGGTGCCCCGGCAGACCCGGGGCCGGCTGGGTGGTGTCGACCAGGCAGAACGCGTCAGCCGCGCGGATATGGGCGTCGCGGCCGCCGAGCTGCTCGGACGGACCGTCCGGCGCCGCCGTCTCCACCGTCAGCTTCAGGCTCACCTTGCCGCGGATGCAGCTGTGCCCGGACAGCCCGGTCGCCGGCTGGCTGCCGGGGCCGGCGGCCGCGTCGAGGTCGGGGTTGTCCAGCAGGGCGCAGGGCGCCACCCGGCCCCATGAGCGGTCCGGGAACGTCAGCCGGCCGACCTTGTGCGCGGTGATCGCGGCCAGCGCCGAACCGACGGCGGCGTCCGCCACCTCGCAGCGGGCGGCCTGGTCGCCCGCGTCGTCGGTGACCGAGAGGTCGAGCCGGTTGCCGTCGGCGAAGGTGATCGCGCGGGTGCAGGCGCTGCGGTCGTTGAACATCGACTGCTGGACCGCGACGCCCTCGGGCACCGGCCCGGGGTAGTCGTAGGGCTTGATGTTCGGGTCGGAGTCGAAGGCCAGTGGCCCGACGAGGATCGTGCGCGGGCCGGCGGTGGCGTGGCAGCTCTCGAACGTCGGGACGGCGACCGCGCCGGGCGCCACTTCGGGCACGTTCAGCAGGCTGCAGTAGTCGACGTCCCCGAAGTCGCCGAGCGCGCCGGCGGCGGTCAGCGGGGTGGGCCCGGAATCCCGCTCGGGCGCGGCCTGGGTGGTGGCGCACCCACCGGCGAGGAGGGCGCAGAGCATCGCGACGGCCAAGCTTTTCGGACGCGGGTACACGGGGTGCAAGTATCACCACATCGCGCGGAAAAACCAGCCCTGACGGGGACATCTCTCAATATTCTCCGGATTGCCCCGGGCGAACCGGCTGTTCAGGCGGATTTCGGAGCGTGTGTGCGGGTTTCCCCGACGTCCTGAACGATTTTCGCTTTTGCCGTCCCCTAAGGGAGCGATCCATCCCGCGAGCGATGCGGAAGCGGGTACTCCGGTGGTGGAGTGGAGGTATCGAACTTCGAGGAAAGGGAAACGACGATGAGCGCACCGGTCACCCGCAGGCTGTCCCGCCCCCGCCACGGCCGCATGATCGGCGGCGTCTGCGCGGGCCTGGCGCAGCGGTACGGCATGAAGCCCGGCACCGTGCGGCTGCTGGCCGTGCTGTCCTGCCTGCTGCCCGGGCCGCAGTTCGTGGCCTACCTGATCATGTGGGCGGTCATCCCGTCCGAGTAAGCCGTGGGCGGGAAAGCGAAAGCTCGTTAGGCTGCGGTGGTGGTGCAGTGGGGGGAAGAGCGGAAGTCCTGGGACGTCGCGTTCCGCGAGCTGGTCGAAGGCGAACCGCTCATGGGCTTCCTGGAGCTGGCCGGCGCGCTGCAGATGGAGCCGGGGCAGTGGCTGCCGTCGGCTTCCGACGCCGCGCCCGAAGTGCTGCGGTACGTCGAGGATCGGCAAGCCCCGGAACGCTTCCGGGTGCTCTACATCGTCGAGATGGTGGCGCGCGCCGCCCGTGCGGCGACGGTCGACGAGCGCTGGCCCGCGGTCTGGGCGGACGCCGTCCCGCGGCTGATCACCCTGCTGGACGACCCGGCCGACGCGGTCCGGCGAGCCGCTGCCCTCGCACTGGCGGAGGCGCCGGAGCCCGGGACGGTGCTGGACGCCCTGTTCGACCGCTTCGGCCGGGAAGAGGCCGAAGCCGTACGCGCCGGGCTCGTGGTCGCGATCGGGGAGCTGGGCGGCGAAAGCGTGCTGCCGTGGCTGGCCGGGCAGGCGAACGAGGCCGCGCTCGCCGTCGCGGCGTGGGTGTCGATCGCCCGGATCACCGGCGAAGTCCCGGCGGACCGGCTCGTCGACGCGTTGTGCGGCGATCCGACCCCCTACGAAGGCCTGCACGGCATCGACAGCTCGTCGGACCTCCTGCGGTGGGCGGTCGAACCCCTGGCCCCGGAGCAGCAGACGGAGGTGCTGCTCGCGCTGACGGCGAACCCGGCGTTCAGCACCGCGGTGCTGTACGTCGCCGGCGAGCTCGCCGGCGACCGGCCGCCGATGGCCGAAGCGCTCGTTCCGGTGTTCGGCCGGTTGCTGGAGACGTCCGAGCGGGGCGTGGCCGCTGCCCGGCTCGCGGATCTCGCACCGGCTGCGGCCGGGTACGCCGATCGGCTGTTCGCGCTGATCGACGATGCGGCCCCGGCGGAAAAGATCGGGACTCTCATCGTCGCCGAAGTACGCGACATGGCGTTGTGGGCGTTGCTGAAACTGCGGGATCGCCGAGCGGTGGCGCCGCTGCTGGCCCTGTGCACCGAACGGATGCGGGCCGAACGGCCCCTCATCGGCTCGGGATGGTTCCCGACACCGCAGGGCGACGTGCCGAACCTGCGCGAGCTGTTCGGGCACGCACCGGAATTCGCCGACGAGGTGCTGCCCTGGGTCGGTGACCTCCTGCGGCAGGGCGGTTCGGCGGTCGTTCTGCAGGTGACGCGTCTGCTGACCGACTGGGGTCCGGCGGCCGCCCCGGCGGCGCAGGACCTGACGCCGAAGCTCGGCTCCGATGATCCGCGGGTCGTGGAGTGGAGCGCCGATTGCCTCGCGGTACTGGGCGTGGCCGACGAGCAGGTGCTGGCCGCGCTCGCCGAGGCCACCCACCGCACGCCGCTGCCGTGGGCCGCCCGCGGCGCCGCCGCGACCGCCCTCGCCGTCCTGGGCGGTGACCAGGCGGCCGCCGACGAACTCCTGGCCGAAGGGCTCGCCCGAGGTGAACGGGCCGCGGTCGAGCGGCTCGCGGCGCTGGGCTCGGCCGCGGCGCACCACGTCCCGGCCCTGCGGGCGTTCGATCGCTCCTGGCCGGAGGGAGAGGTGGCGGTCGCTCGCGCGCTGGCCCGCCTCACCGGCGACGCCGGAGAAGCGGTGCCGGTGCTGCTCGGCGTACTCGCCGAAATGAAGCCGAAGCAGGCCTACGATGCCGAGGAAGCGGCGGTGCGCGGGCTGGCGGAGCTGGGGCCGTTGCCCGCGGAAGCGGCTCCGGTGCTGCGCCGGATCCTGGCCGTGGAAGAGCGGCAGATCCTGAGCGGCGACATTCGCCGGGAGCGGGCGTTCCGCCGGGACGTCGCCCGGGCCCTGGCGAACTGCGCCTGAGTCAGGGGCGCCAGCAGGACATCGCTTCCTCGATCTCCTGCTCGTCGAGCGGCGGGTGGGGCAGCGCCGACGGCGTGCCGGGCTCGGCGCGGAGCCCGTCGAGCAGCATGGCGAGGGACCGCCGCCAGAGGCCCGGGTCCACCGCGCACGTGAACTCCACCACCGAGCCGATCATCATGTGCACGATCGCCATGTCCGAAGGGGCGAAGTCCGGCCGCAACCCGCCGGCCGCCTGGGCGCGCTCGATGAGCTGTGTGATCAACGGCACCATGCGGGCTTTCTTTTCGGCGACGTGCTCGTGGCCGAACTTGTTGGACAGCATGATTTCGCGCAGCCCGCGGTCGGCGGAGTGCAGCTCGGCCGCCTTCCACGTGAAGTCGACGAACGCCTGCCACGCGTCATCGGCCTTCAGCGCTTCCACGGCGAGGTCGCCGATTTCCGCCATCCGCTCGGCGAACATCGCTTCGACCAGGTGTTCCTTGCTGGGGAAGCGGCGGTAGACCGTGCCGACGCCGAGGCCGGCGTGGTGGGCGATGTCGTCCAGCGTGGCTTCGAGCCCGCGCCGGCCGAACACTTCGCGGGCCGACGCGAGGATGCGACGGCGGTTGAGTTCAGCGTCACGCCGCAGCGGCCGCGCCGGTGCGGCGGGACCAGCGTCCCGTGCCATGCCGTCCAGTCTAGCTCTTGAAGTAGAGGCGGCCTCTCCGCTTCTTGTGTACCTTGGGACGCGTAAGGGGAGATATCTACTCCACATAGTCTTTTGATCACTTTCTGTGAGGACACTCCATGCCCGAGTCCACACTCGCCGTCGCGCCGCCGGGGGACGCGCGCGCCGGCGCAAACCCCCACCACGCCAGACGCTGGCTGATCCTGGTGATGATCGGCATCGCGCAGCTGATGGTCGTGCTGGACGCGACCGTCGTGAACATCGCGCTGCCCTCGGCCCAGCTCGACCTGGGCTTTTCCAATGACGCCCGGCAGTGGGTCGTCACGGCGTACGCGCTCGCGTTCGGCAGCCTGCTGCTGCTCGGCGGGCGGATCGCGGACCTCTTCGGCCGCAAGAACGCGCTGCTCGTCGGCCTGGCCGGCTTCGCCGCGGTGTCCGCGCTCGGGGGCTTCGCGACCAACATCGAGATGCTGCTGGTCGCCCGGGCGGCACAGGGCGTGTTCGGCGCGCTGCTCGCGCCCGCCACGCTTTCGCTGCTGACCACGACGTTCACCGACCCGAAGGAGCGCGGCCGCGCGTTCGGCGTGTTCGGTGCCATCGGCGGTGGCGGCGCGGCGGTCGGGCTGCTGCTCGGCGGCGTGCTCACCGAGTACCTCGACTGGCGCTGGTGCATGTTCGTCAACATCATCTTCGCCGTCATCGCGTTCGCCGGCAGCTCGGTGCTGCTGCGCAACCAGAAGGACGCCGGCCCGCGGCCGAAGCTCGACCTGCCGGGCACGCTGACGGCGTCGGCCGGCCTGTTCGCCCTGGTCTACGGCTTCGCCAACGCCGAGTCGGACTCGTGGTCTTCGGTGTCGGTCTGGGGCTTCCTGGCCGCGGGTGTGGTGCTGCTGGGCGTGTTCGTCTGGCTGCAGCAGCGCGTCGAACACCCGCTGCTGCCGCTGCGCGTGCTGCTCGACCGGGACCGCGGCGGTTCGTACCTGGCGATGTTCCTGCTCGCCATCGGGATGTTCGCGATCTTCCTGTTCCTGACGTTCTACGTGCAGCAGAACCTGCAGTTCACGCCGATCCAGAGCGGCCTCGGCTTCCTGCCGATGGTGGCGACGCTGATGCTGTCGGCCACGACGGCGACGGCCGTGCTGCTGCCGCGGTTCGGCCCGAGGCCGCTGGTGCCGACCGGCATGGCGGTCGCCGCCGCGGGCCTGTTCTGGCTGAGCGGCATCGGCCTGGACAGCACGTACGCCTCCGGCGTCCTCGGCCCGCTGCTGGTGATGGGCCTGGGCATCGGGCTGGCGATGGCGCCGGCGATGAGCGTCGCGACGTTCGGCGTCGAGGCCCACGACGCGGGCGTCGCGTCGGCCGCGGTCAACACGATGCAGCAGGTCGGCGGTTCGATCGGCACGGCGCTGCTGAGCACGCTGGCCGGCAACGCGGCAGCGGCCTACATCGCGGGCAAGACCCCGACGCCGCAGCTGGCGGCCGAGGCGTCGATCGAGAGCTACACGACGGCGTTCACCTGGGCCGCGGTGATCTACGTGGCGGGCGCGGTGCTCAGCGGCCTGCTGCTGCGCCCGGGCGTTCCGAAGGGCGAGGCGGCGCCCGGCGCCGTGCACATGTAGTTCCGGTCGCGTGAACGGGCCTCCTGCCGGGGAGGCCCGTTCACGTCACCAAGCCGTGCCGGTAGGCGTAGACGACGGCCTGGACGCGGTCGCGCAGGTCCAGCTTGGTGAGGATGCGCGACACGAACGTCTTGACGGTTTCCTGGCTGATCACGAGCCGTTCGGCGATTTCGCTGTTGGAGAGGCCGTCGGCGAGCAGCCGCAGGACCTCCAGCTCACGGGGGGTCAGCGGGACCTCCGGTGCGGCGCCCGGGACGGGCCGGATCCGGGCGGCGTGCCGGCCGACGAGGCGGCGCGTCACGTCCGGGTCCAGCAGCGCCGCGCCGGTGGCCACGGTCCGGATCCCGTGCAGCAGCCGGTCCGGCGGCGCGTCCTTGAGCAGGAACCCGCTCGCGCCCGCGCGCAGCGCTTCGTAGACGTACTCGTCGAGGTTGAACGTCGTCAGCACGAGCACCTTGACCGGGTGCGGCACCCCGGCCCCGGCCAGCAGGCGGGTGGCCTCGATGCCGTCGAGCACCGGCATGCGCACGTCCATCACGACGACGTCCGGGTGCAGCCGGCCGGCGAGGTCGACCGCGGCCCGCCCGTCCCCGCACTCGCCGACCACCTCGAAACCGGGCTGGGCGCCGATGATGGTCACCAGCCCGGTGCGGATCAGCATCTGGTCGTCGCAGACCAGGACCCGGATCGGCGCGCTCACGACGGGTTCCCGGTGGGGATCCGGGCGCACACGGTGAACCCGGCGCCGTCGCGGCCCGCGCTGAAATCGCCGCCCAGGACGCCGACTCGTTCCCGGAGCCCGGCGAGACCGCGGCCACTCCCGCCGGGCGATGTGCTCCCGGAACCGGCCGTGCTGACCGCCACGGCGATTTCGCGCTCGCCGTGGTGCACCTCCACCGAGGTGCGGCTGCCACGGGCGTGCTTGAGGGCGTTCGTCAGTGCTTCCTGCACGACCCGGTAGGCCACCAGGTCGGCGCTGCCGGCGGACTCCGCGGGCGTGCCCTCCTCGGTGAACTCCACCGGCTGCCCGGCCTGACGGGCGTGCTCGACGAGCGCGAGGAGCCCGCCGGGGGACGGTGTCCTGGTCTCCGGCCCGTGGTCGGGGTTGAGCAGGTCGAGCAGGTGCCGCAGGTCGGTGATGGCCCGCCGGCCGGTGTCGGTGATCGCGGTCAGCGTCCCGTCGAGCCGGTCCGGTGCGGCGGTCAGGTACCGGGCTGCCTCGGCCTGCACGACCATCGCCGTCACGTGGTGGGTGACGACGTCGTGGAGCTCACGGGCGATGCGGGTGCGTTCCGCGGCGAGCGCGTCCTCGGCGACGCGACGGCGGCGATCCGCTTCCGCCACCCGGGTGGAACGCAGCCACGCGCCGATGCCCCACGCGAACACCAGCAGGAGGTAGAACGTGCCGAACTCCACCACCGGCTCGGACCCGAACCGGAAGAGAACGACCGCAAGCAGCACGTACGCCGCGGAAAACAGCAGCGCGGTGGTGCGCCGGCGCCGGTCCAGGTAGGCGCCCGCGCTCACCAGGGCCACGGCCAGCGCGGTGCCCGCGGCCGAGTGGTAGCCGCGGAGCTGGTCGAGGGCGAAGCCGAGCGAGACCAGGGCGAGGCACAGCACCGGCCACCGCCTGCGCACGGCGAGCGGGAGGGTTTCGAGGAGGAGCACCCCGATGGCCGGTGCATCGAAGGGGCGTGTCGGCAGGCCGCCGAGCTCCGTCCCGTGGTTCCGCAGCGCGGGCACGAACGCCGATGCCAGGAACAGCAAGCCGAGCAGGAGATCGCGGAGCACGGGGTCCACCCGGCGCCAGCGCGCCAGGAGCCGCCGGTGATCGATCACGGGGCGAGTGTAGTGACGGTGTCGACCCGCTCGGCGCGCTTGGGGCGCGGGATCAGGTGGCCGCGCCGGCGGGCCAGCCACAGGAACGCGGTCGTCGCCAGGACGCAGAACAGCACCGAGTACAGGCTTCCTTCCGGACCGAAGGCGCCGCCGGTGACGATCGACGGCCCGGACGTCACGGCGTCCAGCAGTCCCTGCGGGGTGCCGTTGCCGGAGACCACGGTGCCGAAGATCCCGGCCCCGGCGAAGTTCCAGCCGAAGTGCAGGCCGATCGGCAGCCACAGCTTGCGCGTCGCGACGTACGCGGCGGTCAGCAGGCCACCGGCCTCGATCGCGATGGCGATGGCCCCCCACAGGGTCGCGTCGGGGTTGAACAGGTGCGAAAGCCCGAACAGCACCCCGGTCAGCACCAGGGCGATCCCGGTGCCGGTGCGTTCCTCGACGATCCGGAACAGGACGCCGCGGAACAGCAGCTCCTCCGTCACCGCGGCGGCGGCCATGAAGCCGACGAGGCCCGCCGCGCCCGCCACGGTGCCCCAGCCGCGGACCTCGTAGTCACCGAGGAGGGCGATGTTCGCGATGACCGCTCCGAAGAGCGCGATCCCGATCAGCACCCCGCGACCGGCCGCGAGCCCGGCACCCGGCCGAGCGAGCTCGGTGACCGGCCGGTGCTCGGTCCGCCGCACCACCCACCGGTAGACGGCGACCCCGGCCACCGCGGTCAGGACGCCGATGACCAAGGTGAGCCAGGGATTCGCGCCCACCACGGCGATACCTTGACTGCCGATGAACGCGACCGCCGCAACGGCCAGCAGCTGCCAGACGAGCCTCATGAGAACCCCTTCGCCGAATCCGCGGCCGATGTCCCGCGGCTGTGCTGAACGCTAGGGAGCCGGCGGCCGGGAATCGTCACCATCGGGGGGACACCTGCACGTAGCTCGCACGGGGGACGCTTGAACCTTTCCGGGCCTTCGCGCACTAGTAAGGGGGAGAAGGAGGGGTGGGGTGGCGAGAGACCTCGATTTCAGCGAGTACTTCGCCGCGCGCGTCCAGCGGTTCCGCCGCGTGGCGTTCGCGCTCTGCGGGGACTGGCACGCGGCCGAAGACTTGGTCCAGGCGATGTTCGTCCAGTTGTACCGGCGCTGGCGCCGGGTCCGGCCGGACACGGTCGACGCCTACGCGCGCCGCATCCTGCTGAACCTGTTCCTGGCCGGGCGCCGGGTTTCCGGACGCGAGTACGTGACGTCTTCGGTGCCGGAGGGGGAGTCGCCACCGGGCCGGGACACGTCGTTGCGGCTCGACGTGGAGCGAGCGCTGGCCGGGCTGACGCCCCGGCAGCGGGCGATGGTGGTGCTGCGGTTCCTCGAAGACCTTCCGGTGAGCGAAGTCGCGACGCTGCTGGGGATCGCGGAAGGAACGGTCAAGTCCCAGACGGCCCGCGGGGTCGAAGCGTTGCGGGCGGCCCTGCCGTCGCAGACCGGAGAGGAGTGGTGATGGAAGAGGTCCGGTCGTTGCTGACGGCGTACGTGACCGAGGACGAGCCCCCGATCGGCCTGTCCGGGGCCGCGGTGCTCGCCGCGGCCCGCCGGTCCCGCCGGCAGCACCTGCTCACGGCGGCGGTGGCCTCGGCCGTCATCGTGCTGGCCCTGGCGCTGGCGGTGGTGGTGCTGCCGCACCGGGACGACGTCGCGAACACGCCGTGCCCGGCGGCTTCGGACACGCGCGCGGCCCTGGTCGATCGGCTGAGCTGCGTGGTGGGGCGCGCGGTGCGCGCGCTGCTGCCGCCGGACGCGCAGATCACCCGGCTGACGATCCCGGGGGAGACCCCGCCGGCGGACCCGTTCCACCTGATCGCCGACCCGGCCGGGGACGCGCCCCGGGACGCGTTGTTCCACATGGGGGTCCGGGTGACCGACGCACGGGGTTCCGGGTCGGTGTACATCCTGATCGTGCCCAGCGGCAACTCGGGCGGCCCGCCGTGCGGTGATCCGGAGGAGATCCTTTGTCGCACCGAACCGACCCCGCAGGGCTTGTTGTGGTTGTCGACACTGCGCACCGGCGACGTCACGACCCACCGCGTGGCGCTGGGCGGACCGGAGGCGCAGGTGCAGTTCTGGTCGAACAACAGCGGGGTGCTGCAGCAGACGGGCGTCCACCTGCCGAAGCAGCGCCCGGAGCCGACGCTGACCCTCGAGCAGGTGCGGGGATTGGCGTTGACGCCGGGGATACGTTTGTGACGTGCTGGAACCGTGGGGGACCCTGCCGGACGGAGCGGTCGTCGCGTCCACAGTGGACGCTTTTGGCCGGGTGATCACGCTGTCCGCCGAAGGTGACCTGCGGGTGGACGGTACGTCGTGCGGCCGGGTCACCGACCCGGGCCGGTACCCGCTGATCGACACGGTGGGCGACGGCTTCGTCTTGGTGGACGCCCGATGCCGGACCCGGCCGGGTGCCGAGCCGCCGCGCAACGGCCGGATCCTCGATGGCACCGGCCGGGTCGTCACCGCGTTCCATGCCGGGGACGCGGTGGAAGCCCTGGTCGCCGGATCCGCCGGCGAGATCTGGACGAGCTACTTCGACGAGGCCTCGATTCGCGTCGGCGGTGCGAAGCGCTATCACCCGGGCCTGATCCGGTGGACCGCCGGAGGTGAACCGGCGTGGTGGGCGATCGACGACCCGGTCCGCCTCTCCTGGATGGACTGCTACGTGCTCAACGTCGGCGAGCGGCGGACCTGGGCCGTGCCGTACACCGAGGTCCCGCTCGTCGAGGTCGGCCGCGAGGGCATCCGCTCGGTCCGGCGGTCGCCGTTGCGGCGGCCGCGCGGCGTGGCCGTGTCCGGCGGCGATGCCGTCTTCCTGTCGGTGACCGGCAAGCACCCCGGCTACTCCTGGCACCTCGAGCCCGCGAGCCTGACCGGTGGCGAGGTCGTGCCCGGGCCGCCGGTTCCGCTCGGCCTCCCGGACGGCAGCGCCCCGATCCGGTGGGTCTGCCGGGGCAACCGGATGTGGCTGCAGGCCGGCCGCACCTGGTACGCGCTCGGGCTCTAGTGCCGCCGCGACCGCAGCTTCTCGATCACCTCGTCGTCCCAGCGGTGGGTGCGGATCAGCCGGTACCGCTCCGCCGCCACCCACATGTACGCCTCCGCGTCCGTCCGGTCGCCGATCAGGCCCGCCTGCCGCAGCATGCCCACCACCGGAACGAACTCCTCCTCGAACCAGCGCTGCGCCACGCTCGCCCGGTCGCAGAACTTGCCTTCGTCCTGCATCAGCCGGAAACCCCAGGCTTCCACGTGCTCGCCCAGTTTCGCGTAGTCCCACGGGTCCGACACGATCACCGACGCGCGCGCGTGGCCGGTCAGCGGGACGCGCTCCAGGAACAGCCGGCGGTAGTCCTTGACGATCAGGTCGCCCCGGTGGCGGATGCCGCTCGGGTCCAGTTTGGTGCGGACCACCGTCACCGATGCCTCTATTGTGGACAGTCCCTGGGCGATCGCCACCGAGACGCGGTGGTGGCCGTCGATGATGAAGTGCAGTTCGCCGACGCGGTAGACCTCGATCGGCGGGATCTCCTCGCCGCGGCGGGCGGCCAGGGCCAGGCGTTCCCAGCGCTCGCGGACGCGGGCCGACGTCGGGCGGAAGCGGCGGTCGAAGTCGCGGCTGCGGTCGACCGTGCCGGCGATCGACTCCAGCTTGATCACCCGCAGCCCGATCCGGTGCTCGCCGAGGTAGCCGAGCGCCTCCACCACCTCGTGGAACGGCAGCATGATGTTGACGTCGTCGGGCTCGCGGCGCAGCCACGTCGAAAGCCGCGAGAGCACCTGGCCCCGGCGCGCGCGGAGGAAGTCGTTCTCCGCGTCGGCGCGGGGGAATCCTGTCTCTTTCATGAGAACTCCATGATCCGGTGGCCCACGACGTTGCGGATCCGGGTCGCGCCGGCGACCCGGTCCGGCACCGGCTCGCCGTGCGGGTGGATGTGCCCGTGCAGCAGCCACTTCGGGCGCAGCGCCTCGATCGTGGAGTGCAGGCACTTGAACCCGCGGTGCGGCGGGTCCGGGCGGTCGCCCAGGTCGAGCGGCGGCGAGTGCGTCAGCAGGACGTCGACGTCGCGCCCGTCGCGCCACCGCCGCAGCCGGGCGCGCCGGACCAGGCCGCGGGCCCGCCGCGCCTGCTGGTGCTGCGTCCACTGGTTCGGCCCGTCGTTGTAGCGGATCGAGCCGCCGAGCCCGGCGAACCGCAGCCCGGCGACGTCGACGATCCGGCCGTCGGCGTTGATGCCGCCCGCCGGGCCGGGCCACACCGTGGGGAAACCGTCCTTCATGGACAGCCCGCCGTAGCGCGTGTAGCCGCTCAGGTCCGGGTCGTGGTTGCCGGGCACGAACACGCACGGGACGTCGAGCGCGCTCGCCAGGAACGCCAGGTAGTCGTAGGGCAGGTCGCCGGCGCCGATGACCAGGTCGACGGAGACGGCGCGGACCGCGTCGGTCCACAACCGCTCGTCGACCTCGTCGGAGACGACCAGCGCTTTCGGCATGGTCCCAGGGTACGACGCCGGGACGTCACTTCATGCCGTGCGCGAACCCCGGGTCGGCGACGATGACGAAAGTGATGACGAAGATCCAGACGAGGCTGAGCGCGAGCGCCCAGAACTTCAAGTTGGACAGCATGCGAGGCATCACGAATTCTCCGAATCCGGTGGGAAAGAAAGGGGACCTAGAGCCAGCCGTTCTTCCGGAATATTCGGTACAGCAACAGGCAGATCGCCAGGATCACGGTGATGACCAGCGGGTACCCGAACTTCCAGTGCAGCTCGGGCAGGTAGTCGAAGTTCATCCCGTAGATGCCCGCGATCATCGTCGGCACGGTGATGATCGCCGCCCACGACGTGATCTTGCGCATATCGGTGTTCTGCTGCAGCGAAATCTTCGCGACGGTCGCGTCGACCAGGGTGGACAGCAGTTCGTCGAACGCCGCGACCCGCTCGGACACGGTCGTGAGGTGGTCGGCGACGTCGCGGAAGTACGAGCGGACGTCGTCCGGCACCAGCCGCGTGTAGCCCTCGGCCAGGCGCTGGATCGGTGTGGCCAGCGGCATCACCGCCCGGCGCAGCTCGAGCACCTCCCGCTTCATCAGGTAGATCTGCTCGGCGCTGACCTGCGAGCGGGGCGCGAAGACCTGCGCCTCCATGACGTCGATGTCGTTCTCGATCCGGCCCGTGACGTCGAGGTAGTGGTCGACGACGTGGTCGGTGATCGCGTGCACGACCGCGGAGGGGCCCAGCTGCAGCCGCTCGGGGTCCTCGTCCAGGTCGCGGCGCAGCCGCGCCAGCCCCGAGTGGTTCCCGTGCCGCACGGTGATCACGAAGTCGCGGCCGAGGAACACCATCAGCTCGCCGGTCTCGACGATCTCGTTCGCCGTCGTCGGCGACTCGTGCTCGACGTACCGCACGGTCTTGACCACCAGGAACAGCGTGTCGTCGTAGCGTTCCAGCTTCGGCCGCTGGTGCGCTTCGAGTGCGTCCTCGACCGCCAGCTCGTGCAGGCCGAACGTGTCCGCGACGCCCTGGATCTGCTGGGCGTCCGGCTCGTGCAGGCCGATCCAGACGAACCCTTCGTGCCGCTTCCGGACCTCCTTGATCGCCTCGGAGTGGGTCCAGCGGCCGGGCAGGCGCTCACCGCCGACGTACACCGCGCAATCGACGACGTACGCGGACAGCGGCACCGGAACCGGGCGGACCGGCACGGTGCCCTTGTTGCCGCGGCCGCGAAGGCCGCCGAGCGAGGGAATGGCAGGCATGGGATCTCCTGGTGTCGTGCGTGGTCGTGCGAGACGACGGACCAGGGGCGGAAATGCGTCCGCCCGGCGACACACCAGCGTTCCCGGGGGAGAGAAGGCCTACCGAGAGATGAGCCGGCCGGCCGGTGAGGTGGGAACGCTGGGACTACTAGGGAGCGGACTATCGCCACTACTCATCGGGTTCCTCACCTCCTTCGGGCCGGGTGCGACAGTGGTGGGGCTCGCGTTGACGCGCGAACACCGATGGTTGAGGGTACTCCTCACTACGGATGCGTGTCGTACCAGCCTCACGCGGTGTTACGCGACTAGGAGAGACGAGTGCAGTTCGGTCGGTACTACGAGGAGTTCGAGGTCGGTGCGGTCTACAAGCACTGGCCGGGCAAAACGGTCACCGAATACGACGACCACCTGTTCTGCCTGATCACCATGAACCACCACCCGCTGCACCTCGACGCGCACTACGCGGAAGAGACGACCGACTTCGGCAAGAACGTCGTCGTCGGCAACTACGTCTACTCGCTGCTGCTCGGGATGTCGGTGCCCGACGTCTCCGGCAAGGCCATCGCGAACCTCGAGGTCGAATCGCTCAAGCACGTCAAGCCGACCTTCCACGGCGACACGATCTACGGCGAGACCGAGGTGCTCGACAAGACGCCGTCGAAGTCCAAGGACGACCGCGGCGTGGTGTACGTCGAGACGCGCGGCTACAAGCAGGACGGCCTGATCGTGTGCACTTTCCGGCGGAAGGTGATGGTGCCGAAGCGCTCGTACGGGGAGACTCGGGGCGGGGAGCAGCCGGGCCGGCCGGTGCCGCACGAATGAGGCTCTGATGGACCTGGACAGGATCAAGGGGATACTCCGCAAGTTCGCGGAAGTCGAGGCCCGCGGGGTCTCGCCGCTGTACGAACACCTGGCACTGCAGGCCGCCGCGGACGACGACGTCGCGGGGCTGCTGTCGGTCGCGCGCGACGGCGAGGTGCGCGCGACGCTGCTGATGGCGGTCGCACACCGCCTCGTGCAGGCCGACCCCATCCACCCGCTTTCGCGCTACTACCCGTCGCTGGGCGGCTTCGACGGCGTCGACTCGGAGACCTGGCCGCTGTTCCGGTCGTTCCTGCTGGAGCGGTCCGAGAAGGCCCGGGCCCTGATTTCGGCGCGCTACACCCAGACGAACGAGGTCCGCCGGGCGGCGTTGCTGTACCCGGGCGTCGCGCGGGCGGTCCGCGAAGCGGGCGGGAAGGTTTCGCTGCTGGAGGTCGGCTGCAGCGCGGGGTTGCTGCTGGGTCTGGACCGGTTCGGCTACCGCTACCAGTGCGACGGCGGCGACCAGCTGACGGCGGGGCCGGCCAAGGCGGCGGTCGGGTTGCACTGCGCGCTCGACCTGGCGCCGGGTGCGGTGGTGCCGAAGCTGCCGAAGAAGCTGGCGCTGCTCGACCGGGCGGGCCTCGACCGGGCACCGGTGGACCTGTCGGACGAGGACGAGCTGGCGTGGCTGGAGGCGTGCGTCTGGGCCGACCAGCCGGACCGCATCAGGCTGTTGCGCACCGCGGCGGCCGAGCAGTCGAAGCACCGGCCGCGGTTGATCACCGGGGACGGGGTCGACGACCTGGCTCCGGCGGCGGAGTCGCTGGACGGGCCGCTGGTGGTGCTGACGAGCCACACACTGGCGTACTTCCCGGCCGAGAAGCGGGCGGCGTTCGTCTCGGCGTTGGCCGAGCTGGCTTCTTCGCGGCCGGTGTGGTGGGTTTCGGAGGAGTTCTACGGGGCCGGGCTGGAGCTCGTACTGCCGGGCCGCGACGACCTTCCAGGCGCCGACGGGCTCGCGACACTGGGCGTGGTGCGGTGGGAAGACGGGAAGGCGGAGGCGCACGCGTTGGCTCGGACCGCGCCGCACGGGCAGCGGATGACCTGGTTGCCGCTGTAGTCAGGCCTCCGGGAGCGCATTCCAGTCGCGGAGAGTGACGTAGAGGAGCTCCACGAGCTCCCCGGCGGCTTCCAGCGCGGCAAGGTCTGCCGCATCGGACCAACGCGCCTCCGATGCGTCGTCACCAGCGGTGAGAACGCCGCCCTCGACCTCGCAGGCGTAGTCGAAGATTTCGTACGGCCCCCGCCGTGCCGTTCCGACCAGTGTGCCCGGAATCACGTCCAGTCCCGTCTCCTCGAAAAGCTCCCGGACCACGGCCTCTTTGTCCGTTTCGCCCGGTTCGACTCGGCCGCCCGGCAGCGACCATTGCCCCGAACCGGGGTTGTTCAAGCGCCGGATGAGCAGCAAACGGCCGTACGCGTCGAACGCGATCCCGCCGACACAGCGGATCGTGGTGCTGGTGAGACCCTCCATGTCCCGAAGGGTAGACGTTACCGAGGTGAAAACCGATGTCCTGTACACGGAGAGTAGCCGTACGGTACACTTCGGACCGCGGGCTGACCCAAGCGCGGGACTTTCCTCCCCTGCGCCTGTTCAGTGCGGTACAACGTAAAACGTCAGGATCTCAGCTGTTGTCCGGTGTCACCGTAAGAGACGGGATTTGATCGCGGTGAACGTGAAGAAGATTGCGGGCCTCGCCGGTATCGCGTTGGTGCTGTTCTTCGTCATCGCCCAGCCTGGGCAGGCTGCCGGCCTCGTCGGCAACATCATCGACTTCCTCCGTAGCTCGGCCGAATCGGTGATCACCTTCGTCAGCAACGTGTTCAAGGGCTGATCGCGGGGTTACCCTCGAACCATGTTCGCGCCACGCGATCCCGACGAGTACCTCCTCGACACCGAGCGGCGGGTCATCAGGATCCGCCGCCACTGGGCGGTGCTCCTCTGGGACACCTTCGAGGCGGCCGCCCTGCTGGCCGTCTGCGTCCTGGTGTCCTACCTGCTGCCGCCGGCGCTGTACATCGGCCAGAACATCCTCTGGTACGTCGCGCTGCTCGTCGTCCTGCGGTTCGCCTACGTGGTGATGGAGTGGTGGGTCGAGCGCCTGGTGGTCACCGACAAGCGGTTCGTCATGACCACCGGGGTGTTCACCACCAAGGTGCTGATGATGCCGATCAGCAAGGTCACCGACCTCAGCTACGTCCGCACGGCCACCGGCCGCATGATGGGCTACGGCACGATGGTGGTCGAGTCCGCCGGTCAGATCCAGGCGCTGAACAAGATCGACTTCCTGCCGCGGCCCGAAGAGTTCTACGACACGATCTCCGAGCTGGTCTTCGGCGACAAGCAGAAGCAGGCCGAACGCTTCTCGATGATCAAGGCTCAGCGGGCCGCCCGGGGCAAGAAGCCAGTCGGCTGAGCCGTCCCGCCGCGCGTGTGACGTAGCGCATCGTCGACAATGGACACGATGCGCATCGACCTGCACGCCCATTCCACCGCTTCCGACGGCACCGACACGCCGGCCGGGCTCGTCGCCGCGGCCGCGAAAGCCGGGCTCGACGTCGTCGCGATCACCGACCACGACACCACCGCGGGATGGGCGCCCGCCTCCGAAGCGGTGTCACCCGGCCTGACGCTGGTCCCCGGCGCCGAGCTGTCCACGGTGTCGATCGACCCCGGGACCGGCCGGCAGATCAGCGTCCACCTGCTCGCCTACCTCTTCGACCCGACGTCCGAGCCCATCGTCACCGAGCAGACCCGGCTGCGGCTCGAGCGCCGCACGCGGCTGCGGCGGATGGCCGAGCGGATGGCCGCCGACGGCCTCCCGATCGACGCCGACGAGATCTTCGGCCTGCTGCCCGAGGACTCCCCGCCCGGGCGTCCCCACCTGGCCCAGGCGCTGGTCCGGGCCGGGCTGGTCAAGTCCGTCGACGAGGCCTTCGCCGACTACCTCAGCCCCCGTCGCGGGTACTACGTCGCCCGCCGTGACACGCCGGTCGAGGAAGCCATCGACATGATCGCCGCGGCCGGCGGCGTCACGGTGATCGCGCACCCCTTCGCCTTCAGCCGCGGTGCCACGATCAGCGAGGACACCCTCGCCGGGCTGGCCGCGCGCGGGCTCACCGGCGTCGAGGCCGACCACCCCAACCACGACGCGCCGACGCGCGCCCGCACCCGTGAGCTGGCCGGCGAACTCGGCCTGCTCGTCACCGGGTCCAGCGACTACCACGGCACCAACAAGACGATCGCGCTCGGCGAGTGCACCACCGACCCCGGGCAGTTCGAGGAACTCACTTCGCGTGCGTCGGGGTTCCAGGTCGTGAAGGGCTGACATGGCGCTCTTCGACGCGAAACTGTTCATGAGTGCGACGATCACCCTGATCGTCATCATGGACCCGCCCGGCACCGTGCCGGTGTTCCTCAGCCTCGTCGGCCGCAAGCCGGTGGCGACCCGGGCGCGCGCCGCCCGGCAGGCCGTCCTGGTGTCGCTGCTGGTCATCAGCCTGTTCGCGGTCGCGGGCCAGGCGATCCTGGCCTACCTCGGCATCGGCATCCCCGCGCTGCAGGGCGCGGGCGGCCTGTTGCTCCTGCTGATCGCGCTGCAGCTGCTCACCAGCAACGGCCACGAAACCGAGGCGGCGGCCGAGGACGTCAACGTCGCGCTCGTGCCGCTCGGCACCCCGCTGCTGGCCGGGCCCGGCGCGATCGCCGCGACCATCGTGTTCGTCCGGCAGGCCGACGGGCACATCGGCGCGTACATCGCCCTGGCGCTCGCGATCGTCACCACCCACTTCGTCATCTACCTCTGCATGCGCTACTCCGGCCTCGTCATCCGGCTGATCAAGGAAAGCGGCATCACGCTGCTGGCCAAGGTGGCCGGCCTGCTGCTCGCGGCCATCGCCGTGGAGCTCGTGGCGAACTCCGTCCGCGGGTTCATCTCCGGCGCCGGCTGACCGGTGCGCTGAGACGCCCACCCGGGTTGTCCTGCCGGACAGGATCCAGCCGGTCCGTTGACATCGTTGGCACCGCTCCCGCAGCCTGAAGCTCAGCTCAGCGTTTGAAACGATTCAACCGCCTTGCGGAGGCCTCGATGAAGTGGCTCAGAGCAGTCCTGCCGATCACGGTGCTGGTGGCGAGCGGCGTGGTCGCCGCGCCCGCCGACGCCGCGCCCGGCTGGCAGAAGTACGTCGTCGCACCGGCGAGCCGGGACGTCCGGCCGGTGAAGGTGCTGTCCACCACCGGAGACGTCACCAACGCGAACGGCCTGCTCGGTCGCGGAGTGGCGACGTTCAAGCGGCAGGCGCCGCCGCCGAAGCCGGTGTGGCCCGCGGGCACCACCGCGGCCGCGTCGTCGTTCCACGCGCCGAACAACGGCGGGAACGGCCAGCCCCGCACCTATGTCCCCGGCAACGCCGTCGACGGCAACACGGAGACGTTCTGGAACGACGACACGATCGGCGCCTACCCCGACGTCCTGACGATCACCGCGGGCGCGCCGGTCGCGGTGCCCGGCGTCACCATTTTGTCCAATGTGGACGGCGTGCCGCAGGACTTCACGGTCGAGGTCCTGGACGCGGGCGCGTGGCGGGTGGCCGCCACGGTCAGCGGCAACACGGCCGTGCAGCGGGCGGTCACCTTCGACCGGCCGGTGACGGCCGCGCAGGTCCGGATCACCGTGACCAAGGACCAGAACACCCCGTCCGGGGAGTTCAGCCGCGTCGCCGAGGTGTGGCCCGGCGTGGTCGCCGACCCGCCGGTGCCGACCGCCGTCGTCGACTTCGGCAAGGTTGTCGCGGGCTACCCGAAGATCGCGTTCGCGGGCGCGTCGGCGAACCGGCCGGGCGTCCGGCTGGCGTTCTCGGAGACCCTGCAGTACCTGGGCGAACGGTCCGACTTCACCCGCTCGGACTTCTCCGGCGGGCCGGGCACCGACCAGTACGCCGTGCCTTCGGCGCCGACGGTGTGGCGGGACACCAAGGGCTGCGCTGCGGGCACGCAGGTGTGCGCGGACGGCCTGCACGGCTTCCGCTACCTGCGGATCAGCCTCGACGCGCTGGCGTCGGACGCGCCGTTGGCCCAGCCGTCCGGTGAGGTGCGGATCAGCGGCGTCTCGCTCGACTTCACGCCGTTCCTCGGCACGCCGTCGACCTACCGCGGCTGGTTCGAGTCGTCCGACGAAGACCTCAACAAGTACTGGTACGCGGCGTCCTACACGAACGAGCTCGGCATGGACACCTTCCGGGAGTCCGATGTGGACCCCCGCGGTGCGTTCTCGCCGTCGCTGGACGGGAAGCTGGTGCTGCACGACGGCGCGAAGCGCGACCGGGACCCGTACGTCGGCGACGTCGCGGTCTCCGGCCTGACCCAGTACCTGACGCACCAGGACGGCACGGCGGCGAAGAACGTCCTCGCCGACCTGGCCGACCACCAGCGCGCGGACGGCTGGATCCCGCCCGCGTCGATCAACGGCTACACGCTGCCGCTGTTCGACTATCCGCTCTGGTGGGTGACTTCGAGCTGGGACTACGTCCTCTACACGGGCGACACCGCGTACGCGTCTTCGTACTACTCGCACCTCGTGAAGACGCTCGACAGCTGGTATCCGTCGGTGACCGATTCGCGCGGGTTGCTCGCGAAGGGCCTCAACGGCACCGGCGGTTACGGCGACTACGCGTTCCTGCCGCGCACCGGCGAAGTGACGTACTACAACGCGTTGTACGTGCGGGCGCTTCAAGGCGCTGCCGGCCTGGCGCGCGCAACGGGGCACCCGGCCGACGCGGATCGGTGGCTCTCGCGCGCTTCGGGCGTCTCGGCGGCGGTGAACCAGTACTTGTGGGACCCGGCGGCGGGCGCATACCTCGACTCGGCGACGGGCGCGGTGCGCCACGGCCAGGACGGCAACAGCCACGCGATCCTCGCCGGGATCGCTTCACCCGCGCAGGCCACTTCGGCGCTGGCGCGGCTTGCGGCGGGTGCGCTGCCGTACGGGAACCCGTTCATGGACAACGACACTTTGGTCGGCGACGGCACGAAGCGCGTGTACGCGTTCACGTCGTTCCCCGAGCTGCAGGCGCGGTTCCGGACCGGGCAGACGGCGTCCGCGATCGACCAGATCAAGCGGATGTACGGCTGGATGGCCACGCACGACCCGGGCATCACGGCCTGGGAGGGCATCGGCGAGGGCGGCTCGCACTACGAGCAGGGGTACACCTCGGCCGCGCACGGCTGGTCCACCGGGGTCGTGCCGGCGCTGACGAACGAGCTGCTGGGCGTCTCGCCGACGTCGCCGGGCTTCGCGACCTGGACGGTTTCGCCGCATCCGGGCCCGGTTTCGTGGGCGCGGGGAGCGGTGCCGACGCCGAAGGGCGCGTTGTCGGCTTCGTGGTCTCAGCAGGGGCCGGTGTTTTCGCTGACGGTGAGCGCGCCGCGGGGAACGTCCGGCTCGCTGGTGGTGCCCGGGGGTCGGCTCGTGCTGCTGGACGGGCGTCCGCTGCGCGCCGCGGGGCCGCTGACCGTTTCCGGTGGCACGCACACGGTCCTGGTCGTGCGATAGCCCGGCTTTCCGCGCGGGGCGAGCTCGCCCCGCGCGGAAAGTGTCGGTGGTGGTGCGTAGCGTGGGCGGCGTGAAGGAGCAGATGGGCTTCGACTTCGGCGTGGCGCAACCGGTGCGGCTCACGAAGGTCTCGCCGGCACGGCTGGCGACCTTCGACGACTGCCCGCGCCGGTACCGCCTCGCCTACCTCGAACGGCCGACCCCGCAGCGCACCGGGCCGTGGGCGCACAGCACGCTGGGCGCGGTGGTGCACAACGCGCTGCGGGCGCTGTTCGACCTGCCCGTGCTCAAGCGGGTGCCGCAGCGCGCGGTGGCGCTGGTGTCCGAGTTCTGGAAGGACGCGGGCTTCGAGAGTGACGAGCAGGCGGCGCGGTACCGGGCGCGGGCCAAGGGGTGGGTGGCGGAGTACGTCGAGGACAACGACGTTTCGCACGATCCGGTGGGCCTGGAGCGCTGGGTGTCGGCGCCGGTGAGCTCGACGCCGGGGGAGCGGCCGTCGATGATCATCGAGGGCCGCGCGGACCGGATCGACGCGCGTGAGGGCGCGCTGGTGATCGTGGACTACAAGACGGGCCGCCGGCCGCCGGACGAGTACGAGGCCCGGGCGTCGCAAGCGCTCGCGCTGTACGCGGTGGCGGGGGCGCGGACGTTGCGGATGCCGTGCACGACGGTGGAGCTGCACCACCTGCCGACGGGCACGATCGCGGCGGCGGAGCACACCCCGGAGAGCTTGCAACGGCACTTGCACCGCGCGGAAGAGACCGCCGGAGACCTGCGGCTGGCCACGGATACCCTGGACGCGGGCGGCGACGGGGACGTGCTGTTCCCGCCCCGCCCGGACCGGCGGTGCGCCTGGTGCGACTTCAGGCCGAGCTGCCCGGCGGGCCAGGAGGCGGCCCCGGCGGCGCAGCCCTGGGACCTGCTCGCGCCCTGAACGGGAGGGAACGTGGCTTCACCGGACACCGACGAACTGGCGACGGTCCCGCTGCCCGCGGGACAGCCCGGAGCCGAGCAGGTGCCGAGCCGGAGAGCGGCGCCGGAGACCCGGGACGAGGCCGGCGAGGTGCGCCAGGAGGGCCCCGAGACGGCACCGCGGGAGGCTGCGGGGCGGAGCCGGACGGCTAGCCAGCCCGAGGCACGCGGTGCGGCCGACGAGCCGACGGTGGAGCAGGAGCGGGTGGTCACCCAACCCGAGCGACTTGGTGCGGCCGACGAACCGACCGCGGGACAGGAGCGGACGGTTGCCCGACCCGGGGCGCTTGGTGCGGCCGAGGAGCTGGCCGTGGAGCAGGAGCGGGCCGCACCCGAGCGGATCGACCCGGCGGAGGGCGCCCCGAGCGTCGAGGCGAGTGCGTCGCCCGGGCCCGTGAAAGCCCGTGGCCGCTGGTGGCGCGGGTTCACCGGCTCCCTGGCGGCCGGGCTCACGGTCCTCGCCCTCGGTGTGCTCGCGGTGGCGGGCATCTGCCTGTTCACGGGCGCCCCCGGTCCCGGCGCGACCCTGCTGGTCGGCCACCCGATGGCGGCGGCCCTGGCCCTGCTGGCTCAGCGAGTCGCCGACCGCCGCAACGGCCCCCCGGCGGTCGGCGCGGGCCTGGCGGTGGTCCTGTTCACGGTCTCCGCGCTGACCCTCTTCTGGCTCACCTGACCCGGCTCCCGCCCTGGAGCACGCGAGTCGCGCCCCTCCGCACGCAAAGGCCGCTCGATCACGCGTGCCTGGAGGGACGACACGTGTGCACAGACGGACGACACGCGTGCCGGGATGGACGACACGTGTGCACAGACGGACGACACGCGTGCCTGGATGGACGACACGCGGACGACACGCTCTTCGGGGCTACTTCAGGGCGGTGAGAACCGGGCCGCGCTGCTCGAGCAGGACCGGGCCGGCCGCGGCCAGGCGGACCACTCCCGTGTAGCCGCGGCGCTCGACGCCCACCGTGCGGATCGTTGATCCGTCGTTCTCGTTCAGCACCGCCAAGCCGCCCTTGATCGGGACCACCAGCTGCTGGGCGTACGTGACTCCCGGGCCCATCGCACTGCTCAGCGTCCAGCGCGGCGACAGGTCGTCGCGGGACAGGGCCAGCACCTTCGACCCGCTGAACCAGTACATGTTCTGGACCGTCTGGGTCGTTGGCTCGACTCCCGACGGCGGGTCGGCCGCCAGGTCTCCCGCCGGGACGTCCAGCGGGTACGCCGCGCGCTGGGTGCCGTCGCCGTTGAACGTCACCAGGAGCTTCTGGTCCGGGAGGACCACCGCCGTCAGGTCGCCCGACATCGCGATCACGCGGGCGCGCTTGCCCGCCAGCACCGAACTGAAGCTGACCTGCGGCTCGTCGTCCTTCTCCGGGGCCGCCTTGTACACCGTGAGGCGGTCGGCCGGGTCGCCCGGGCAGCGCTCGATCACGCCGATCTTGCCCGACGCCGCCGCGAGCGTGCCGTACGTGCAGCCCGTGCGGGGCTGCTTGCCCGCGTTGACCAGCGCCGGGACCTCGCCGTACTCGGCGCTCTGCACCAGGTCGTCGCGCCAGGTCGTGAGGAGCTTCTTGCCGGCGGCGGTCACGTGCGAGCCGTCGTCGACCAGCTGGGTGCCCAGTTCCGCGTTGCCGTTGCGCTGCGCCGTGATCCGGCCCGTGCCCGGGTCCAGCTGCGTGACCTCGCTGCAGTTGCGGCTCTTGTGGTAGACGGCGTTCAACCGCCCCCACACCTGGTCCAGCGTGCACAACGGCAGGTCACGCGAGTAGTGCCAGCGGATCTGCCCGGTCAGCGGGTCGCGGGTGGCGATCTCGCCGCCGTCCGCCGTGGCCACCGATTCGCCGGCCACGACCGGGATCGGCGTCGCGCCGCTGGGGGCGCTCCAGATCTCGGAGAGGGATCCCGGCACCTTGTCCGGGGCCGCGGGCAGCGGCGGGGGCGGGGCCGCCTCGGTCCGGTCGGTGGCCGCGCTGTCGCTCGTCGCGCCGATGACCAGCGCGACGGCGACCACGACCACCGCGATCAGGGCGGCGATCACCCGGTCCCGCCCGCGGTTCCAAGGCGAACGACGCGCCTTGACCCGCGGGGCGGGCGGAGTGCTCTCGGGAGTGTCTTCGAGTACGTCCTCGGACCCGTAGGCAGGCGTCTCTTCAGCCGCCTTCTCGACGTCGCTCACGTACCCGAACCCCCGATGGAGAAGCCTCAGTCTGCCGAAGCAGGTGTATCAGAAGTCGCGGCCGGACGGCGACGGCGGCGTCGGCGAGCCGGACGCTCGGCGTTCTCGCCGGCCTCCTTTTCGACGGCCGGGCCGGTCGCCTCCGGGGCGTTGCCGCTGCGGGTGCGGCGACGGCTCCGGGTGCGGCCCTCCGACGAAGCGGGTGCCTCGGCGTCCGGCGAAGCGGACGCGGCGGCGTTGTCCGCGGCCTCGACCTCTTCGGCCGCCCGCGAGCCTCCGCGGGTGCGCTTGCGCGGGGTCCGGGCGCGCTTGCGCGGCGCGTCTTCCTCCGGCGCGGCGGCCTCGCCGGTCCGGCCACGGCCGCGGCCACGCTTCTTGCCGCCCAGGTCCTCTTCCTCCTCGGCGGCCAGGCCCGCACGGGTGCGGTTGGCCAGCGGCAGCCGGCCCTTCGTGCCCTCCGGGATGCCCAGGTCCTCGAACAGGTGCGGCGACGACGAGTACGTCTCGACCGGCTCCGGCTTGTCGAGGCCGAGGGTGTCCGAGATCAGCTTCCAGCGCGGCATCTCGTCCCAGTCGACGAGGGTGACCGCGACCCCGGTGCGGCCCGCGCGGCCGGTGCGGCCGATGCGGTGGACGTAGGTCTTCTCGTCGTCCGGGCACTGGTAGTTGATGACGTGGGTGACGTCGTCGATGTCGATGCCGCGGGCGGCGACGTCGGTCGCGACCAGGACGTCGACCTTGCCGGAGCGGAACGCGCGCAGGGCCTGCTCGCGCGCGCCCTGGCCCAGGTCACCGTGCACGGCGGCGGCCGCGAAGCCGCGCTCGACCAGGTCGTCGGCCACCTTCTGGGCGGTGCGCTTGGTGCGGCTGAAGATCATCGTCAGGCCGCGGTCTTCGGCCTGCAGGACGCGGGCGATCACCTCGGGCTTGTCCATCGAGTGCGCCCGGTAGACGAACTGGGTGGTGCGCTCGTGGATCGCGCTCGCGTCGTTTTCCTCGGCGCGGATGTGCGTCGGCTGGCGCAGGAAGGTGCGGGCCAGCGTGATGATCGGGCCGGGCATGGTGGCCGAGAACAGCATGGTCTGCCGCTCGTCCGGCACCATCCGGAGGATGCGCTCGATGTCGGGCAGGAAGCCCAGGTCGAGCATCTCGTCGGCCTCGTCGAGCACCAGGCCGCGGACCTTGCCCAGCACCAGGTGCTGCTGCTCGGCCAGGTCGAGCAGGCGGCCCGGGGTGCCGATCACGACGTCGATGCCCTTGCGGAGCGCCTCGATCTGCGGCTCGTACGGGCGGCCGCCGTAGATGGCCAGCGTGCGGATGCCCAGGTGCTTGCCGGCGCCCTTGAGGTCGTTGGCGACCTGGATGCACAGCTCGCGGGTCGGCACCACGACCAGCACCTGCGGGGTGCCGTCGCCGGGGACCTGCACACGGTGCAGCAGCGGGACGCCGAAGCCCAGCGTCTTGCCCATGCCGGTGCGGGCCTGGCCGATGAGGTCGTCGCCGGCCATCGCGAGCGGCAGCGTGAGCTCCTGGATCGCGAAGGTGCGCTCGATGCCGGCCTCGCCGAGCGCCTTGACGATCTCCGGCTTGACGCCGAAGGACGCGAAGGTCGGGGCTTCGGGCTCGACCTCGACGCCCGCCTGCAGCGGGTGCGAGGTGTCGAGCGCGGCCGGGCCGGTCTCGCTGTGCTCCAGCGCGACGGCGGGGGTCTGTTCGGTTGTGGGAATTTCTGCGGTCAGGGTGATCGCCTCTCTCGTGACCAGCGCGCACAGCCGTGGGTCCGCTCGACACTCGACCGGGAGTAAACCCTGGTCCCTGGCGCTGGTCTTCAAGCGCGGAACCGGTCCGCCCCGGGAATGCCGGAAGAGGCGTGCACGCACATTGCAGTACGTCGGCAAGCCGCGTGACCTGCCTGTTCCCGACGCCGGTATGGCGTACGGAAGCTTGATATCGGACGCCAGTGTACCTGGTCAGCAGTTTTTCGACAGTACCCGGCGCGCCGGAACCAGTGTGATCGGTCTCGTCCCGCCACGCCCGGGTGCTTCGGCGATACCCTGCCCCCGTGACCGAGCCCAAAGAGATCTCCGAAGGCGTAGTAGACCTTCTGGGTGTGATCGCCTACCTCGAACTGTCCGCGTTCGACCGGCTGGCGGAGGACGCGCGCAGCGCCCCCACGCTGGCCGGCCGTGCCGCGCTGGCGACCATGGCGGCCGCCGAGATCGGTCACTACGGGCTGCTCGCCCAGCACCTGGCCGCCCACGACGTCAAGATCGAAGACGCGATGACGCCGTTCGTGGCGCAGGTCGACGCCTGGCACGCTTCGACGCCCCCGAAGTCGTGGCTGGAGTCGCTGGTCAAGGCCTACGTCGGCGACGGGCTCGCCGCCGACCTCTACCGGGAGATCGCCAGCTGGCTCGACCCGGAGACCAAGGACCTGGTGCTGACCGTGCTGGCCGACACCGGCCACTCGGCCTTCGCCGAACGCGAGGTCGCGGCCGGCATCGAGGCCGACCCCAAGTCCCGCGACAAACTCGCCCTGTGGGGCCGCCGCCTGCTCGGGGAGGCCCTGACCCAGGCCCAGTACGTCGTCGCCGAGCGCGACGGGCTGGCCGAGCTCATCATCAGCGGCTCGGGCGACCTCTCCGGAATTGCCGCGCTGTTCCGGCGGTTGCAACAGGGGCACACGAAGCGCATGCAGGCGCTCGGCCTGGGCTGAACCCGATGGAGTACCCGGAAGTGACGACGCGGTCGGGCGCGGACATGCGCCACCGGAACGAGCCGGTTCGGTTAGCCTTGGCCGGCACATCCCTTACGAATTTCCAGCGGAGGTCCCACGTGGAGGTCAAGATCGGCATCAAGGACACGCCGCGCGAGCTGGTGGTGTCCAGTGGCCAGTCTCCCGAAGAGGTGGAGAAGCTGGTCGCCGAGGCCCTGACGGCCGGTGACGGGCTCTTCCGCATCAACGACGAGAAGGGGCGCAAGTACATCGTCCCCTCCGACCGCATCGCGTACGTCGAGATCGCCCCCTCTGACGTCCGCAAGGTCGGCTTCGGCGTCGGCGACTGACCCACAGCCCTGATCCGCGAAGGCCACCTCGGGACGTTCCGGGGTGGCCTTCGCGTGCTCGGAGGGTTCACCGGATTGTGGTGTTCTGCTTGGAGTGTCGCTTTTCCGCCGCTTAGCTTCGGCCGGTGACCTCTCTCGAACCGACCGCCGTCGCGGATCTCGTGCGGAACACCCTCGCCGCGCACAAGTCGCTGTTCCTCGCCACTTCCGGCAGCACCGGGCCGTGGGTCGGCGGGGTGTACTTCGCCGAAAGCGGCGAATTCACCCTGAACCTCGTGCTCGAGGACCGCGGCCGGACCCTCTCCGCCATCCGGGAGAACCCGCTGGTCTCGGTCGTGGTCTCGACCGGCTCGCCGATGCAGGCGTTCCTGCAGGCCCAGGCGTCAGCCGAAATCGTCGCCGGCGACGAGGACACGCGGGTGCGCGAGCTGCTCGTCGCCAAGGTCCCGGAGGCCGCGCCCTTCCTGGCGGCACCGGTCACGGCGGTCCGGCTGAGCGTGCAGAAGTGGCGGGCCACGGACATCGCGAACGGCCTGCTGCCGGGCGTGGAGCTGCCGGCCCCGCGCCTGCCCTGAGCCACCCGGTTCGCCCAGTCGCTGCGGCTTGGCCGAGACGGCTTCCGACGCGGTCGCATCGCTCGCCAAGCAGGCCCACGCGCTCGGGAAAACTCGCCCGGTCCGACTTGCGGAGCTGGGGCGTCCGGCGGCCGCTAGGCGTTGAGTTCCTCGAGCGTCGTCGGGACGTGGAACGGCGGCGTGCTCGTGCCCGTGATCCGGTAGCGGCCCCACGGGTCCGGGTCGGACAGCTCGCCCTTGGCCGAATGCGAGCCCGCCCGGATGGAAACGGCCTTCTTCTTGCCGCCCGCCAGGCGGGTCAGCTCCTCGTTCACCGCCACCCGGCCGTACCAGCGGTAATAGCCGTCGATCGGCTGGAAGTAGCCGCGCAGCTCGACCGTCACCGGCAGCGAAACGCCGTCGACCTCCAGCGTCGCCTCGCCGCTGTAGCCGTCTTCGTCGTGCTCGCTCATGACGTTTCCTCCAACGACTCCGTGGTGCGGCCCAGCTGGACCACCTTGTTGGCTTCCAGGGGCAGGTTCGGGTCGATGACGACGCCGTTCTGGCGGGTCAGCCCGTCGATGGCCGCCCAGATGATCTGGGTCAGGTACTCGACGACCGCGTCGCGGCTCATCGAGCGGCGGTCCAGCCACCACTCGCCGGTGTTCTGGACCATGCCGACGATGCCGTGCGCCCACGGCTCGGCCGCGCCCGAATCCATGTTGAACATCCGCATGTAGTCGCCGAGCAGCGCCGTCAGCGCCGTCGCGATCAGTTCCTTGTCCTCGGCCACGACGTCCGACGACACCGGCTTCTCCGGCCGTCCGTGCGCCAGCAGCCGGTAGAGGTTCGGGTGCTCCTCGATCACGGTGAAGAACGCGTCCAGCGCCATCCGGATCCGCGGCACCGGCGCCAGTTCGGCGTTGATCGCCGGGATCAGCCGCTCGAAGAGGATTTCCGTGCCGCGCTGGCCGAGCGCGACGTACAGGTCGGCCTTGTCGTCGAAGTGCCGGTACAGCACCGGCTTGGTGACGCCCGCCTCCGCGGCGACGTCCTCCATGCCCAGGTCCGGGCCGTGCGTGTCGAGCGCCCGCAGCGCGGCCTCGACGAACTCCTTGCGCCGGGCGATCCGGTGCTTGCGCCACCGGTCGCGCCGGGCGTCGCCGGTCGCCTCCTCGCCGCGGGAGGACCTGCTGGACGGCTTGCCGGAGCGCTTGACACGTTCGATCACGAGAGTCATGCTACGCACAGGTAACTGTTACCTCAAGTTACATGTCGCGGAAGGGGTGCCGGCAATGACGCGGACGCTAAAGGAACCGGATCGCGAAAAGACCGCGGACCGCCTGCTGAAGTCCTCGGCGAACAAGTTCTACGACCCCGACGTCGACATCGACTGGACCGCGCCGCTGGTCGAGGGCAAGCGGTTCATCCTCGACGAGCGTTCCTCGCTCTACGGCACGGAGCTCTGGGAAAAACTGACCCCGGAGCAGCGCATCGAGCTGGGCAAGCACGAGGTCGCGAGCGTCGCCACCACCGGCCTGTGGTTCGAGATCCTCCTGATGCAGATGCTGCTCAAGGAGGTCTACGAGCAGGACCCGACATCCGCGCACGCCCAGTTCGCGCTCACCGAGATCGCCGACGAATGCCGGCACTCGACGATGTTCGCGCGGATGGCCTCGCGGATCGGCTGCCCCGCCTACGGCCCGGTGCCGTGGCTGCGGCGCCTGGCGAAGCTCATGCCGACGATCTCCTACGGCCCGGCGCGCTACGGCGCGATCCTGGTCGCCGAGGAGGTGCTGGACCGGCTGCAGCGGGAGCAGATGAACGACGAAGGCGTCCAGCCGCTGGTCCGGATGGTCAACCGGATCCACGTCCTGGAAGAGGCCCGGCACGTCACCTTCGCCCGCGAAGAGGTCACGCGCGGCATGGCGAAGCTGTCGAAGGCCGAGATCGGCTACCAGCAGTTCATCATCGCGGTCATCTCGTACTTCGTGACGCGGGCGTTCATCAACCCGGACGTCTACAAGGCGGTCGGCATCCGGCCGCGCGACGGCGTCGAGGCGGCGCTGAACAACCCGCACTGGCAGGGGACGATCGCGTGGGCGGGGGAGAAGATCATGCCGTTCCTCGAGGAGTCCGGCCTGGTCGGGCTGCCCGGGAAGTACTTCTGGCGCAAGTCGTTCCTGCTCCCGGCGGGCCGGTGACGACCGCGTCGCGGCTGCGGAACCCGTCGGCCGCGCACCGGTTCGTCGCCGGCGACGGCGCCGCGCTGCACGTCGTGGAGTCCGGGCCGGCCGGCTCCGATGGCCCTCCGGTGACGCTGGTGCTCGTCCACGGCTGGACGCAGGACCACCGGACGTGGGACTTCGTGCTCCCGCACCTCGACCCCGGCCTGCGCGTGCTGCGCTACGACCTGCGTGGCCACGGCGGTTCGGCGCCGGCCCGGCGCGGCGGCGCCACGATCGCCCGGCTCGCCGACGACCTCGCCGAGCTGATCGCCGACCGCGTCCCGGAGGGGCCGCTGGTCGTGGCCGGGCACTCGATGGGCGGCATGACGCTGATGGTGCTCGCGGAACGCCACCCTTCGCTGGTGGCTTCGCGGCTGGCGGGTGCGGCGTTCGTCGCGACGTCGTCCGGGGACATGGACCAGCTGACGCTCGGGTTCCCCGGGGTGGTCGGCCGGAGCGTGACCCGCTTCGAGCCGCGGGTGGCGCGGCTGCTGGCCCGGTTGCGGTCGGACACGCTGCGCCTGCGGCCGGGCCTGGTCCGCTCGGGTGCCCGGCGGCTGGTGTTCGGTGATCGCCCGGGGCGTGCGCAGGTGGACAGCGTCGTCGAGCAGCTGCTGTGCGCGCACCCGGCGAGCGCGGGGATGTTCCTGGACGCGATCGCGGCCCACCGCGGCGTCGGTGGCCTGGGCGCGTTGTGCGACGTGCCGTCGGTGGTGCTGGCGGGGGAGAAGGACCGGCTGTGCCCGCTGCCGCACGCGAAGGTGATCGCGGACGAGCTGCCGCACGCGGAGTTCGTGCGTTACCCGGGCGCCGGGCACATGCTCCCGCAGGAGCGCCCCTTCGAAGTGGCGCGCCGCATCTCGGCCCTGGTCCGGGTGGCCGCCCGCTGACGGCGGCGCTTTCACGTGAAAGCGCCGCCTCGTGCGTCAGCCGTCCTTGAGGGGGAAACCGCCGCCGATGCCGCGCCAGGCGAGGTTGGCCGTCAGGGCCACCGCTTCCTCGCGGCTCATCGACTGGTGGTGGGCCAGCCAGAACCGGGCGCTGACCTGGCTCATCCCGACCAGGCCGACCGCCAGCAGCCGCGCCTTGTCCTCGTCGAGGCCCGCGTCCGCGGTGATCGTCTCCGTGATCGCGTCCACGCTCGCCGACGTCGCGCGGTCGACCGCTTCCTGGACCGCCGGCTCGCCGCGCAGGTCGGACTCGAACACCATCCGGAACGCGCCCGCGTCCTCGCTGACGAAGTCGAAGAACGCGCCGACCGTCGCCGGGACGCGCTGCTTGTTCTCCGTCGTCGAGTCCAGTGCGTTCTGGACGCGCTTGACCAGCTCGTCGACGTGGCTCTCCAGCAGCGCGATGTACAGGTCCAGCTTGCCGGGGAAGTGCTGGTACAGCACCGGCTTCGAGACGCCCGCGACCTCGGCGATCTCGTCCATCGCGGCGGCGTGGTAGCCGTTCTCGGCGAAGACCCGCTGCGCCGCGGCGAGGAGCTGAGCCCGGCGCTCGGTCCGGGGCAGCCGCACCCCACGTTGCTGCAGGCGCGTCATCTCCGTCATGCTCATCCTCCCGTCATCGCTTCTTCGACGGGCGGGGTCGCCACCGCGTGAAGTCGCCCTGAAGATTACTCGCCGGTACGTGTGCCGCGCCAAGGGTCGGGCATTCTGGACTCGTGAACACCCCCGTGCGAGCCCGGCCGCCGCTGACCCACGTGCCGCTGTCGAACCGGGCCCTGCCGTCGCTCGACCCGGTCCCGCCGCCGTGGCCGGCGGCTTTCGAAGAGGTCGGCACCGCCCGGCTGCACGTCCGCCGCACGCCCGGCCCGGACGGCGTGCCCGCCGTCTACGTCCACGGCCTCGGCGGCTCGTCGACGAACTGGACCGACCTGGCCGCGCTGCTCGCGCCGGTCGCCGGCGGCACGGCCCCCGACCTGCCCGGGTTCGGCTACTCCGAGCCCGAAAAGGGCTTCGACTTCACGCTCCAGGCGCACGCCGACGTCGTCATGAGGCACATCGAAGCCGGCTTTTCGGGGGCCCGGGTGGCGGAGCCCCCGGCCCGGGGCGAAGCCCCGGATGTCACCGCGGTGGGGGCGCCGGTGCACCTGTTCGGCAACTCCATGGGCGGCGCGATCGCCCTGCTGGTCGCGGCTCAGAAGCCGGAGCTGGTGAAGACGCTGACGCTCATCTCGCCGGCGGTGCCGGACCTGCGCCTCGACCCGCGGCGGCTGTCCGACCCGCGGATGGCGCTGGCCTACCTGCCGCTGGTCGGCGCGCGCGTGCGGGCCCAGCTGGCCGCGCTCGGCCCGCGGGAACGCGCCGCGCAGGTCATCAAGCTGTGCTTCGCCGATCCGTCGCGGTTCCCGGAGAGCCGGCTCGACGAGCTGACCGAGGAACACGGTGCCCGCGCCGGGTTCGCCTGGGCCGCGCCCGCGATGGCGCGCAGCACGTTCGCCATCTTCCGGGCCTGGTCCACGCTCGGGAAGGCGTCGCTGTGGTCGGTGGCGCCGCTCGTCAAGGCACCGACGCTGGTCGTCTGGGGGCGGGAGGACCGCGTCATCTCCGTGAAACGCGCCGTGCGGACCGCGCGGGCGATCCCGCGGGCCCGGCTGCTGGTGCTCCCGCGCACCGGCCACGTGGCGCAGATGGAGCGCCCGGTCGTCGTCGCGAAGGCCGTCCTGGGCATGTGGGAGCACGTCGAAGCGGGCACCTGGTAGCCCGATCGGGTGGTGGCGAGTTCACTCGATGATCCGCCAGTCGGCGAGAGCGGCGCCCCGCCGCTGTGGCACCCTGGTGCGGTGGACCGGGTGAAGCACGACGCGCGAGGCGAGGATCGGCGGACGCCCCACCGCGCCTCGGCCCGCCGGACGCCGGACGCCGAGGACCACCCCCGCACCGGGCAGTACCGCCCGTCGAAGGCACTGGCCCAGCGCGTCGACGAGGACCGCTACCGGCCGGGTGGCCGGCGGACGAGTGCCGAGCCGCTGAGCGCGTCCTGGAAGCCGCACGTCGAAACCCCGCGCGAGAAGCCGGCCGAGGCGCCGCCGGCGAAGCCGGGCATCGCCAAGCTTCACGAAGACCTACGGCTGGCGCGTCTACGCGCTGCCGATCCTGGTCGTGCTGACCGTGCTCGTCGTGGTCAACACCGCCAACAGCCCGGCCCAGCCGATCGCCGAGCAGGGCGTGGGTGCCGCCGGGCCCGGCACCGACTCGGCGGGCGGCGACACCTCCGGCGGCGGCGCCATCGACGGCAACGGCGAGCAGGCCATCCCGGAGAACCCGGCCACCCCGGTCGACCTCAAGGTGCCGACCGCGGACCTGCCGAACGGCATCCCGTTCACCCAGGCCGGAGCCGGCAAGTGGCACGTCGTGCCGGGCAGCGGCCCGAAGATCGGCAACGGGAAGCTGTACACCTACACCATCGAGGTCGAAGACGGCATCGACCCGGCGAGCTACGCCGGGGACGACGCGTTCGCCGCGACCGTCGAGGGCACCCTGTCGAATCCGACGCAGGGCTGGACCTGGGACGGCAAGATCGCGTTCCAGCGGGTGGACGGCAATTTCCCGAACCCGTCCTTCAAGGTGAGCCTGACCACGCCGGAAACCACCCACCGGCCGGACGCCTGCGGGTTCCAGATCAAGTTCGAGGCCTCCTGCTACCGCAAGAGCCTCGGCCGCGTGCTGATCAACCTGGCTCGCTGGGTGCGGGGGGCCAAGGCCTACGGCCCCGACATGACCGGGTACCGGCAGTACGCCATCAACCACGAGGTCGGGCACGCCCTGGGCAACCAGCACGTCGGCTGCGGGGGCACCGACCAGCCGGCGCCGGTGATGATGCAGCAGTCCTTCGGCGTCAACGACGACTACGTCGCGATGCTCAACGACATCCCCGGTGGCGACAAGGGCAAGGTGGCCAAGGACGGCCGCATCTGCAAGACCAACTCCTGGCCCAACCCCACCCCGCAATAAGCGGCTGTGACATCCGAGGCTTCGCCTCGGGCCGGGGCTCCGCCACCCGGAACCCCCGAAAGCCCGTGTCCCACCATCCGGACGCGGGAAGGCTTATTTGCCCGCGCGCGTTGTGCATAGTGGGATGGACGCGATACGCGCGCGAGATGGAGGACCCATGTCAGCACTGCCGCCGCTCGTCGAGCCGGCTGCCGAGCTCACCAAGGAAGAGGTGGCCCGGTACAGCCGTCACCTGATCATCCCGGACGTCGGGGTGAACGGGCAGAAGCGGCTGAAGAACGCCAAGGTCCTGGTGATCGGGGCCGGCGGCCTCGGCAGCCCCGCGCTGCTGTACCTGGCCGCCGCCGGGGTCGGCACGCTCGGCATCGTCGACTTCGACGTCGTGGACGAGTCGAACCTGCAGCGCCAGGTCATCCACGGCCAGTCCGACGTCGGCAAGCTCAAGGCCGCGTCCGCGCAGGAGTCGATCGCGGAGATCAACCCGCTGGTCAAGGTGCACCTGCACACCGACCGGCTGGACTCGTCGAACGCGCTCGAGATCTTCGAGCAGTACGACCTGATCGTCGACGGCACCGACAACTTCGCGACGCGCTACCTGGTCAACGACGCCGCGGTGCTGCTGGGCAAGCCCTACGTCTGGGGCTCGATCTTCCGGTTCGAGGGCCAGGTCAGCGTGTTCTGGGAGGACGCGCCGAACGGCAAGGGCCTCAACTACCGCGACCTCTACCCGGAGCCGCCGCCCCCGGGCATGGTCCCCTCCTGCGCCGAGGGTGGCGTGCTGGGCGTGCTCTGCGCGTCCATCGGCTCGATCATGGTGACCGAGGCGATCAAGCTCATCACCGGCATCGGCGAGACGCTGCTCGGCCGCCTGATCAGCTACGACGCGCTGGAGATGAAGTACCGCGAGGTCAAGATCCGCAAGGACCCGGACACGCCGAAGATCACCGAGCTGATCGACTACGAGGCGTTCTGCGGCGTGGTTTCCGACGAGGCGGCCTCGGCGGCGTCGGGGAGCACCATCACCCCGGCCGAGCTGAAGGCCAAGTTCGACAGCGGCGAGAACTTCGCGCTGATCGACGTCCGGGAGCCGCACGAGTACGAGATCGTCAACATCAAGGGCGCGACGCTGATCCCGAAGGACCGGATCCTCTCGGGCGAGGCGCTGGCCGAACTGCCGCAGGACAAGCCGATCGTCCTGCACTGCAAGTCGGGCGGGCGGTCCGCGGAGGCCCTCGCCGCGCTGCACGCGGCCGGCTTCAAGGACGCGACGCACCTCGGCGGCGGCGTGCTCGCCTGGGCGAAGCAGATCGACCCGAGCCTGCCGACCTACTGACAGTGGTCGTCCGCTGAAGGCCGCCTCCGGTTCGGAGGCGGCCTTCACGGCGTTTCGCCGGAGTTGAGAAACCCTGTGTGACCAGCGCGTCTTCTCGATCGGGGAACACCCGGCCGGGTAACGTCACGCCCGTGCGGTCAACCCTCGAACGTCCTCCGGCGCACGTCTGCGCGGCCTTCGGCGGCCCCGCCGACGGCGGCGAACGCCTGCCGGACTCGACGGCGTGGCGCTGCGGCGACCTCGTGCTCAAGCCGGTCACCGACAAGGCCAGGACGCTGTGGACCGCCCACGCCCTCGACTACGTCCGCGAGCCGGGGCTGCGGGTCGGGAAGCCGGTCCGGTCCACCGACGGCCGCTGGATCGTCGGCGGCTGGACGGCGTCGCGGTTCGTCCCCGGCACGCCGGAACACCGCGGTGACGCGTCGGTGCTCGCGGCGGTGAAGCTGCACCGGGCCACGGCCGGCCTGCCGCGGCCGGAGTTCCTCGACGCGCGCACCGACGTCGACGCGGTCGCCGACCGCGTCGCCTGGGAGGAGCTCGAGGTTCCCCTGGAAGAGACGAAGGGCGGCCGCTGGTTCGAGGTCCTGGCGCCCGCCCGCCGCTCGATCCGCCTGCCGTCGCAGGTCGCCCACGGCGAGCTGCTGGCGGGCCTGTTGTTCGACGGCGATTCCAGCCCCGGCCTGGTCGACTTCGTGCCGTACTACCGCCCGGGCGAGTACGGCGCGGCGATCGTCGCGGTGGACGCGCTGGCGTGGGGTGGGGCGGGGCGTGATCTGCTCGAGCGCTGGGCGCACCTGCCGGAGTGGCCGCAGCTGCTGCTGCGCGCGGTGCTGTTCCGGCTGGCGTCGAACGCGCTGAACCCGAGATCGACGCAGGCCTCGCTGGACGGCCTGCGTGCCGCAGCGCGGGAGGTGTCGGGAATCCTGTGATTCCGGCATGATGGCTGCATGACCACTTACCGAAAGGGCCATGCCGCGTAGGCGCCCCGGAAGCCTGCGCCATGCCCAGCGACTCGAATTCGCGGGCCCGCCGCCGGTCAAGATCCCTTACGTCTCCCGCCGCGCCATGCGGCAGCTCGCCTTCGCCGAAGCAGCCGCCGGTTTGTGGCCCGGTTCCGTTGCCGACTACCTCCAGGACTGGGAGGAAGGCACCCGGCCGCCGTTCCGGCTGATACTGCCGGCCTCGACCGATCCCATCGCCGATCCCGTCGGCACCCGCTCGATGCTCGCCGGGTTGCTGGACGAGCTGCCGCGCCGGGACCGGGCGCTGATCGGCGTCGCGCTGTCCCGGATCGACCGGCGGTTCGCGGCGGCGACGCTGCCCGATCCGCTCAACGACGGACGGTGGTGGTTCGAGCGGCGCTTCTTCGAGCAGGACGGCTGGGGGCGGCTGTGACCGAGGTCGCAAGATCGCGGGACATCTCCGGCAAAGCGCCGCTGACCTCCCGACTCCCGGCAGATGGACGCCGATCTCACCGAGCGGGCGGCGGAAACACCGCCGCAATGTCAACTGCCTGAAACATTCGGTCGAATCCGGTTAACAAGGCCTCCTTAGCGTCAGGGCAAGCCCGAAACGCCGAGGAGGTGCCCGATGCCGCAGGTCGACACCCACTGCCCGTACTGCGCCCTGCAGTGCGGGATGAGCCTCGACGGCGCCCGCGTGACGCCGCGGGACTTCCCGGTCAACGCCGGGGGCCTGTGCCAGAAGGGCTGGACCTCCGGCTCCCTGCTCACCAGCTCGAAGCGGCTGACCACGCCGATGCTGCGCGTGAACGGCGCGCTCGAGCCGGTCAGCTGGGACTTCGCCCTCGACCACGTCGCCCGGAAGCTGCGGGAGACGCAGGAAACCCACGGCCCCGACGGTGTCGCGATCTTCGGCGGCGGCGGGCTGACCAACGAAAAGGCCTACCTGCTCGGGAAGTTCGCCCGCGTCGCGCTCGGCACCTCGCAGATCGACTACAACGGCCGGTGGTGCATGTCCTCGGCGGCCGCCGCGGGGATCAAGGCGTTCGGGGCCGACCGCGGGATGCCGTTCCCCGTCACGGACCTGAAGAACGCCGACGTCGTGCTGCTCGCCGGGGCGAACCCGGCCGAGACCATGCCGCCGTTCACCCAGCACCTGCGCGGTACCGACCTCATCGTCGTCGACCCGCGGCGCACCCCGACCGCCGAGCTGGCGAGCCTGCACCTCGCTCCCGCGCCCGGCACGGACCTCGCGCTGGCCCTGGGCATCCTGCACGCCGTCGTCGAAGGCGGCCACCTCGACCAGTCCTATGTGGACGACCGGACCAGCGGCTTCGCCGAGATGTGGCGGATCGCTGCGAGCTGGTGGCCGGAGCGCGCCGAGCGCGTCACCGGCGTCTCGGCCGCCGACATGCGCCTCGCCGCCGAAAAGCTGGCTGCCGCCCGCAACGCCTACATCCTCACCGCGCGCGGCACCGAGCAGCACGCCACCGGCACCGCGACCGTCGGCGCCTGGATCAACCTCGCGCTGAGCCTCGGCCTGCCCGGCCGCCAGGGCTCCGGCTACGGCTGCCTCACCGGCCAGGGCAACGGCCAGGGCGGGCGCGAGCACGGCCAGAAGGCCGACCAGCTGCCCGGCTACCGCAAGCTCGACGACCCGGCCGCGCGCGAGTACGTCGCCGGCGTCTGGGGTGTCGACGCGGACAGCCTCCCCGGTCCCGGCCGCTCGGCCACCGAACTGCTCGAAGCGCTCGGCCAGGAGAACGGCCCGAAGGCGCTGATGGTGTTCGGCAGCAACGTGGTCGTCTCGGCGCCGCGCTCGCAGCGCGTCCAGGACCGGCTGGCTTCGCTGGACTTCCTGGTCGTCGCCGACTTCGTGCTGTCGGAGACCGCGGCCATGGCCGACGTCGTCCTGCCGGTCACCCAGTGGGCCGAAGAGGACGGCACGCTCACCAACCTCGAAGGCCGGATCCTGCTGCGCCGCAAGGCCTTGACGCCGCCGTCGGGCGTCCGGTCCGACCTCGACGTCCTGAACGGGCTCGCCGAGCGGCTCGGCCAGCCCGAGGGCCGGTTCCCGGCCGACGCCGAGACGGTGTTCGAGGAGCTGCGGATCGCGTCGAAGGGCGGCGTCGCCGACTACTCCGGCGTCAGCTACGACCGGCTGCGCGCGGGCGAGGCCCTGCACTGGCCGGTTCCGGCGGACGACCACCCCGGCACCCCGCGGATGTTCCTGGACTCCTTCGCCCACCCGGACGGCCGCGCGCGGTTCGTGCCGGTCGAGCACACCGGCCCGGCCGAGCTGCCCGACGACGAGTTCCCGTTGCAGGCCACCACCGGCCGCGTGCTGCAGCACTACCAGTCAGGCGCGCAGACGCGGCTGATCGGCGAGCTCAACGACGTCGTGCCCGAGGTGTTCGTCGAGGTCCACCCGGACACGGCCAAGCGGGCCGGCCTCGAAGAAGGCGACGCGGCCCGGATCCGGTCGCGTCGCGGCGAGACCGTCGCGAAGGTGCGGTTCGTCCAGAGTCTCAAGCCCGACCTGGTCTTCCTCCCGTTCCACTTCCCGGGTGAGCAGCGCGCCAACCTGTTCACCAACCCGGCGCTCGACCCGGTCTCCCGGATGCCGGAGTTCAAGGTGTGTGCCGTTTCCCTGTCTACTGTGGATGGTGCCGCGTGAGCCCTCGTGAAGTTGTCATCGTCGGCTACGGCATGGCCGGCGCGCGCCTGGCCGACGAGATCCGCCGCCGCGACCCGATCGCCGAACGCGTGCGGCTGACCGTGCTCGGCGCCGAGAAGCACGCCGCTTACAACCGCGTGCTGCTGTCCGCCGTCGTCGCCGGGGGCATGAGCGCCGAAAGCGTTCGCCTGCACGACGACGAGTGGGCCACGCGCCACAACATCGACCTGCGGCTCGGCGTCGACGTCGCCCGCATCGACCGCGAGAAGCGCTGTGTCGAGCTGGCGGACGGAACGACCGTCGACTACGACGCCCTGGTGCTCGCCACCGGCGCCAACCCGTGGATCCCGCCGGTCGAAGGCCTCGAAGCCGGCCCCGGCGTGGTCGCCTTCCGCAGCCTCGACGACTGCGCCAAGATCCTCGACGCCGCCCGCTTCGGCGCGCCGGTCGCCGTGCTCGGCGGTGGCCTGCTCGGTCTCGAAGCCGCCCGCGGCCTGGCCGGGCGCGGCAACCAGGTGACCGTCGTGCACCCGCTGGGGCACGTCATGGAGCGCCAGCTCGACCCCGCCGCCGGGCACGTGCTGGCCCGGCAGCTCACCGACATGGGCGTGACGTTCAAGTTCGGCGCCACCGCCGCCCGCTACCTGCCCGGCGACGGGCTCAAGCTCGACGACGGCACCCTCGTCCCGGCCGACCTGGTCGTGGTCGCCGCCGGCGTCCGCGCCGAGACCAGCCTGGCCGCCGAAGCCGGGCTCGACGTCGACATGGGCATTCTCGTCGACGACACCCTGCGCACCAGCGACGGCCGCATCCACGCCCTCGGCGACTGCGCCCGCCACCCCGGCGCCCCGGCCGGGCTGATCCAGCCCGCGTGGGAGCAGGCGTCGGTGCTGGCCGACGTCCTGACCGGCACCAACGCGGCCGCCCGCTACCGCGGCACGACCGCCGTGACCCGGCTCAAGGCCCGCGGCATCGACCTGGCCGCGCTGGGCGAGACGCAGCTCCAAGCGTCCGACGCCGACGTCGAGGTGCTGACGTTCAACGACCCGACGGGCGGCCGGTACGGCAAGCTCGTCGTCCGCGAAAACCGCGTCACCGGGGCGATCCTGCTCGGCCTGCCCGACGCTGCCGCGACCATCACCCAGTTCCACGACCGCGGGACGCTGCTGCCGGACGACCGGCTCGCCGTCCTGCTCGGCCGCGCGCTGCCCACCGGCGCCACCCCGGCGGCCAGCCCGGCCGACCTCCCGGCCGCGGCGGTGATCTGCCGCTGCAACAACGTCACCAAGGGCCGGCTGATCGAGGCCTGGAAGGCCGGGGCCACCGACACTCCCGCACTGGCGCGGGCCACGCGAGCCACGACGGGATGCGGCGGGTGCTCCGACACCGTCGGCGGCATCGCCAACTGGCTCGCCGCGCAATGACCACCACGAACCGCCGCACGAAGGAGAACGCCGTGGCCCACCAAGGAAAGCACTGGATCGAACACTGGGAACCCGAGAACGAGGAGTTCTGGGAGTCCACCGGCAAGAAGATCGCCCGCCGCAACCTGTGGTTCTCGGTCTTCGCCGAGCACATCGGCTTCTCGATCTGGACCCTGTGGTCGGTCATCGTCCTGTTCATGGGCAAGGACTACGGCTTCTCCGCCGCGGACAAGTTCCTCCTCGTCTCGACGCCGACGCTGATCGGCGGCCTGATGCGGCTGCCCTACACCTTCGCCGTGGCGAAGTTCGGCGGCCGCAACTGGACGATCGTGTCGGCCGTCCTCCTGCTGATCCCGGCCACGCTGGCCGCGATCGTGCTGCACCCCGGCACGTCGCTCGGCACCTTCCTGCTGGTCGCGGCCCTCGGCGGCGTCGGCGGCGGCAACTTCGCGTCGTCGATGACGAACATCAACGCCTTCTACCCCGAGAAGCACAAGGGCTGGGCGCTGGGCCTCAACGCCGGCGGCGGCAACCTCGGCGTCGCGGCGATCCAGCTGGTCGGGCTGCTGGTGATCGGCACGGCGGGCGCGACCGCTCCGCGGATCGTGCTCTACACCTACATCCCGCTGATCGTGGTCGCCGCCGTGCTCGCGTACTTCTACATGGACAACCTCGCCAGCATGAAGGGCGACACCAAGGCGATGCGCGAGGTCGTCAAGGAGCCGCACACCTGGGTGATGTCGTTCCTCTACATCGGCACGTTCGGCTCGTTCATCGGCTACAGCTTCGCCTTCGGCCTGGTGCTGCAGAACCAGTTCGGCCGCACCCCGCTGCAGGCGGCCGCGGTGACGTTCCTCGGCCCGCTGCTCGGCTCGATCTCGAGGCCGGCGGGCGGCTGGCTGTCCGACCGCATCGGCGGCGGCAAGGTCACCTTCACCACCTTCATCGGCATGGCGGCGGCCACGGTCGTGCTGATCCTGGCCTCGACCTCGAAGTCGCTGGTGCTGTTCACGGTCTCGTTCGTGGTGCTGTTCGTGCTGGCCGGCATCGGCAACGGCTCGACGTACAAGATGATCCCGGCGATCTTCCGCGCCAAGGCGAAGATCGCGATCGCCAACGGCGCCGAGGAGGCGGCCGAGCTGCTCAAGGCCCGGCGGCTGTCCGGCGCGCTGATCGGCTTGGCCGGCGCGATCGGTGCCGAAGGTGGCTTGCTGATCAACCTCGCCTTCCGGCAGTCGTTCGCCGACGCCAAGAGCGGCGTGCCCGCCTTCGTCGGATTCCTCATCTTCTACGGGCTCTGCTTCGCCGTCACCTGGGCGGTCTACCTGCGGAAGCCCGCCGAACAGCCCACGAGTGAGCGCGGTCTGGCGCTCGCGGGAGCGGAGGTCTGAGATGCCCACCTTGGTCGTCGCCGGACACGGCATGGTCGCCCACCGGCTCGTGGAGGCGGTGCGCGCGGAAGACCCCTCCGGTAACTGGCACATCGTCGTCCTGTCCGAGGAGCCGCGCCCGGCGTACGACCGGGTGGCGCTCACGTCCTACGTGGACACCTGGGACCCGGCGTCGCTGGCCCTGCCCGGTTCGGACTACGCGGGCGACGAGCACGTCGACCTGCGGCTCGGCGAGCTGGCCGTGTCGGTCGACCGGGACGCTCGCACGGTCACCACGGCCTCCGGCGCGGTCGTCTCGTACGACGCGCTGGTGCTGGCCACCGGCTCGCGGCCGTTCGTGCCGCCGGTGCCCGGGCACGACCTGGACGGCTGTTTCGTCTACCGGACCATCGAGGACCTCGACGCGATCCGCGCGGCGGCCGTCGACAAGCCGGGCCGCGGCCGGCGCTCGGCCGTCGTCATCGGCGGTGGCCTGCTCGGCCTGGAGGCCGCGAAGGCGCTGCGGGACATGGGCCTGTCCCCGCACGTCGTCGAGATGGCGCCGCGGCTGATGCCGCTGCAGGTCGACGAGGGCGGCGGCTCGATGCTCCGCAGGATGATCACGGCGCTGGACGTCACCGTCCACACGGGAACGTCCACCAGCTCCATCGAGGCCGACGGCTCGCGCCTGCTGGCCAAGCTGGGCAACGGCACCGAGCTCGACGTCGACCTCGTCGTGTTCTCCGCCGGCATCCGGCCGCGGGACGACCTCGCCCGGCAGTCCGGCCTGGAGCTGGGCCCGCGCGGCGGTGTCCTCACCGACGCCTCCTGCCGCACCGGCGACCCGGCGGTCTACGCGATCGGCGAGTGCGCCGCGGTCGAGGGCAAGGTGTACGGCATCGTGGCGCCCGGCTACGCGATGGCGGAGATCGTCGCCGCGCAGCTCACCGGCGGGGGCGGGACGTTCCCGGAGCCGGACACGTCCACGAAGCTGAAGCTGATGGGCGTCGACGTCGCTTCCTTCGGTGACGCCCACGCTCAGACCGAAGGCGCCCTGGAAGTCGCCGTCAACGACGCGGTCGCCGGGACGTACAAGAAGCTCGTGGTCACCGACGACGGCAAGACGCTCCTGGGTGGGGTGCTCGTCGGCGACGCCACCGAGTACAACACGCTGCGGGCGCTGGTCGGCCGTCCGCTGCCGGCCGAACCGGGCGCGATCCTCGCCCCGGCGGGCGGCGGCGCCGCGGTCGGCGTCGACGCGCTGCCCGACGCGGCGCAGATCTGCTCGTGCAACGCGGTCTCCAAGGGCGCGATCACCAAGGCGATCCACGAAGACGGCTGCGACACCGTCCCGAAGCTCAAGGCGTGCACCCGGGCGGGGACCGCCTGCGGGTCGTGCGTCCCGCTGCTGGGCAGGCTGCTCAGCGCGGCCGGTGTCGAGCAGTCGAAGGCCGTCTGCGAGCACTTCCCGCAGTCGCGCGCGGAGCTGTTCGAGATCGTGCAGGCCACCCGGATCACGACGTTCAGCGAGCTGATCGGCCGCTACGGCTCGGGCAGCGGCTGCGCGATCTGCAAGCCCGCGGTCGCGTCCATCCTGGCCACCCTCGGCAACGGGCACGTGCTCGGCGGCGAGCAGATGACCCTGCAGGACACCAACGACCGGTACCTGGCGAACCTGCAGCGCAACGGCACGTACTCGGTGGTGCCGCGGATCCCCGGCGGCGAGATCACCCCGGACAAGCTGATCGTGATCGGCGAGGTGGCGCGCGACTTCGGGCTGTACACCAAGATCACCGGCGGTCAGCGGATCGACCTGTTCGGGGCGACGGTGGACCAGCTGCCGCTGATCTGGCGGCGGCTCGTCGACGCCGGGTTCGAGTCCGGGCACGCCTACGGCAAGGCGCTGCGCACGGTCAAGTCGTGCGTCGGGTCGACGTGGTGCCGCTACGGCGTCCAGGACAGCGTCGGGCTCGCGATCGAGCTGGAGCTGCGCTACCGCGGCCTGCGGTCGCCGCACAAGCTCAAGTCCGCGGTCTCGGGCTGCGCCCGGGAGTGCGCCGAGGCGCGGAGCAAGGACTTCGGCATCATCGCCACGGAGAACGGCTGGAACCTCTACGTCGGCGGCAACGGCGGCACCACCCCGCGCCACGCCGACCTGCTCGTGTCCGATGTGGACACCGAGACGCTGATCCGGACCATCGACCGGTTCCTCATGTTCTACGTGCGCACCGCCGACCGGCTGCAGCGGACCGCGCCCTGGATCGAGGAGCTGGACGGCGGGCTCGACCACCTGCGCGCGGTGATCGTCGACGACTCCCTCGGCATCTGCGAGGACCTCGACGCGGCGATGGCCAAGCACGTCGACAACTACGCCGACGAGTGGAAGGGCGTCCTGGAGGACCCGGAGAAGCTGGCCCGGTTCTCCTCCTTCGTCAACGCGCCGGGCGCGCCCGACCCGGCCATCTCGTTCCGCGAGGAGCGGCAGCAGAAAGTTCCCGTGATGCTCGGAGTCCCGGAGGTGCGCCGATGACGACGTCGATCGAACGAACCTGGACCGCGGTGTGCGCGGCGCACGCCGTGCCGGAGTACTCGGGGGTCGCCGCGCTGCTGGACGGCGTGCAGGTGGCGATCTTCCGGCTGCCGGGCGACCGGTGGTACGCCCTGTCCAACTGGGACCCGTGCAGCGGCGCCGCGGTTCTCTCGCGCGGCATCGTCGGCGACGCGGACGGCGTGCCGGTGGTCGCTTCGCCGGTCTACAAGGAGCGCTTCGCCCTCGAGAGTGGCCAGTGCCTGGACGCTTCGGACGTCTCGGTGCCGGTGTACGAGGTGCGCGTGCGGGAAGGCGTCGTCGAAGTGGAGAGCCCGTGAGCGATGTGCTCCCACTGGCCGGTTTCGTTATCGGCATCACCGCGGCGCGCCGGGCTGACGAGCTCGGCGCGCTGCTGGTGCGCAAGGGGGCGAGCGTCCGGTACGGCCCGGCGATCCGGATCGTGCCGCTGACGGACGACCGGGAGCTGCACGCGGCGACCACCGCGTTGCTCTCCTCTCCGGTGGACGCGGTCGTCGCGACCACCGGCATCGGCTTCCGAGGCTGGCTGGAGGCGGCCGAGGGCTGGGGGCTGGGGGATTCCCTGCTCTCGCGGCTTTCGACGGCCTCGCTGCTGGCCCGCGGGCCGAAGGTGACCGGCGCGCTGCGGGCGGCCGGGCTTTCGGAGTCGTATTCGCCGGCTTCGGAAAGCAACGCCGAGCTGCTGCAGCACCTGCTCTCGTCGGGGGTCGACGGGCTGCGGATCGCGGTCCAGCTGCACGGGGAGCCGCTGCCGTACTTCGTGGACACGCTGCGCGCGGCCGGGGCCGAGGTCATCGAGATCCCGGTGTACCGCTGGGTCGGCCCGGTCGACCCGGGCCCGGTGGACCGGCTGCTGGACGGCGTCCTGGACGGCTCGATCCACGCACTGCCGTTCACCAGCGCGCCGGCGGCGGCGTCGCTCATCGCCCTGGCCCGGCGCACGGGCCGGCTGCCGGGGCTCGTCACGGCGCTGTCCGGCCCGGTGGTGGCGGCGTGCGTCGGCCCGATCACGGCTGGACCGTTGGCTGCTTTGGGGGTGCCGACGGTCCAGCCGCACCGCGCCCGCATCGGCGCGCTGGCCCGGACGGTGGCGGAGACCCTGGTGACCCGCTCCCCGCGGCTGCGGGCGGGCGGGCATTCGATCGAGCTCCGCGGCCAAGCGGCCATCGTGGACGGCGAGTGGCGCGAAGTGGCCCCGGCACCGATGGCGCTGTTGCGGGCGCTGGCGGCGTCGCCGGGGCGGGTGGTGTCGCGGCGTGAGCTGATCTCGGCGTTGCCGGGAGGCGGCGAGGAGCACGCGGTCGAGACGGCGATCGGGCGGCTGCGGACGTCGCTGGGGGGCGGCAAGGTCGTCCAGACGGTGGTGAAGCGGGGATACCGGCTGGCTGTCGACGCCTGACGGGCGTGTCAGCGGCCGTGTCAGTGCGGTGGCCTTCCGGTGTCAGCGCGCCCGGCGAAGGTGGGTCTCACCAACCACTTCGTCAAGGAGAATCCGATGCAGAAGTTCACCACCCCCGCCCCGATCGCCACCGTCCTCGAGATCCCCGCCGGCCGCATCCGGTTCGACGCTTCCCTTCGCGAGGACACGGTTGTTCAGGTACTCCCCGCCGACCCGGCGAAGAGCCGCGACGTGAAGGCCGCCTCGGCGGCGTCGGTGTCCTTCGACGACAGCGTTCTGCGGATCGAGATCGCGGCGAAGAACCAGTACTTCGGCCCGTCCGGCGCGGTCGACGTGACCGTTTCGCTGCCCGCCGGTTCTTCGGTCGAGGCCAAGGCCGCCAGCGTGGAGCTGCGGGGCGTCGGCCGCCTCGGCGACGTCACCGTCGAGGGCGCCCACGGCGAGGTGGTCTTCGACGAGGCCGCGAGCCTCCGGTTGACGGCCCACGCGGGCGACGTGTCGGTCGGCCGGCTGACGGGCCCGGCGGAGATCATCACGGGCAAGGGCGACATCCGCATCGCCGAGGCGGCGAGCGGCACCCTGGTGCTGAGCACCCAGGCGGGCGACATCACGGTCGGCGCGGCAACGGGGGTCTCGGCGACGCTCGACGCGGGGACGACGTACGGCCGGATCCGCAACGCCCTCAAGAACGAGGGCACGGCGGCTCTGTCCATCCGGGCGACCACGTCCTACGGCGACATCGACGCCCACAGCCTGTGAGGCCGGCAGCACCGCCCGCGGGGACTGTTCCGGACGGTCCCCGCGGCCTGGTGTCAGCCGGCCCAGGTGATCGCGTGCTTTTCGAAGCCGCGCGCCTCCGCCACCCGGGCCGCCTCGGCTTCCGCCTCCTCGCGGACCGCCGGGGGCAGGGGGTCGAAGGCCGTCATGGTGAACGTCAGCTTCGCGCCGCTGCCCTTCGTGCGCCACGTGCCCGCGATGTCGCCGTCCGCGAGCAGCACGCCCGGGTTGCCCAGCATCTTCCAGACTTCCTTGCGCCGCGCCGGATCCGGGACCAGCAGCGCCTTGTCGCGCGCCTGGATGAACGGGTCCAGCGGCGGCAGGAGCCGCACCACGTCCGGCTCCGGTGGGTTCTCCAGCGCCTCGAGCCGGTCCGCGGGCAGGAACCTGGTCTTGCCCTCGACCTTCACCTCGGCCAGGTCCGCCGGCCACGTCCGGTCGACCACCGCCCGGGCCGTGCCCGCGAATTCCGCCGCTTCGCCGGGCGACGCCGGGCCGTTGAGCCGCAGGTACCGCTCGATCACCGCCGTCGCCGCGGCCGGGTCCGGCGTCTTCCGCAGCCGGCCGCGGCCCTCCAGCGGGGCCAGCGTCGCCGGCGACGCCCCCGTGACCAGGCGGACTCCGGCGTGCGGGGTCGCGATGCGCATCAGCTGTTCCTGGATGTGCGTGGCCTGGCAGGGGCGGCACCAGCGGGCGAACGCCGGCGGCAGCGCCTTCGTGACCGCCGTCGAAACCGCGCCCTTCGTCATCGGCTTCGTGACGACCTTCCGGAGCGCGGCGGCCGCCGTGAAGACCACCTCGGTCGCGGCCAGCCCGGTCGCCGCCATCTCCTTGCGCTGCCACAGCATCCGGGCTTGCGCGTCCGCGTCGTCCAGCGGGATCAGCGCGCGGATCGCCTCGGGCAGGTCCGTGCGGAGGTGGAAGTGCGGCGCACCCCGCAGCGTCCAGGCCAGGACGAGGCGCTCGTCCTCCAGGGACACCGGGCCGTCGAGCCGGGCGGCGAGGGCGAGCAGCGCGGTGTCCCGCATGCTGTCCTGCAGCCCGGCCCGGACGACGGCGAGGTCGGCGACGTCCCGCGCCGAGCGGTGCAGCCCGTGCTCGGCGATGCGGTAGGCGAGTACCTGACGGCGGTCCACGTGCGGCTCCTAGAACGCGTACTCGAAGGTGTAGGCCACCTTGTCCTCGCCCAGGGCACCCCCGGCGGTGCCGCTGCCGGTGATCCCGGCCAGCTCGCCGGTGCCGGAGCCCGGGACGACGGTGAACGTCGAGGCGATGCCCTTGGCGTCGAACGTGTACTCGTGGCGCACGATGAACGTCCCTTCGCGACCGTCGACCTTGCCCTCGAAGCGCTCGAAGCACGGCGACGTCGTCTGACCGCTTTCGTACCCTTCGCCCGCGTAGTACAGCAGAAGGTCGCAGATCGACTCAGCCTCGATGACGCCTTCGTACGCGAAAGTGGCGTGCGCGTAGGCCACCCGCGGGCCGCTGCCCTCGGTGCCGCTGACGATCTTCTCTTCCCAGTTCTTCGTGGTGAATCCGTTCATGGGGACCACTCTGCCGGGCATACCTGTCAGCTCGTGTCAGGTATTTCTGCCAAACTGAAAACCATGCGTGCGAGCCGCCTCCTGTCCGTCCTCCTGCTGCTGCAGAACCGCGGCCGGATGACGGCCGAGGAGCTGGCCGAAGAGCTCGAGGTTTCGGTGCGGACGGTCTACCGGGACATCGACGCGCTCTCGGCGTCCGGCGTCCCGGTGTACGCCGACCGCGGCCGGACCGGCGGCTACCGGCTGGTCGACGGCTACCGCACCCGGCTCACCGGGATGACCGGGGAAGAGGCCCAGTCGCTGTCGCTGGCCGGGCTGCCCGTGGCCGCGGCCGAGCTGGGCCTCGGCACGGTGCTCGCGGCGGCCCAGCTCAAGCTGTACGCCGCGCTGCCCGCCGAGCTGCGCGACCGTGCCGGCCGCGTCGCCGAGCGGTTCTACCTGGACGTCCCCGGCTGGCACCGGGGCATCGAAAGCCTGCCGACGCTCTCGGCGATCGCCGACGCAGTGTGGTCGTCGCACCGGATCCGGATCCGCTACGAGCGGTGGGGGCAGCGGGTCGTCGAACGGGAGCTGGAGCCGCTCGGGCTGATCCTCAAGGCGGGCAACTGGTACCTCGCGGGCCGCTGCGAGGGCACCGACCGGACCTACCGCATTTCGCGGGTGCTCGAGCTGACCGACCTCGGCGAGGTGTTCGAGCGGCCGGCCGGGTTCGACCTCGCGCGGTACTGGCAGGAGTGGTCCGAGCAGTTCGAACGCCGGATGTACCCGCGCGTCGCGGTGGTGCGGCTTTCGCCGCGGGCACAGGCTCTCGTACCGTTCTACGCAGGTTCCGTCGGCGCCCGCGCGTTGCGGGAGTGCCGGAACGAGCCCGACGCGGACGGCTGGCTCACCGTGGAGCTGCCGGTGGAGCCGGGCAAACCGGCCATCGGCGAGCTGCTGCGCTTCGGGCCGCACCTGGAGGTCCTCGCACCGGAGGAGCTGCGGGCGGAACTGGCCGAAGCGATCGAGGAGATGGGCGCGTTCTATGGGTGAGCTGAGCGGCACCGCCATCGGCGTGACGGCCGAGCGCCGGGCCGGCGAATTCATCGCGGCCCTCGAACGCTACGGCGCCGAGGTCCGGCACGCGCCGACGATCACCATCGTGCCGCTGGACGCCGACCCCGAGCTGAAAGATGCCACCTTGAAGCTGGTGATGTCGCCGGTCGACATCACGGTCGTCACGACCGGCGCGGGCTTCCGCGGCTGGCTGGACGCGGCCGAGGGCTGGGGCCTGCGGCAGCCGCTTCTCGACCACCTGCGGGACTCGCGGATCTACGCCCGTGGGCCGAAGGCGGTCGGCGCGGTCCGGGGCGCCGGGCTGCGGGAGTTCTTCTCCGCCGAGTCCGAGTCGAACGCCGAGCTGTTCGAGGCCGTCGCTTCGGCGGGCGTGCTCGGGCAGCGGGTGGCCGTCCAGCTGCACGGGACACCGCTGCCGGAGCTCACCGATCCGCTGGTGGAGGCCGGGGCGTGGCTGACGGCGGTGCAGCCGTACCGCTGGCATTCGCCGCCGGACGTCACCCCGGTGTACGGCCTGATCGACGCGGCCGTGGCGGGCGAGCTGAACGCACTGGCGTTCACGAGCGCCCCGGCCGCGGCGAACTTCCTGACGCTGGCCCGCACGTCCGGGCGCTACCAGCAGCTGCTCGCCGCCCTGCGCGGCCCGCTGGTGTGCGCGTGCGTCGGCCCGGTGACGGCGGCCCCGCTGGAGGCGGCGGGCATCGAGACGCTGCAGCCGGACCGCCAGCGCCTGGGCGCGCTGGTGAAGCTGCTGGTCACGAAGCTCGGCAAGGGGTAGTCAGGCCTGAACGGCTTCCCGGGCCACGGCTTCCTCGCTCATCCCTTGCCGCCAATACCCCGTGAAGCAGATCAGCTCCTTGGCCACCTCGCGCTCCCGCACCAGGTGCCGACGCACCGACTTGACCACTCCCGCCTCGCCCGACACCCACGCGTACGGCGTCCCGCCCGGGAACGTCGCCCCTCGCAAGGCCTCCAGCAACGCCTCCCCCAGCGGCCGCGAGCCGCGCAGCACCCAGTGGATCTCCACCGCTCCGCGCGTCTCGAACGTCTGCCGCGCCGCGCGGTCCGCCAGCTCGACGTACACCGAAGCCCGTGCGCCCGGCGGGAGCTGCTCGACGATCGCGCCGATCGCCGGCAGCGCCGTCTCGTCGCCCACCAGCAGCTGCCAGTCGCAAGTCTCGGATGGCGCATACAGCCCGTACGGCCCGGTGAACGTCACCCGGTCGCCCGGTGCCGCCCGCGACGCCCACGCCGAGGCCGGTCCCGAATCGCCGTGCAGCACGAAGTCGACGTCGATCTCCGCCGCTTCCGGGCGGTGGGCCCGGACCGTGTAGGTGCGCATCGGCGGCCGGACGTCGTCCGGCATCGCCAGGTACGTCCGGTACCAGGACATGACGTCGGAGCCGGTCTCCGGCAGCACCGGCGCTTCCTGCCCCGGCAACGGGAAGAACACCTTGACGTACTGGTCGGGCGCCCCGGCCGGCACCTCCCGGAAACTCTCCGCGGCGAAGGTCGCCCGCACCGTGTGCGGCGTGATCGGGCGGACCGCGCTCACCCGGGCACGGTGGTAGGTCAGAGCCTCCGTGGTCGTCATTAGGCGAGGCTAACCTAATAGCGAGGGTCTAGAACAGCCCCTCCGGGCCGGTGTCCTCCTCTCCGTCCGGTTTCCACCGGTACTTCCGCAGGTCGACGCGCTGGCCGTCGGCCAGGACGCCCTCCGCCCGCAGCCGCTCCAGCTGGTCGTGGACCAGGTGCGGCGCCGGGGTGCCGTTCGCGCGCAGGATCCGGTGCCACGGCAGGTCGTGCCCGTCCTCGGCCAGGATGGCGCCGACCATCCGCGGCGAAGGCGCGCCGGCGAGGGCCGCGATGTCGCCGTACGTCGCGACCGCGCCGGACGGCACGGACTCGATGATTTCCCGCACCCGCTCGTGCAGAACGTCGTCCATGAGCCCTACTGTGCCGGACACCACCGACAGTTTCGGTGACCATCCACCGCACCGCCGGGCGCCTTCACCGAACGCACCCTCCGCTAAGCCGTGCCGGTGCACCACCCGGGGGACCGGGCGTGGTTCCATCGCGGGGTGAACGGGAGGCGAACGGCCCAGGCGGGCGCGCGGCTGGTGCGCACGCCGATCACCGCCACACCCTCGTTCACCTGGGACGAAGGCGCCCGGCGCGTGCTCTCCGCACCCGGCGGGTTCCTCCGCGTGCTCGGCGGCCCGGGCACCGGCAAGACGGCGCTGCTGGCCTCGGCCGCCACCCGCCGCATCGCCGAGGGCGCCGACCCGGAGAGCGTGCTCGTGCTCACCACGTCGCGCAAGTCCGCCGACGCGCTGCGTGCCGACATCACGCGACGGCTCACCGCCGACCCCGAGCAGGCGCGGCCGCTGCCCCGGACCGTCCGCGAGCCGCTCGTGCGCACCGTGCACTCCTACGCGTATTCGCTGCTGCGGCTGGAAGCGATGGCCGAAGAGCTCCCGCCGCCGCGCCTGCTCGCCGGTGCCGAACAGGACGTCGTCGTCCGCGAGCTCCTGGCCGGTGACCTCGACGAAGAGGCCGAGTACTGGCCCGAGCAGCTGCGGCCCGCCCTGATGGTCCCCGGCTTCGCCGAAGAGCTGCGTGACCTGCTGATGCGCGCGGCCGAGCGCGGGCTCGGCCCCGAGGACCTCGCCGAGCTGGGCCGCCGCCGCGGGCGCGAGGAGTGGATCGCCGCCGGGCAGTTCTGGGCGCAGTACGAAGAGGTCACGCAGCTGCAGGGCGCGGGCGGCAACGCCCTCGGCGTGGCGAGCGCGCCCGCGCTGGACGCCGCCGAGCTGGTCACCTCCGCGCTGCTCGCCCTGGAGGACGACGACGAGCTGCGCGAACGCGAGCGCACCCGGGTCCGGCACCTGTTCGTCGACGACGCCCACCACCTCGACCCGCTGCAGACCAGCCTGGTCCGGATGATCGGGCACACCGCGGCCGAGTTCGTCGTGGCCGGCGACCCCGACCAGAACGTGTTCTCCTTCCGCGGCGCCGACGCGAGCCTGTTCGCCGACGCCGACCCGGACGGCAGCCGGACTGTCACCCTCACCACGGCCCACCGGCTCGCCCCGGCCGTCCGCCTGGCGGTGCGGAAGATCGGCGCGACGCTGCCCGGCGCGTCGGCGCACCGCAAGATCGTCGCGCCTCCGGGGGCGACGGGCGGGAACGTGCGGGTCCGGGTGATGCCGACCCCGGCCGCCGAGGCGAGCTGGATCGCCGACCAGCTCCGCCGCGCGCACCTCGTCGACGGCGTGCCGTGGTCGGAGATCGCGGTGCTCGTCCGGTCGCCCGCGCGGACTTTCCTGGTGCTGCAACGCGCGTTGCGCGCGGCCGGCGTCCCGATCGGGTCGGCGACCGAGGAGCTGCCGCTGGCCAAGCAGCCCGCGGTGCGGCCGCTGCTGGCCGTGCTGAAGCTCGCGCCGTCGCCCGAACTGCTCGACATCGATCTTGCCGAAATGCTGCTTTCGTCCGCTCTCGGCGGCGCGGACCCGCTGGCGCTGCGGCGGTTGCGGCGCGGCCTGCGCCGGCTCGAACTGGCCGGCGGCGGACAGCGTTCGAGCGACGAACTGCTCGTGGAAGCGCTGCGCGGCGGGGACATCCTGGCCGGGCTGGCCGACGCCGAGGCCGAGCCGGTGCGGCGCGTCGGCGGGCTGCTGCGCGTCACGCACCAGGCCGTGGCACGCGGCGAGGGTGTCGAGCAGGTGCTGTGGCAGCTGTGGCGGGAAAGCGGGCTCCAGGACAAGCTGCTGAAGCAGGTCGAGCGCGGCGGGTCGCTGGGGGCGCAGGCCGACCGCGACCTCGACGCCGTCGTCGCGCTGTTCGACGCCGCGGGCCGGTACGTCGACCGGCTGCCCCGCGCGAGCGTGGCCTCCTTCGCCGATTACCTCGGCGCGCAACGGATCGCGGGTGACACGCTGGCACCGGCGGCCGTCCCGGCCGACGGCGTCTCGCTGCTCACCGCGCACGCGGCCGCCGGTCGCGAGTGGACGGTCGTCGCCGTCGCCGGCGTCCAGGAGGGCGCGTGGCCGGACCTGCGGCTGCGCGGGTCCGTGCTGGGTGTGGAGCGGCTGAAGGACCTGATGGCCGGGGTCGACGACGACGCCGTCTCCCAGACCGCGCCGATCCTGGCCGAGGAGCGGCGCCTGTTCTACCTCGCGATGAGCCGGGCGAAGCAGACGCTCCTGGTCACGGCGGTGTCGGGCGAGGACGAGCAGCCGTCCCGCTTCCTCGACGACCTGGAGGAGAACGGCGCCGACGACGGCGGGCTCGACTCGCGGATGAAGCCACCGGGCCGGTCGCTGGTGCTCGCCGAGCTGGTGGGGGAGCTGCGCGAGGTCGTCTGCGACGACAAGGCCGACCCCGCGCGGCGTCGTCGTGCGGCCAAGCAGCTGGCCCGGCTGGCCGAGGCGCGCGTGCCCGGCGCGCACCCCTCCATGTGGTACGGCCTGCTCCCGGCGTCCAGCGACGAGCCGGTGCACCCGCCGGGCGACCTCATCCGGATCTCACCGTCCACAGTGGAGATCCTGACGAAGTGCCCGCTGCGCTGGATGATCGAGCGCCACGGCGGCAGCGACCCGGCGCAGCTGGCGGCGGTGACCGGGACGCTCGTGCACGGGCTCGCCCAGGCGGTGGCGTCCGGCAGCACCGACGCCGAGCTGCAGGCCGCGCTGGACGAGGCCTGGGTGCGCGTCGACGCGGGCGCGCCGTGGTTCTCCCGGCGCGAGCGGCGCCGGGTCGAGCAGATGCTGCGCAACTTCACGACCTGGCTGGAGCGCAGCCGGGCCGAGTTGAAGGAAGCCGGGGTCGAGCAGGACATCGAGGTCGAGCTGCCGGCGGCGAGCGAGGACGAGGTCCGGGTGCTGCTGCGCGGGCGGGTCGACCGGGTGGAGCTGGATGCCGAGGGACGGCCGGTGATCGTCGACATCAAGACGGGCAAGGTCCCGGTGTCCGGCGCGGAGGCCGAGGCGCACCCGCAGCTGGCGGCCTACCAGCTGGCGGTGCTGCTGGGCGCGATCGAGGGCCGGACCGAGGCGGGCGGCGCGCGGCTGGTGTACGTCGCGAAGGCCAACAACAAGACGGGGTCGACGGAGCGGTCGCAGCCGCCGCTCGACGAGGTGGGCGGCAAGCAGTGGCTGGAGCTGGTCCAGAAGGCGGCGGCCTCGGCGGCGGGACCGGACTACCAGGCGCAGGAGAACCCGGACTGCGACCGGTGCCCCGCGCGCGGGTGCTGCCCGCTGCGCCCCGAGGGCCGGCAGGTGCCGGGGCCATGACCGTTGCGGCCACCTGGGCACTTTCACGGGAAAGTGCCGTTCCGGAGGGGGGTGCGTGAGCCCGCTCCTCATCGCCAACCCCGTCGAGCCCGCCGAACTCGCCGATGCCCTCGGCCTGCACCGGCCCACGCCCGAACAGGCCACCGTCATCGCCGCGCCCGTCGAACCGTCCCTGGTCGTCGCCGGAGCCGGGGCCGGGAAGACCGAAACCATGGCTGCGCGGGTCGTCTGGCTCGTCGCGAACGGCATCGTCAGCCCCGACCGCGTCCTCGGCCTCACCTTCACCCGCAAAGCCGCGCGCCAGCTCGGCGAACGCGTCCGGGCCCGGCTCCGCCGCCTCGCCGGGTCCGGCCTGCTCGACCGGCTCGACCCGACCGGCGGCCTCCGGTCCACCGTGGTCGCCGGCGAACCCACCGTCCTCACCTACCACGCCTACGCCGGGCGCCTGCTGTCCGAACACGGCCTCCGCCTGCCGGTCCAGCCCGGCGTCCGGCTCCTCTCCGAAACGTCGTCGTGGCAGATCGCGCACCGGGTGGTGTCCACTTGGGACAACGAACTCGACACCGACCGCGTCCCGCCGACCGTGACCGCCGACCTGCTCGCCCTGGCCGGTGAGCTGGGCGAGCACCTCGTCTCCACCGAGCAGCTCGCCGAATACACCACGTGGCTGTGCCGCGTCATCGAGAACGCCCCGCGCGCCAAGGGACAGCGGGCCGCGCTGCCGCAGAAGCTCACCGAAATCATGGCCGCGCAACACTTCCGGCTCGCGCTGCTGCCGCTCGTCGACGATTACCACCGCCGCAAGCGCAACGAAGGCGCGCTGGACTTCGCCGACCAGATGTCGCTGGCCGCCCAGCTGGCCGGCGGGTACCCGTCGGTCGTGCGCGGCGAGCGTGAGCGCTACGGCGCCGTGCTGCTCGACGAGTACCAGGACACCGGGCACGCCCAGCGCGTGCTGCTGCGGGCGCTGTTCGGCGGCGTCGAGAACCCGCCGATGCCGGTCACCGCCGTCGGCGACCCCGCGCAGGCGATCTACGGCTGGCGCGGGGCCAGCGCGGCCAACCTGCCCCGGTTCACCACGGATTTCCCGCGCTTCGACGGCGAACGGCTCGTCCCCGCGCACGAATTCGGGCTGCTGACCAGTTTCCGCAACCCGCCGGAGATCCTCGACCTCGCGAACGCGATCGCCGAACCGCTGCGGGCCCGCGGCCTCGGCGTCGAACGGCTGCGGGCGCGGGAAGGCGCCGGGCCGGCGGACATCGCGTGTGCGCTGCTGTCGGACGTCCGCGCCGAGCGCGCGTGGGTCGCCGACGCGCTCGCCCGGCGCTGGTACGCCCACCAGGAGCAGGCCGGCAAGCCGCCGACCGCCGCGGTGCTGGTGCGGCGCCGCGCCGACATGGCCCCGATCGCCGCCGAACTGCGGGCGCGCGGGCTGCCGGTCGAGGTCGTCGGGCTCGGCGGCCTGCTGGACGAGCCCGAGGTCGCGGACCTCGTGTCGACGCTGAAGGTGCTCGCCGACCCGCTGTCCGGGAGTGCCGCGGCCCGGCTGCTGACCGGCGCGCGCTGGCGGCTCTCGGCGGCCGACGTCGCCGCGCTGTGGCGGCGGGCCGGCGAGCTGTCCAGCCCGGAGAAGCCGGACACGCCGGAACTGGTCGTCGAGCGCGTCGAGCAGGCCGGGCTGATCGACGCCGTCGACGAGCCGGGCGACCCGGCGCGGTACTCCGAGGAGGGGTACAAACGCATCCGGCGGATCGGCTGGGAGCTGGCCGCGCTGCGGCGGCGGCTCGACCAGTCGCTGCCGGAGCTCGTCGCCGACGTCGAACGCACGATGCTCCTGGACGTCGAATCCCTGGCCCGGCCGGGTTCCGCGGGGCGGGCGCACCTGGACGCGTTCGCCGAGGTCGTCACCGACTACGCCGAGACGGCGCCGACGGCGACCCTCCTGTCCTTTGTGGATTATCTCAACACCGCCGCGCACGCCGAGGACGGGCTCACCCCGGGCGAGGTCGAGGTCGTCCCGGACCGGGTGCAGGTGCTGACCGTGCACTCGGCGAAGGGGCTCGAGTGGGAGGTCGTCGCCGTGCCGCACCTGGTGCACGACGTGTTCCCCGGGCGGCGGCGGTCGTCGTCGTGGCTGCGGACCGCGACGTCGCTGCCGGCCGCGTTGCGGGGCGACGCCGAGGACCTGCCGGAACTTCGGATCGCCGAAGGCTACGACCGCAAGGAAGTCCAAGAAGGACTGGAACTGCACGAAGCCGGGTTCGTCGAGCGGGAGCAGGCGGAGGAACGGCGGCTCTGCTACGTCGCGCTGACGCGGTCCGAGCACGCGCTGATCGTCTCCGGGCACTGGTGGAACGAAAGCAGCAGCCGGGCGAAGGGGCCGTCGGAGTTCCTCACCGAGATCGCCGACGTCGTGCGCGAGACCGGCGCCGGGCAGCTCGCGGAGTGGACGCCGGAACCCACCGAGGACGACGAGAACCCCCTCGTCTCGGACTCGCGGGCGGCGCGCTGGCCGGTCGACCCCCTCGCCGACCGCCGGACCGGCGTGCAGACCGGCGTGGAGCTGGTGTCGGAGGCGCTGTCCGCTTCGGAACCCGCGGAGTCGTCCGAAGAGGACGACGACCCCGACGGCTGGCTGACCGACACCGACGTCCTGCTGGAGGAGTGGGCGCGCAAGGACGACCACGTCAAGCGGGTCCCGTTGCCGTCGAGGCTTTCGGTGAGCCAGCTGGTCGCCCTGGCCGACGACGCCGCCCGGCTCGCCGCCGACCTGCGCCGGCCGCTCCCGGTGGAACCCAACAGCTTCGCCCGCCGCGGCACGGAGTTCCACGGCTGGCTCGAACGCCGGTTCGCGGGCGACCAGCTCATCGAGATCGACGACCTCCCGGGCGCGGCCGACTTCGGCGAGGCCCCCGACGCGGACTTCGAGGAACTGCAGGCGGAGTTCGAGAAGAGCGAGTGGGCGCCGCGGGTCCCGGTGGCGGTGGAGGTGACGTTCTCGGCCGACGTCGAAGGCCTCACCCTGCGCGGCCGCATGGACGCGGTCTTCGCCGACCCCGACGGCGGCTGGACGGTGGTCGACTGGAAGACCGGCGCGGTCCCGCCGGAGTCCCGGATCCCGGCCCTGTCCGTCCAGCTCGCGGCCTACCGGATGGCCTGGGCGGCCCTGAAGAACGTCCCGGTGGACCAGGTCCGCGCGGCCTTCCACTACGTCCGCGCGAACCGCACGATCCGCCCGGCCGACCTCCTGGACCCGGAAGCCCTCCGCCGCCTCCTCCGCGACATCCCCGAGGCGTGATCAGCGGGTCGACACGCGTGATTGAGAGGTCGACACGCGTGATTCGGGGGACGACACGCCGGGTTGCGGGCCGAGCCGTCGTGTCGACCCTTCAATCACGCGAGCTGACCCTTCAATCACGCGTGTCGACCGCTTGATCACGCGGGTTACGCGTTGTCGCGGACCTTCAGGGCCCACGCGATCAGGGGCCACTGCAGGGGAAGGCGGGCCCAGGCGATCGCGCGGCGGGGAGCCGGGGCGCGCCGGGCGTCCACCGCCATCTTGACGTTGCCCGGGAAGACGCCCAGGAACAACAGCGCCGCCGCCAGGCCGCCGAGACGGCGGGTGCGGGGAGCCGCCACCGCGGCCGCGATCGCCAGCTCCGCCACGCCCGATCCGTACGTCCAAGCCCGCCGCGAACCCGGCAGCGAAGCGGGGATCAGGCCGTCGAACGGCTTGGGGACGGCGAAGTGCAGGACGCCCATCGTGCCCAGCACGCCGGCCAGGAAGTGCGCGGGCCGTTGCGAGGTTGCCATGAACTCATCGTTTCACGCGGCGGCGCGGTGTCCGGTTCGGCTATCCTCCGGGCGTGAGTGACGCTCGACACGAGCCAGCATGAAGGCCCTCAAACGGTTGCCGCTGGGCAGTCTCACCGATCGGCCCGACCACGAGCTCGTCGGCATCCTGCGGATGCCGGAACTGACGGTCAGCCCGCTCCGCGCGATCGTCAAGCGGATCATCGGTGCGACGCTCGCGCTGCTGGCCACGGTGGTCATCGTCTACCTCGACCGGGACGGCTACCGCGACGCCAACGGCGACGGTCTGTCCTTGCTGGACAGCCTGTACTACGCCACGGTCTCGCTGTCGACGACCGGCTACGGTGACATCGCGCCGGCGACGTCGTCCGCCCGGCTGGTGAACGTCCTGGTGATCACGCCGCTGCGGGTGCTCTTCCTCATCGTCCTGGTCGGGACCACCCTCGAAGTGCTCACCGAGCGCTCCCGCCAGGCGTTCAAGATCCAGAAGTGGAGGACGAAGGTGCGCGACCACACGGTCGTCGTCGGGTTCGGCACCAAGGGCCGGTCCGCCGTCAACGCGCTGCTCGGCGACGAGAACATCGCCCCCGGTCAGATCGTCGTCGTCGACACCGACCAGCAGGCCCTCGACGCGGCGAGCGCGCTCGGCCTGGTCGCCGTGCACGGCTCGGCCACCCGGTCCGACGTCCTGCGCGTCGCCGCCGTGCAGCACGCGCGCGCGGTCGTGGTCGCCCCGAACCGCGACGACACGGCGGTGCTCGTCACGCTCACCGCCCGCGAGCTGGCGCCCAAGGCGCACATCGTGGCGTCGGTGCGGGAGGCGGAGAACGTCCACCTGCTCAAGCAGTCCGGCGCCGACCAGGTCGTCGTCTCCAGCGAGACGGCCGGGCGGCTGCTCGGCATGGCGACGTCGACGCCGCTGGTCGTGGACATCATGGAAGACCTGCTGACCCCCGAATCCGGCCTGGCGATCGCCGAGCGGGCGGTCGAGCCGGCGGAGGAGGGCGGGTCGCCGAGGCACCTGGCCGACCTCGTCCTCGGCCTGGTCCGCGACGGCGTCCTCTACCGCGTCGACGCCCCGCAGGCCGACGCCATCGAACCGGGCGACAAGCTGCTGTACGTCAAGAAGGTGACGCAGGCGGAGAAGATCGAGCGCTGACCAGGGCACCTGGGTTTTGCCCGCGGGATCTGGAACCATGACCAGGTGCCCCCGCGACCTCTCGCCCTCAAGTGGCCCACGGTGGCGATCCCCGCCGCGGCGGGCGTGCTCGTCGTGCTCCTCGCCTGGCTGGCCGGGCCCGGCCTGCTCGGCATCGGCAACGACGTCCTGGGCGCGCCGGTGCAGGCGGAGGTGACCAAGCCGGCGCCGTGCGACCGGCCGGACGCGAAGGAAACCGTCAAGTTCACCGTCGGCGGGAAGGCCCACGAAGGCACGCTCGACGGCTGCGGGCACGGCCCGGGCGAACGCGTCGAGGTCGCCGTGCCGGACGTGGTGCCGGACCAGGGCCAGGTCGCCGTCACCCTCGCCGACACGTCGATGGGTGCGTCGGACGCCCGGCGCCCGCTCGGCATGGCGCTGCTGGTGTTCGCGTGCTTCTCCGGCGGGATGTTCGTCTACCTCTGGCTGAGCATCCCGCTGCGTCCCCGGACGGCCGGCGCCAAAACGGCTAGCTGACCTCGGACGACGGCGCCGCGAAGGTGTTGCAGTCGGCGATCCGGTTGCTCGTCGCGCCCGCCCGCCACCAGGATGCGTAGTGCGCGTTCGTCCCGTGGTCGTGGCTGCGGGAGGTGTTGTCGCCGCGGGTCTCCTGGTCGTTCCAGGCCTTGTTGTACATGTCGCGGGTGACCGTGCCGCCCTGATCGACGTGCGCGCCGAGGAACATCCCCGAGAAGCACTGGGCCTGCAGTTCCTTGCGCCGCGACATCTCGAGCCCGGCCGGGCTGTTCTGGCCGGCCTCGTAGATCTTCTGCCAGGCCGCGTCCATCAGGCCGGCGACCTCTTGCACGTGGTGGCCGTACTCGTGGGCGAACAGGGCCAGGTAGACACCGGGGTTGTTGCCGTACTGGTCGGTCTGCAGGCCGCGGAACGGGACGTACAGGTTGTTTTCGCAGTAGTACGCGGCCGTCGCGATACCGACCTGGATGGTGCCGCACTCCGTCTCGAAGCTCGCGCCGGTCGGGAAGTGCAGCGATGGCGGCGTGAAGGGCAGGTGGTAGGCCGTGAGGAACGGGCCCCACGCCGCGTCGAGGCACTTGCTGGCGGCGGTGAAGAACGCTTCCGCGCCCGCTTGCGTGCTCTGCCAGGCCGGCAGCGTGCAGACGCGGTTCTGCAGGCCGGCGTTGGGGTCCTGCAGGATCGGGTGGTCGGCCAGCTTGAGGATCTTCTGCGGGCCGGTCGGGCTGGGCGTCGCCGGATCGGTCGACGGGCTCGACGCCGACGCCGGGGCACCCGCGCCGCCGGGCGGCAGCTGCTGCGGGGGGACGTCCTGCGACGACGGGACGTCGCGGAGGTTCGGGTTGGCCAGCGGGGTGTTGTCGCGGTTGAGGGCCACGATCGCGACCAGGCCGAGCACCAGCACGGCGACCGCGCCGAGGCAGACGCCGATCACCGCCGCCGGCGAACGGCGCCTCGGTGCGGACACGGTGTGCGGGCGGCCGAGCCAGGGGAGATCCGGTTGCGCATCCGGCACCGGCGGCGGCTGGACGGTCCCGCGAGGCGGTACCTGGCCGGGGGGCGGTTGCGTCACTAGGCAGTCCCGAAGGGTCTCGGTACGGACCGGGGGTACCCGATCCCGCCATTCAGCATATCGGGGGAATGGGCCGTCTCGCACCCGTCCGTGCGCGGGTGGTCACGGCGCACCGACGTCACCCCAGGTCTGGCCGGGTGCAACCGGCTCTGAGAGAGTGTTGCCAAGCAGGTACTGCAGGCGAGGGGCTTCGATGACAGACACCGGTGGCGCGCCCGGCGGCGAGGGCGCCGACACGCCGACTCCGAGCCAGGGCACCCCCCAGGCTCCCGCCCCCGGATCGGGTGAGCCCCAGCGGCCCGAAGATCACGCCGCGTCACCGGCGACGCCGCCGCGAGGCTGGCAGGCGCCGGACGCGCAGGCCGCGCCGCCGACCCCGCCGCCGGGCTGGCAGCACGGACCGGCCTACCGCCCGGACGCGCTGCCGCCGTTCACCGGGCAGCAGCCGCAGTTCCAGCAGCCGCGCTGGAACCCGCACGGGCTCGGCAAGCCCGGCGTGATCGCGCTGCGGCCGCTCAACATCGGCGACATCCTCGACGGCGCGATCACGGCGATCCGCCGGCACGCGCTGCTGATCCTCGGCATCGGCGCGGTGGTGGCGGTGCTCAGCGCCGCGATCACGTTCGTCCTGCAGAAGTACATCCTCACCGACCTGGCGGGCTTCGCCTCGACGGTCGACCTCGGCCCCGCGGCGACCGAAGAGGAGCTCCGCAGCGCCCTCTTCGGCACCTTCGGCGACCTCTTCATCGTGCTGATCTCCTCGACGCTGCTCTCGACGTTCCTGCTGACCGTCACCACCGGCCTGATGGCCGCGGTGATGGGCCGCGCCGTGCTGGGCCGCGAGGTCACCTTCGGCATCGCCTGGAGCGAGGTGCAGCCGCGGCTGCTGCCGCTGCTCGGCGTGGCGTTCGTCTACGCGCTCCTGAGCACCATCGGCGTCATGCTCTGCATCGTCCCCGGCGTCCTCGCCTGGGTGTTCTGGGCGCTGGCGGCCCCGGCGCTCGTGCTCGAGCGCGGGACGTTCCGGACGGCGTTCGCGCGGTCGGCCAAGCTGGTCAGCGGCGCGTTCTGGCGGGTGCTCGGCGTGCTGGTGCTGGCCCAGATCATCGAGTCGTTCTTCGCGAACATCATCCAGCTGCCGTTCACCTTCGGCAGCGGCACGCTCAGCCAGATCTTCAACCCGGGCAAGATAGCCGTGCCGAGCACCGGTGACCTGCTGCTGGCGTCGGCCGGGCAGATCGTCGCCGGCACCATCGCGATCCCGTTCGTCGCGCTGGTCAGCGTGATCGTCTACCTCGACCAGCGGATGCGCCGCGAAGGCATGGACATCGAGCTGGCCCGCGCCGCCGGGGTGCAGCCGCCCCAGGCATGGTGACCTTCCGGCTCATCGACGTCCCGGTCGACATCGACCGGGACGCGGCCCGCCGCGCGGCCGAAGAGGAGCTGTCGGACCCGAAGTACCGCGACGCCCGGCCGAGCTTCCTGCAGCAGATCGGCCAGTGGCTCGGGGAACAGCTGGAGAAGCTGCTCAACAGCCTGTCCTCGGACGTGCCCGGCGGGATCTTCGGGGTGGTGCTGATCGTCGCGCTGCTGGTCGTGCTCGTCGTGGTGATCCGGGTGCGCACGGGCAAGATCGCCGGCTCGGCGCGGGCCGGCCGCGTCGTCTTCGGCGGGCAGCGCAAGAGCGCCGCCGACTACCGCCGGTCGGCCGCGGAAGCCGCCGCCGCGGGCCGGTTCGACGACGCCGTCCGCGACCGCTTCCGCGCCGTCGTGCGGGCCCTGGAGGAACGCGCGCTGCTCGACACCCGCTCCGGCCGGACGGCGGACGAGGCCGCCGCCGAGGCCGGCCTGCTGCTGCCGAATGTCGCGGACCAGTTGCGGCAGGGCGCCCGGCTCTTCGACGACGTCCACTACGGCGGCCGCGAAGGCACCGAAGCGGCGTACCGCACGCTGACCGAGCTGGACGAACGCTGCCGCCGTGAGCGACCGGTCGCCATGGCGGCCCCGTGAGCCCCGCCGACGTGCTCTTTCCCGCGGAGGCGGCATGAGCACAGCGGTTTCGCCCGACCTGAACCGGATCTGGCGCGGTGCCCGCGTTCCCCTCGCGCTCCTCGCCCTGATCTTCATCGCCGGTGCTCTGCTCCTGCTCGGCCGCGGCGAGCAGGCCTACGGCGCCCTCGAACCCGGCTCGTACGAACCCGGTGGCGCGCACGCCCTCGCGAAACTCCTGAAAGACCAGGGCGTCGACGTCCGGACCGTGCACACGATCGCCGAAGCGGACGCCGAAGTCGGCGACGACGCGACGCTGCTCGTCACCGCACCGGATCTGGCCCCGGCGAAGCGGTTCGACGCGCTGCGCGAGCGCGCCGCCGACGTCGTCCTCGTGACGCCGGGCGAGCCGACGCTGCGTGATTCACTGCCGTTGGTGCACCAGGCCGGCCGCAGCGACGTCGGGACGTTGCCGCCGCAGTGCACCGTCGCCGCGGCGGTCGCGGCGGGCGAGGTCACGCTCGGCGGGATCGGCTACGCCTCGCCCGGTGCGCGCTCGTGCTACCCCGGCGAGGACGGCGGCGGGACGCTGCTGCAGCTCGCCGACGGCGGCGGCACGACGACGCTGCTCGGCTCACCGGCACCGCTGACCAACGCGCGGCTCGCCGAACAGGGCAACGCGGCGCTGGGGCTGCGCCTGCTCGGCGCGCACCCGAAGCTCGTCTGGTACCTGCCGGCCACCTCGGACCCGGCGCTCGACGACTCCCGCCGGTCGATCTTCGACCTCATCCCGGACGGCTGGTACTTCGGGGCCGCGCAGGCGTTCGTCGCCGTCGCCCTGCTGGCGTTGTGGCGGGCCCGGCGGCTCGGCCCGGTGGTCACCGAGCCGCTGCCGATCGTCGTCCGCGCGGCCGAAACTGCCGAGGGCCGCGCCCGGCTGTACCGGCGGGCCAAGGCGGCCGGGCACGCGGGTGAGACGCTGCGGGAAGCGGCGCGCGGCCGGCTGCGGACCGCGCTGGGCCTGCCGCGCGACGCCGACCCGGCGGCGCTGGTGGAGTCGGTCAGCACACGGACCGGACGGCCGGCTCGCGAGGTCGGCGCGGTCCTCTACGGCCCGCCGGTGCCGGACGACCCCGCGCTGGTCCGGCTGGCCGGCGAACTCGATCACGTGGAACGAGAGGCAGGGCGAACTTGACCAGCGGTACCGAGAACGCGACCGGGGCCCGCGACGCGCTGATCGCGTTGCGCGCCGAGGTCGGCAAGGCCGTCGTCGGCAACGAAGCCGCCGTCACCGGGCTGATCCTGGCGCTGCTGTGCCGGGGGCACGTGCTGCTCGAAGGCGTCCCGGGCGTGGCGAAGACGCTGCTCGTGCGGGCCCTGGCCGCGGCGCTGGACCTGGAGACCACGCGCGTGCAGTTCACCCCGGACCTGATGCCCGGCGATGTCACCGGGTCGATCGTCTACGACGCGCACAGCGGCGAATTCTCCTTCCGCGAGGGGCCGGTGTTCACCAACCTGCTGCTCGCCGACGAGATCAACCGGACCCCGCCGAAGACGCAGTCGTCGCTGCTGGAGGCGATGGAGGAGCGGCAGGTCTCGCTCGACGGCAAGTCGCGGCCGCTGCCCGACCCGTTCATCGTGATCGCCACCCAGAACCCGGTGGAGTACGAGGGCACCTACCCGCTGCCGGAGGCGCAGCTGGACCGGTTCCTGCTCAAGCTGACCATGCCGGCGCCCTCGCGCGAGGACGAGATCGGGATCCTGTGGCGGCACGCCCAGGGCTTCGACCCGCGCAACCTGGCCGCGGCGGGCCTGCGCGCGGTCGCCGGTGCCCCGGAACTCGCCGCCGCGCGGGAAGCCGTGGCCCGCGTGACGATCGGGCCCGAGGTGATCGGGTACGTCGTCGACCTGTGCCGGGCGACGCGGCAGCTGCCGTCGGTGCGGATCGGCGTTTCGCCCCGGGGTGCCACGGCGTTGCTCGCGGTGACCCGCGCCTGGGCGTGGCTCGCCGGGCGCGACTACGCGACCCCCGACGACGTCAAGGCCCTCGCCCGGCCCGCACTGCGGCACCGCCTGGACGTCCGGCCGGAGGCGGAGCTCGAGGGCGTCACGGCGGACGGCGTGCTGGACCGCGTGCTCGCGTCCGTGCCCGTGCCGCGCTGACATGGCGGTCACCGGAAGGCTCGGGCTGCTGGCGCTGTTCGGCGCGCTGGTGGTCGGGCTGCTCCTGCCGTCGGGCACGGGGATGCTGGCGGTCGCCGCGGTGCTGCTGGTGCTCGTGGTCGTCGACCTCGTGCTGGCGGGAAGCGTGCGGGCGCTGACGTTCGCGCGCTCGGGCGACACTTCGGTCCGGCTCGGTGAGCCGTGCGAGGTGACGCTGGTGGTCGCGAACCCCGGTGGCCGCGCGGTGCGCGGGCAGCTGCGCGACGCGTGGCCGCCGAGCGCGGGCGCGGCCGACCGCCATTCCCTGCGCGTCCCGGCGGGGGAGCGGCGGGCGCTGGTGACGGCGTTGCGGCCGTCGCGGCGGGGCGACCGGACGGCGGCGCGGGTGACGGTCCGGTCGGTCGGGCCGCTGGGCCTGGCCGCGCGGCAGGGTTCGCACGCGGTGCCGTGGACGGTCCGGGTGCTGCCGCCGTTCCACAGCCGCAAGCACCTGCCGTCCCGGCTGGCGCGGCTGCAGCAGCTCGACGGCCGCAACGCGGTGCTGATCCGGGGCCAGGGCACGGAATTCGACTCTCTGCGCGAGTACGTCATCGGCGACGACGTCCGGTCCATCGACTGGCGCGCGACCGCGCGGGCGGCCGACGTCATGGTCCGGACCTGGCGCCCCGAGCGCGACCGGCACGTCGTGCTGGTGCTCGACACGGGCCGCGTCTCGGCGGGCCGGGTGGGCGACGCGCCCCGGCTCGACGCGGCGATGGACGCGGCGTTGTTGCTGGCCGCACTGGCTTCCCGGGCCGGCGACCGCGTCGACCTGCTGGCCTACGACCGGCGGTTGCGCGCGGCGGTGCACGGTTCGTCCGGAGCTTCGCTGCTGACGTCGCTGGTGAACGCGATGGCGCCGCTCGAGCCGTCGCTGGTCGAGACGGACGCGCGCGGCATGGTCGCGGAGGTGCTCCAGCGAACCCGCCGCCGGGCCCTGGTCGTGTTGCTGACCGGGCTGGACGCGGCGCCGATGGAGGAGGGCTTGTTCCCGGTGCTGAGCTCGCTGACCGGGCGGCACGAGCTGGTGGTGGCATCGGTGGCGGACCCCCGGGTGGCGGAGATGCTGGCGGCCCGCGGCGACGCGGAAGCGGTCTACGACGCGGCGGCGGCCGCGCGCACGACGGCCGAGCGCCTGCGGGTGACCGAGCGGCTGGTGCGGCACGGGGTGAGCGTGGTGGACGCGGTCCCGGAGGAGCTGCCGCCGGCGCTGGCGGACCGCTACCTGGCCCTGAAGGCCGCCGGGCGGCTCTGAGTCAGGCGGATTCGGGCAGGGCGTCGCCGGTGTCGCGGGCGTCGAGGTCGCCGACCTCGCCGTCCTTCGCCGCCCGGCGGCCGAGCGTGAAAACGTAGGCCAGGAACGCGATTTCGGCCAGCGCGCCGATGCCGACGCGCACCCACGTCGGCCAGCCTGACGGGGTCACGAACGCCTCGATGACCCCGGACACGAACAGCACGCACGTCAGCCCGAGCGCCATCACCACCACCGACCGGCCCTGCTCGGCGAGCGCGGCCGTGCGGGAGCGGCGGCCCGGGTCGACCACCGTCCAGCCGAGTCTCAGGCCGGTGCCCGCCGCGACGAACACCGCCGTCAGCTCCAGGAGACCGTGGGGGAGCAGGAGACCGATCATCACGTCGCCGCGGCCGGCCGCGCTCATCGCACCGATGATCAGCCCGGCGTTGAGCGAATTCAGCCAGAGCGCGCCGATCACCGGCAGGCCCAGCGCGACGCCGAGGAACAGGCAGGTCGCCGCCACCCACGCGTTGTTCGTCCAGACGTGCGCCGCGAAGGACGCCGCCGGCCCGGTCGAGTAGTAGTTCTCCGCCTGGCCGCCGGGCTTGGTCAGCTCGCTCAGCTCCTCCGGGGTGCCCAGTGACGCGCGCACGAGCGGGTCGCGCGCGACCCAGACGGCGATCACCACCATCACCGCGATCGACACCAGCGCGGCCGGGATCCACCAGCGCCGCGAGAGGTAGACCGCGGCCGGGAACCGGTGCGTGAAGAAGCGGGCGACCTCCCGCCAGGCCGGGTTGTGCGCCCCGGAGACCGCCGACCGGCCGCGGGCGACCAGGTCGGACAGCCGGCCGAGCAGGGCCGGGTCCGGCGCGACCGACCGCACGATCGACAGGTGCGTCGCGGTCCGCTGGTAGAGCGTCACCAGCTCGTCGGCTTCCGGCCCGGTCAGCTTGCCGCCGCGCCGGATCAGCTCACCGAGCCGGGTCCACTCCCCCGCGTGCGCAGCGACGAAGACGTCCACATCCACGCCGACCACCCTATCCGTCGATACGCTGGGCATCGTGCACGAGGAATCGGAGCTGGTCACCGGCGAAGCGGTCGTCCTGGACCTGCGCGTGGCCAAGCTCGCCAGCCGCGCACTGGCGATGGCGCTGGACGTGCTCGTGCAGCTCGCGCTGCTGCTGGGTGCGCTCATGCTGCTCACGTTCGTGGTGCCGTTCGCCGACGAGTCGCTGTTCCTGGCGCTGCTGCTGGTGTTCGTGGTGCTGATCGTGGTCGGCTACCCGGTCGTGTTCGAGACGCTCTCGCGCGGCCGCTCGCTCGGCAAGATGGCGGTGGGCCTGCGGGTCGTGCGGGTCGACGGCGGCCCGATCCGGTTCCGGCACGCGCTGGTGCGCGGGCTGGCCGGCTTCGTCGTGGACTTCTGGGCGCTCGGGTTGTTCGGCGCGGTCGCGGTGGTCGTGTCGCTGTGCTCGTCGAACGGCCGCCGCGTCGGCGACTTCCTGGCCGGGACGCTGGTGGTCCGCGAACGAGCCCCGCAAGGCCCCGGGTACGCGGCGGTCGCCATGCCGCCGGGCCTCGAGGGCTGGGCGGCGCAGCTCGACCTGACGCGGCTGCCGGACGACCTCGCGCTGGCGAGCCGCCAGTTCCTCGCCCGGTTCCGCGAGCTGCGGCCGGAGGCGTCGCACGCGCTGGGCTGGGGGCTCGCGCAGCAGATGGGGAACGCGCTGGGCACGCCGGTGCCGCCCCAGGTGCCGCCGTGGGCGTTCCTGGCGGCGGTACTGGCGGAGCGGCGCAACCGCGACCACGCCCGGGCGTTCCAGGCGTATGCGGCTCAGGGCCGGCCCGGCTATCCGCCGGTGGCGCCGGCTCGGCCCGCCCCGGGGCCGGCGGGGCCGCCTTGGCCGCCGGCGTCGCCTTGGCCGCCGGCGGGTCCGCACCCGGCCGGTGGCCCGCCCGCGGACCAGCCGGAGCTCCCGACGCCGCCGTCCGGCACGCCGGTGCCCGTGGAGAACCCCTTCACCCCGCCCAGCTGACGGGCCCTGGCTTCACTCGCGGCCGAGAGCCGCGTGGTCGGCGATGAGCCGTGCCCGTTTCCGGGGGACGGCGGCTTGACTCATGTCAGGATCCTGACATACGGTGGGCTGTGTCAGGAACCTGACATGAATCGAGAAGGAGCACACCATGCCCGCCACCGGACCCGACTTCATCTCGCTCCAGGCGCGCGATCTCACCGCGTCGCAGGCGTTCTACGAGCGGTACCTCGGCCTCGTCCGCTCGCCGGCCGGACCGCCGCACGCCGTCGTCTTCGAGACGAAGCCGATCGCGTTCGCCCTCCGCGACATCGTTCCCGGCACGGACCTCGCCTCCGCCGCCCGGCCCGGCATCGGTGCCGCGATCTGGCTCCACGCCACCGACGTCCAGGAGATCCACGACGCTCTCGCCGCCGACGGGCACACCATCGTCTCCGCCCCGATCGACGGTCCCTTCGGCCGCACGTTCACCTTCGCCGACCCCGACGGCTACCACGTCACGCTGCACGACCGCGGCTGATCGGCGCTACGAAACGTCGCCCGAGGGCGACAGCCACGTGTTGCACTGCTGGTTCCGGTTCTTCGTGGCACCGTGCTGCCACCAGCTGATGTTGTGCTTGGCGCTGCCGTGGTCGCGTTTGCCGTTGCGGGCGTAGTCGTCGCCGCGGTCCTGGGCGTTCCAGGCTTCGTTGTAGAGGTTCTTGTCGACCGAGCCGCCGGACACCGAGGCCGAGCCGAGGAACATCCCGGAGAAGCACTGCGCCTCGAGTTCCATGCGCCGCGACAGTTCGAGGCCGGCCGCCGAGTCGGCGCCCGCGTCGTAGCGCTGGTTGGCGAACGCCTCGGTGATGCCGGACATGTTCTGCACGTGGTGGCCGTACTCGTGGGCCAGGATCGACAGGTACGGGCCGGGGTGGTTGCCCCACACCTCGAGCTCGATCCGGTCCATCGGCATGTAGATCGTGTTGTTCGCCGAGCAGTAGAACGGCGTGACGCCGGTGGTGGTGCCCCCGCTGCCGCACGGCGTCGACGATTCCGACAGCGACCGCGGCACCGACAGGTTCGGCGTCCGGAACGGCAGGTCGACCGCGCCGAGCATGCGCGACCACATCGCGTCCAGGCAGCCGATGCCGGACTGGAAGAAGCGCGTGACGCTGTTCTGGTCGGTCGCCCAGCGGCTCAGCGAGCACGGGACGTTCTGCAGGCCGTAGTCCGCGCGGGCGAAGAGCGGGTTGTCCCCGGTGGCCACGACCGGGCGCGGGCCGGTGGGGGTCTGCGAAGCCGGGGTCCGGCGTTCGGTGGTGCGCGCGGTCGTCGTCGCCTCGGTCGAGGAGGTGGCCGAAGTGGTGGTGCTCGCCTCGGTGGTGGTTTCTTCGGTGGTGGCCGGGTAGGTGCTGGAGTAGCCGGCGTCGGCGACGTGCCGCTTGTGGTTCCCGGACAGCGCAACGGCGGCGACGAGCCCACCCGCGACGGCGACGATCGCGAAGAGGGCGACCGCGACGATCACCCCGGCGTTCGACTTCTTGGCGACGTAGGGGGTGTAACCGGGCGCGAACCGCGGCCCGAAGGAGGGCGGCCCGGCATGGCCCGGGACGAAGACGGGCACGGCGGCGGCAGCCGGCGGCGGCAGCGGCGCCCGCGCGGGCGGCGGAAGGGGCCGGCCGTACGGCCCGGTGGGCGGACCGTGCGGACCACGCGGCGGCTGCGGGACACGCGGCCCGGGACCCTGCGGTGGCGCACCGGAGGAGCCGCCCTGCCCGGGCGCGCGGCCGGGGCCCTGTGGTGGCGCACCGGAGGGGTCGCCCTGCCCGGGCGCGCTGCCGGGACCTCGCGGGGGCTCCCCGAACGGGCCGGGCTGCCCACCCTGACGGAACGGGCCGCCCTGCCCGGGCGCACCGAAGCGGTTCGGCGGCCCGCCCTGCCCCGGCAACGGCCGCACCCCCGGTGGCGGCAGCGGCCGCGCTCCCGGTGGCGGCGACGGCCGGCGCGGGTCGTGCGGACCAGGACCAGGACCAACCCCAGGACCCTGCGGGCCGTGCGTCATCGAGTGGAACCCCCCGTGCGATTTCCCCGTCGGAAGCGGCGTACCTGCGGTGATCGCGCCGTTCCGGGCGTCAGCATAGATCGAGTGCTCTAGGGTGTGGTGCTGTGCCGATGAAATGGGGGACCGCCGCCGCGATCGCCGTCGCGGTCGTGCTGGCCGCCGCCGGGCCCGCGGCCGCGCAGGGGCCGTCGGCCGGGCCCGCCCTGCCGAACCTGCCCGCCGACCAGGTCAAGAAACCCCAGCTGCTCACCGGGCAGGACGGCCGGCCGCCCGAAGGGGCCGCCGCCGACGTCGCCCTCAAGCTCCTGCGCGACGGCACCCTCTCCGTCACCGAACACGTCACCGTCCCCGGCGGCCGGCAGCTCGTCTCGCGCGTCCCCCTCAAGGTCCCCGCGAGCGACGACCAGGACCGCGTCTTCGCCGTCCGCGACGTCAAGACCGACGGCGCCGCCACCGGTGAGCTCACCGGTGACCAGCTCGTCCTCACGTTCGGCGGCGGCACCGGCAGCGCCACGTTCACCGTCGACGGCGCCGTCGCCGACCAGAACGGCCGTCAGCAGGTCCGCTGGCAGGTCGGCAGCGGCTTCGACACCCCGCTGGCCAAGCTCACGGCCTCGCTGCTCGCCCCGAGCACCCAATTGTCCCCTGTGGACTGTTTCGCCGGCCCGGTCGGCTCGAGCCAGCGCTGCACCCTCGCCGAGCTCGACCACACCGGGGTCGTCCGGCTCGAACAGAACGACGTCCGCCCCGGCGACCGCGTCGACCTCCTCGTCGGCCTGCCCGCGGGCACCACCCCGGCGAACGCGGAATTCGCCGACATCGGCCTGCTCGCGAACGCCTTCGCGCTGACGCCCGTGACGGGGATCGCCTTCGCCGTCCTGCTCGCCTTCCTCGTCGCGGCCGCGCTCTTCGTCCGGCGGCGCCGCAAGCAGGACGCCGGCGCGCTGCGCACCGCCACCGGCCCGGTCGAAGTCCTCCTGCGCGACGGCGACCGCGTCTTCTTCGCCAGTCCCGACGGCGTGCTGCCCGGCCAGGTCGGCACGGTCGTCGACGAGACCGTCGACGTCGTGGACATCAGCGCCACCGTGGTCGACCTGGCCGTCCGCAACTACCTGTGGCTGGCGGAAGTACCCGGGCCCGACTGGCAGCTCACCCGCCGCAACCCGCCGGACGAACACCTCCACGACTTCGAGCGCGCCGTCTGCGAAACCCTGCTGCCACCGGGCACCGACACCGTGCTGGTGTCGCAGCTGCGCGCCCGCGGCGGGCTCGACCTGCGCCGGATCAGCGACGCGATGTACGCCGACGTCGTCACCAAGCGCTGGTTCTCCCGCCGCCCGGACACCGCCCGCGGCCGGCTGACCTGGCTCGGCGCCGGGATCTTCACGCTCGGGCTGGTCACCACCGCGGTGCTCACCTTCACCGCCGGGTACGCGCTGCTCGGCGTCGCCGTCGCGCTGGCCGGGCTCGCGGTCGTCGCGGTGGCCGCGCTGCTGCCGTCCCGCACCGCCCGCGGCCGCGCCCTGGTGGGGCAGGTCCGGGGCCTGCTCGACTACCTGCACACCGCGAAGGCCGAGGACATCCCGCCCGCCGACCGCGAGCTGGTCTTCTCCCGCTCGCTGCCGTACGCGGTCGTGCTGGGCGACACCGAACGCTGGCTCGGCGCCTTCGCCGCGCTCAACCCGTCGGCGGACGGCTCGGCCGGGCTGTACTGGTACGGCGGCATGGAGGCCGAGCACGACCTGCGCCGCTTCGGCACGCACTTCCCGTCGTTCCTGACCGCGCTCGACGGCGTGCTCGCCGCCGCCGCGGCCCGCTGACCGTGCTCGCGGGGACGCTTCTGGCGCTCGCGCTGGCCGCCGGCCCCGCCGATCAGCCGCCCCTGCCCACCGTGCCGCAGAGCGCCGAGATCCAGCTCAAGGTCCAGCGCGACGGCTCTCTTTCGGTCGCCGAAGCGATCTCCGTCCCCGACGGCGTCACGATGGATCGCCGGGTCGCGCTGCGGGTCCCGGCGCCCCACCACCGCGACCGCGTCTACGGTGTCCGCGACGTCGTCCTGGAAGGCGGCGGGACGGCGAGCGTGAACGAAGACGCCTTCACCGTCCACCTCACTCCCGGGACCTCGATCGTCCGGTACACAGTGGACGGTGCGGTCGCCGGCGACCGGGTCACCTGGGAGCTGGCCGGCGGCTGGAACACCGAGCTGAAGTTCCTCCGTGCCTCCTTCGCCGCGCCGAAGATCCCCACCGCCGTCGACTGCGCCGCCGGGCCGCCGGGCTCCGACTTCCCGTGCGCGGCCGCGCAGATCGACCACGCCGGGCTGACCCGGTTCAGCCAGCAGAACCTCGCCGCGGGCGAGCGGATGACGGCGACCGTCGAACTGCCCGCGGGCACCGTGCCCGGCAACGAGGTGCTGGTCCCGGCCAAGACGATCGCCGGCGCGTTCGTCCTCACCGCCCCGGTCGGCTGGGGGTGGGCGGCCTTCGGTGCGCTGCTGCTGCTCATGGCCGCGCTGGTCTGGGCGGCCCGCCGCCGTGAGGCCGGCACCGGCGAGCCGGAGAAAACGAGCCTGGTCACCCCGAACGGCGAGTTCGCCTCACCCGAGGGCGTGCTGCCCGGCCACGCCGGCGTCCTCCTCCGCGCCCGCCCCGGGGCCGCCGACCTGGCCGCCACCGTGCTCGACCTGGCCGTCCGCAACTACCTCTGGGTGAGCGCCGAGGACGGCGGCTGGCGGCTGGCCCGCCGCAACCCGCCCGACGAGCACCTCACCGCCTTCGAAAAAGCCGTCTACGCGGCCGTCGTCCCGGACGAGCCGGTGACCCTCGCCGAACTGCGGGAGCGGCACGTCACCGTCGGCCCGGCCGAGCTGTACGCCGACGTCGTCCGCCGCGGCTGGCTCGCCCCGCGGCCCCGGCGGCTCGGCCGCGCCGGGGTCCGGATCGCCTGCTACGGCGGGTTCCTCACCGTCCTGCTGGCCGTGACCGTCGGCTACGCCCAGCTCGGCGTCATGGTCGTGCTCGCCGGGGCCGCCGCCGTCGCCGCCTCGGCCGCGCTGCCCGCCCGGCGGCGGGCGGGCGCCGACGTGGCGCGGCGCCTGCGCGGCCTCGGCGTGACGCTCGCGTCGGCCAAGGCCGCGGACCTGGACGAGCCGCAGCGCGAACTGGTCTTCTCCCGAGGCCTGCCGTACGCGCTCGCTCTGGGCGAACTGGCCCCGTGGGTGGCCGCGTTCGACGGCCTCGAACACCCGCCGCCGGTCTACTGGCACGCCGGTGACATCGCCCCTGACCAGGCCGGATCCTTCGCGACGGCGTTGTCGGGGACGTTCGCCGCCGCGCGCCGCGGCCGGCTCCTCGACGACGCCGTCCGGGACACCGGTTCCCAGCAGCCAGTCGAGACGCAGGCGAGCGCGCGGGAGTCGTAGGGTGGGGCCATGGCCGATCCCGAGCTCGTCCGATACACCCTAGACAACGGTCTGCGCGTGGTTCTCGCCCCCGACGCGACCGCGCCGGTGGTCGGCGTCAGCGTGCACTACGACGTGGGTTTCCGTTCCGAGCCGGAGGGGCGCACCGGTTTCGCCCACCTCTTCGAGCACCTGATGTTCCAGGGCTCCGAGAGCCTGGAGAAACTCGCGCACTTCCGGCACGTGCAGTCCAGCGGCGGGACCTTCAACGGGTCCACCCACCCGGACTACACCGACTACTTCGAGGTGCTCCCGAGCGCCGCGCTCGAGCGCGCGCTGTTCCTCGAAGCCGACCGGATGCGCGCGCCCAAGCTGACGGCGGAGAACCTGGCGAACCAGATCGACGTCGTCAAGGAGGAGATCCGGCTCAACGTGCTGAACCGGCCCTACGGCGGGTTCCCGTGGATCACCCTGCCGCCGGTGCTGTACTCGACGTTCCCCAACGCGCACAACGGCTACGGCGGCTTCGAGGACCTCGAAAGCGCCACGGTCGAGGACTGCGCGGCGTTCTTCGACACCTACTACTCGCCGGCGAACGCCGTGCTCACGGTGGCGGGCGACTTCGAGCCGGCCAACGCCAAGAAACTGATCGAGGACCACTTCGGCGACGTCCCGCACCGGCCGGCGCCGCAGCGGCCGTCCTTCGCCGAGCCGCTGCCGACCACCGAGCTGCACGGTGAGATCGAAGACGCGCACGCCCCGCTGCCCGCGCTCGGCATCGGCTACCGGATGCCGGACCCGATCAACGACGTCGACAGCTACCTGGCCTACCTCGTGCTGGCCGGCGTGCTCACCGACGGCGACGGCTCGCGCCTGCAGCAGCGGCTGGTGCACCGCGAGCCCCTGGTCGTGGACATCGGGGCCGGCGCCGGGCTGTTCGGCCCGTTCGAGGCCCGCGACCCGGACACGTTCACCATCACCCTGATCCACCCGCACGAGGTGTCCCGCGAGCGCGTGCTCGCCGCGCTCGACGACGAGCTGGAGAAGCTCGCCGAGACCCCGCCGAGCGAGGAAGAGCTGCGCAAGGTCACCGCCCGCTGGGCGGCGAGCCTGCACTCGGAGCACGACCGGCTGGTCTCCCGGACCCTGGCCCTCGGCTCGTTCGAACTGCTCTACGGCGACGCGTCGCTGGTGTACCGGCTCGCGGACCGGATGTCCGCCGTCACCTCGGAAGCCGTGTCGGCGGCGGCGAAGGCGCTGCGCCCGGACGCGCGCGCCGTGCTGGTGGTCAAGCCCGCTTCGGAAGGGAACAACGAGCAGTGACTTCAGCAACGCACCGCAGCGCCGACGAGATCGGCCGCACCGCGCGGGGGCCGCGGCCGCTGCCGCCGCTCGGCGAGCAGCGGGCCGCCGCCGATCTGTCCCATGTGGACACGACGCTGGCGAACGGTCTGCGTGTGGTGGCCGTGCGCAAGGCGACCGTGCCGATGGTCGAGGCGCGGCTGTGGATCCCGTTCGCGGGTGACGACGCGCTGCACCCGGCGATCGCCGAGGTGCTCGCCGAGACGATCCTGACCGGCACCGCCCGCCGCAACCGCATCGAGATCGACACCGAGCTGGCGCTCATCGGCGGCGACATCGGCGCCGGCGTCGACCCGGAGCGGCTGGTGCTCACCGGGTCCGCGCTGGCCGACAAGCTGCCGACGTTCCTCGACGTCCTCGGCGACGTCCTCACCGGGGCGACCTACGCCGGCGACGAGATCGCCCGCGAGAAGGAGCGGCTGGTCGAGCGCATCGCCGTCTCGCGCACCCAGCCGCGCACGATCGCGCGGGAGGCCCTGCAGAAGCACCGCTACGGCGACCACCCGGCGACGCGTGAGGTCCCGCGCGCCGAAGACGTCGCCGTCGTGACGCCGGAACAGGTGCGCGCGCTGCACCAGGCGTCGGTGCTGCCGCGGGGATCGGTCATGGTGCTGGTCGGCGACCTCGACCCGGCCGGGGTGCTCGGCGAGCTGGAGAAGGTGCTCGGCGGCTGGGCGTCGGACCGCTCCGCCGTCCGGCTGCCGCCGCTGCCCGACCTCACCGGGCCGAACGTGCTGCTGGTGCCGCGCGCCGGTGCGGTGCAGTCGCAGATCCGGCTTTCGGCGCAGACGCTTCCGCGCACGGACCCGGGGTACGCGGCGCTGCAGCTGGCGAACCTGGCCTACGGCGGGTACTTCTCGTCGCGGCTGGTCGAGAACATCCGCGAGAACAAGGGCTACACCTACTCCGCGCACTCGGGGTTCGAGTTCACCGACGGCACCGCGGTGGTCAACGTCGACGCGGACACCGCGACCGACGCGACGGCCCCGGCGCTGCTGGAGACGCGCTACGAACTGGGCCGCCTCGGCCAGGTCCCGCCGTCCGGCGACGAGCTGGAGTCGGTGCGGCAGTACGCGATCGGCTCGCTGCTGACCTCGACGTCGTCGCAGGCCGGGCTGGCCGGCCAGGTGCTGGCGCTGGCTTCGACCGGGCTCGGCCTGGAGTGGCTGACCGAGCACCCGGCGCGGGTGGCGGCGGTGACGGCCGACGAGGTGGCCGAAGCGGCGCTGAAGTACTTCGCCCCCAAGCGGTTCACGGGCGTGGTGGTCGGCGACGCGGCGGTGCTGGAGCGCAAGCTCCTGGCGCTCGGCGACGTCGTCGTGGGCGAGCCGGCCTGATGTCCGTCCCGTTCACCCTCGGCGCCCTGCCGACCCTGTCCCGGTCCACTGTGGACCGTCAGGAAGACTTGCGCACCAACCCGTCGCGGCTGGTGTCGCGGTGGGCCGACGCCCGGGTCGTCCTCCTGGACGACGCCGGGCGCACCCCGGTGGTCGAAGGCGCGTCGGCGTTGGCGTTCCGGAAGGCCGTCGACTTCGGAGCTTCGCCGCCCGCGGACGCGGTGTTCCTCGGCGAGTGGCAGGACGTCGACTACTGGTCGCTGCCGGGCGGGCCGTCCGGCGAGGCCGACACGGTGAAGATGGCGGGCAGCTGGGGGTTCGTGGAGGAGGTCCCGCGCGCGGACGGCGAGGTCTGGGTCGAGCTGCGCGGGTACGGCGACCTCCTGGACGACACGTCGGCCGGGCTGTTCACGACGGCACAGGCGTTGCGCTTCTGGCGTCGCCAGGCGAAGTTCTGCACGCGCTGCGGCAGCGCGACGGAGCTGATCCAGTTCGGCTGGGCCAGCAAGTGCACCGGCTGCGGGCGCGAGGAGTACCCCCGCACGGACCCGGCGGTGATCTGCCTGGTCCATTCCACCGAGGGCGTGAACGGCTCCCACGTGCTGCTGGCCCGCCAGCCGATCTGGCCGGCGGGCCGCTATTCGGTGCTGGCGGGCTTCGTGGAGGCGGGGGAGTCCCTCGAGGCGTGCGTAGTCCGCGAGATCCGCGAAGAGGTGGGCGCGGTCGTCTCGGACGTGCGGTACCTGGGCAGCCAGCCGTGGCCGTTCCCCCGGTCGATCATGCTGGGCTTCACGGCCCGGGCGGACCGGTTCGCGCCGTTGGTGCCGGCGGACGGCGAGATCGAAGAGGCGTTGTGGGTGTCGCGCGAGGAGGTGCGCGCGGCGTTCGAGAACAGTTCGGTGCGGGGTGAGGGTTCGAAGCCGACCCCGATCGCCGATGGGGCGGCGGAGATCATCCTGCCGGGGAACTCGTCCATTGCCCGCGTGATGCTCAAGGCCTGGGCGGACGCGGAGGAGTGATCGAAGTGCCGTGAAGGCAAGCGTGTCTTCACGGCATTCCTCACCCGATCGCCGATGGCGATCCAGGTCCTTGCGGTCAAAGTGACGCGAGGGTTTTGTGTGGCCAAATCCGGTTACAGTCAGCAATTCGGCGACTACCAGCGCGGCGGTATGGCCCTTCCCCGAGTGCTTGGAAGATCGAGTGGAACGGGTTGTCGATCGAGGGGCCGGCCGATGGCATCGACCAGGAAGCATCCGGCGAATTGCGAGAAGGCCGATGGGCACGTCTGCAAATGCAAAAACTGCAGCGGCTCGAAACACGGGTGGAAAGAGTGGGTCGGCCTCGCTCGCGGACCGGAACGAGCTCGCTCCGCCAAACGCGCTGAGATCAAGAAGAAGTGGCTCACGTGGACGGCTTCGAAGCGCGGAGTCCGGCGCAACGCGCGGGCGCGCGAGTCGAGCATGGACTCGTTCCGCCTGGACCTGTCCGACTGGCTTGCGCGCCATGTTTGGCGGCGGCCGAACATTCCTGCTCAGCGGCGGGAGGCCGAGCTCCTGCCGGTTGAGCGCGAGGAAAGTGATCAGGCTTGGTCGCCCGGCACTGAATCCGGTCAGCAGGTTTGTTCCGAAGAACCTCAGCGCTCTGGCGGCATACTGGAGGAGTATCCGGGCCATCCCGCTCCGGTGGAGCAGGTGGATGCGCTCGCGAAGGCGATGACGGAGGGCATCTGGCCGGACGTCCTCGCCGAGCTCGGCACCGAGTCCGAAGACCTCGGCCAGGTCCGCCTGCAACTCGCTGACCACGGCTGGTGTGACCTGATCATCGGCTTCGTCAAGGTCATCGAAGAGGCCAATGGTCTGATCGACCAGCTCTCCGAGGCGGCGAAGAAAGTCATCGTCGACACGGTCGTCGATTCCAGCAGGAAAGACCCGCGGTCGCAGCTGACCAGGGAGGTGGTCGGCATGATCGTGGACAAGGCCTGGGGGGCGCTCAAGACCGCGGTGCTCGCCCATGTGCCGATTCTCGAGCTGATCACCAGCGACGAACTGCTGCGGGACCTCCGCATCCTCGCGGTGTTCATCTGTCCGGCGCCGGAGGCTCACGAAGAAGTGCGAGAACACGCAGTCACTCCGCTCCTCGAAGACGCTCGCGGCTACGTTTCGGAGGAGACGAAGAAATGGCTGGCCCAGCAGTTCGACCAGTGGGTGACCGGTACTGAACGCCGGATCGAGTCCGGCCGGCGCGGTGGAGAAGCCGCCACGACGCGTCCATCGTCCGCGTGATGCCCAAGGCTTGGGCGGACGCGGAGGAGTAGGCCCGACCTGCTGAAGGCCCATGGCGGCCTTCAGCCTGTTCATGCTCGTAGGTCGTCGCGGCCTGCATGGCACTGTCTGTCGCCACGTTGGAGAGGTCCCCGGCCTTCAGCGCAGGTCACCGAGTTCGGTGACCGAGCGGGTCGGCTTGCCCGTGAAGTCCGCGCGGGTGCCGTACGCCAGGTTCAGCGTCTCCAGCCGGTAGCTCCACTCGCTGCCACACGAGCAGGTCGACCCGAAACGCAGGTTGAACTGCCAGCGCAGCCACTCACCGCGTTCCAGTCGGACGGGGGAGCGCGGCCAGTTCCGCTTCGGCATCCCCCACGGCGACGGAACGACCAGCACCGACAGCCCGCCGTCCGCTTCCCGGAGCTGGACGCCGTCCAACTCACTCAGGGGCCGCAGCTCGAACCGGGGCTCGAAGCCAGTCGACTCGTCGACATTCACCACGTGTAGTTGCGTGCCGGCGGGCAGCGGGAACGCGATCGGCACACGGTTGCGCACCGCAGCCGCCGGGCCACCCCTGGACCGCTTGGTCCAGGTGGTCCGCACCCGCTGCGCCACGACATCCACAAGGACCAGCATCCCAGTCGGCGCAATCCGAAAGCCTCTGACCAAGCCGTCGCCTTCGGCGCAACTCGTTCACCGGTACACCCGTCACCTGGCCCAACGCCGCCCCAAGCGTTACCCGGCCGTTTCGCGAGACCGTTGACGGCTGTGCCGCGGCTCACTACAGTCCCCGGAAACCGTCTGTAAAGTATCCTAATTAAGTCCGGAGGAACGAGTGCGAGCCGGTAGCCCGCGGATGCTGCGCGAGATCAACGATCGCGCCGCCATCGAGGTCCTCCTGCGGGAAGGACCGCTCACGCGGGCCGAACTCGAGCTCGCCATCGGGCTCTCCAAGCCCGCCACCGCCCAGCTGCTGACCCGGCTCGAACTGGACGATCTCGTCGTCAAGGCCGGCGTGCGGGGTGGTGGCCGCGGGCCGCGGGCCCAGCTCTGGGCGGCCAACGGCGGCCTCGCCTTCGTCGCCGCCGTCGACCTCACGCCGCACGTGGCCGACTTCGTCGTCGCGGACGTCGCCGGGGTCGTGCTCGCCGAATACCGGACGCCGCTGCCCGTGCACGCGGGTGCCGACGTCGTCGGGACCTTCGGTGAAGCTCTCAAGAAGGTCGCCGAAGAGGCCGGCATCAAGCGGGAAGACCTGGCCCACGTCGTGATCGGCGCGCAGGGGGCGTTCGATCCGCGGACCGGCCTGCTCTCCTCCGCGCCGCACATCCCCGGCTGGCTGGGCTTCGACGTCCCGCAGAAGCTCAGCGACGAACTCGGCGTCGACGTCCTCATCGAAAACGACGTCAACCTGGTCGCCGTCGAGGAGATGACCGTCGGGCAGGCCCAGGACGTCGACGACTTCGTCATGGTCTGGCTGTCCGAGGGCGTCGGCGGCGCCGTCGTGATCGGACGGCGGCTGCTGCGCGGCGCCACCGGCGGGGGCGGCGAGATCGACTGGATGCGCGTGCCCGACCCCGCCACCGTGGACACCGGCGACGTCTGGCCCGAGGCCGGCGCCCGCTTCGGCAACCTGGTCGACTCGCCCGCCATCTGCCGCCTCGCCGCCGCCCACGGCATCGAGGCCGCAACCGCCTGGGAAGCAGTGGAGAAAGCCGGGAAAGGCCACCCCTTCCTCGACGATCTCGCCCGAAGGGTCGCCGGCGGCGTCGCCAACCTCGTCGCCGTCGCCGACCCGCAGCTCGTGCTCCTCTGCGGCGACACCAGCCGGGCCGGCGGCGAGGACTTCGCCGCGCTCGTCCAGGAAAAGCTGCACGAACTCGTCCTGCCGCGCACCCCCGTCGGCTGCGCTTCCGTGCAGGGCAACGCCGTTCGCGCGGGCGCGCTGCAGTCGGCGCTCGCCACCACCCGTGAGGACGTCTTCGGCGTCGTCACCCCCACGCTCCTCGGGTCGCGCAGGCCCGAGGGCGACAGCACCCGTCCCCGACCGAGTAGCCCCAACCGATGAGGAGGAGGGCCATGCCCCCGACCACCCGGACCCGCCGCGGCGCCCTGCTGGTGGCCGCCGCCGCGGCGTCCGTCCTGCTGACCAGCGCCTGTTCCGGCGCCGCCGCCCCGAGCGGCGGCGACGCGGCCGCCGCGCCCGGCAAGGACGACAAGCTCACGATCACCGTGTACTCCAAGTTCACCGACCGCGAGTACGGCGTGGTCACCGCGGGCCTCAACAAGCTCAAGGCGAAGTTCCCGAACATCGAGATCAAGCACGAGGGCAACCAGGACGACGACAAGCTCACCCAGTCGATCCGCGGCGGCAACCCGCCCGACGTCGCGATCTCCTTCTACACCGACAACCTCGGCGCCTGGTGCTCCACCGGCAGCTTCCAGGACCTCAAGCCCTACATCGAGCGCGACAAGATCGACCTGACCCAGATCCCGGACGCGGTCCGCAACTACACCGAGTACCAGGGCAAGCGGTGCGCGATGCCGATGCTCGCCGACGTCTACGGCCTCTACTACAACAAGGACATGTTCGCGGCGAAGGGCATCACCTCGCCGCCGAAGACCACCTCGGAACTGTTCGAGGCGACCAAGAAGCTCACCGAGTTCAACCCGGACGGCTCGATCAAGGTCGCCGGCTTCCTGCCCTCGATGCCGTTCTACGCCAACCAGGCCCAGTACTGGGCGCCGAACTTCGGCGCGCCGTTCCTCGGCCCGGACGGCAAGTCCGACCTCGCCACCAACCCCGGCTGGAAGGCGATGTTCGAGTTCCAGAAGCAGCTCATCGACTTCTACGGCGGGCACGAGAAGGTCGAGCAGTTCAAGGCCGGTCTCGGTGACGAGTACTCCGCCGACCACGGCTTCCACAAGAAGAAGCTGGCGATGATCTACGACGGCGAGTTCCGCACCGCCTTCCTCAAGGACCAGGCGCCGGACGTCAACTACGGCACCGCGCCCGCGCCGGTGCTCGACACCATGGCCGACCACTACGGCGGCGGCTTCACCACCGGCACGATCATCGCGATCCCCAAGGGCGCCAAGAACCCCGGCGCCGCGTGGGAGCTGATCAAGCAGGTCACCCTGGACACCGACACCCTGGTGGACATGGCGAACGGCCTGAAGAACGTGCCCAGCACCAAGGCGTCGCTGACCTCGCCGAAGCTGGACCTGCAGCCGCAGTTCAAGACGTTCCTCGACATCTACGACAGCGGCAAGCTGGTCGCCAACCAGACCACCCCGATCGGCGACGCGCACCTCAAGGCGGTCAACGACTTCGCCGAGAAGTGGCAGGCCGGTTCGGTGCCCGATCTGACCGAGGGCCTGAAGAAGGTGGACGCGCAGATCGACGACGAACTGAAGCAGAAGGGCGCGGGCGGATGACCTCCACCGCTGTTCCGGTGAAATCCCAGGGTTCCCCGTCCGCGCCGAGCAAGGCGCGGGCGGGGGCCCGCCGGGCCAAGCGCCGCCGGACCGTCCTGTTCTTCATGGCCCCGGCCTTCCTCGGGTTCCTGATCTTCTTCGGCTACCCGCTGATCGCCACGGTCTACTACTCCTTCACCCGCTACGACCTGATCAACCCGCCGCAGTTCATCGGGTTCGACAACTACATCCGGATGTTCACCACCGAGCCGCTGGTCGGCACGGCCGCGTACAACACGCTGTGGCTGGTGGTCGTCCTGACGGTCTGCCGGGTGACGTTCTCCCTCGGCATCGCGTCGGTGATCTCGCGGCTCAAGTCGGGCGTCGGCCTGGTCCGGACGCTCTGCTACCTGCCGACGCTCGCCCCGCCCGCGGCGGCCACGCTGGCGTTCGTCTTCGTGTTCAACCCGGAGTTCGGCCCGGTCAACCGGTTCCTGCGGCTCGTCGGCATCGACGGCGGGCTCTGGTTCAACAGCCCGGCGATGTCGAAGCCCGCGCTGACGCTGCTCGCGCTGTGGGGCTCCGGCGAGCTGATGATCATCATTCTGGCCGCGCTGCTGGACGTCCCCACCGAGCAGTACGAGGCCGCCGAGCTCGACGGCGCCGGCGCGGTGCGCAAGTTCTGGCACGTCACGCTGCCGTCGATCTCGCCGGTGCTGCTGTTCGGCGTGGTCAACTCGATCATCTACGCGCTGCAGTTCTTCACCCAGGCGATCGTCGCGTCCTCCGCGAGCGCGGGCACCGCCGACGTCGCCGGCAACTCGAAGCTCATCGGGGCACCGCAGAACTCGACGCTGACCTACCCGATCTGGCTGTACGTCCAGGGCTTCCGCTACTTCAACATGGGCTACGCGGCCGCGATGGCTGTCCTGTTGTTCATCGTGAGCTCGGGCTTCACCTGGATTCTCGTGCGGCAGCTGCGGAAGTCCCAGCACCAGGAGGAGGGGGCATGACCGCACTGGCCGAAGCGCCGCAGAAAGCGGCGGGTGTGCCGCCGAGGGCCAAGTTCAAGCGCAATTGGGACAAGCGGCTGTCCTTCATCGCCACCCACGCGATCGGCATCGCGCTCGGCGTCATCTTCATGCTGCCGCTGCTGTTCGTGTTCCTCACCGCGGTGATGAAGAGCGACCAGGCGATGACGGCGAGCCTGTGGCCGAGCGAATGGCACTTCGAGAACTTCGTCAAGGTGTTCCAGAAGGCGCCGCTGCTCGAATACTTCGGCAACAGCCTGCTGTATTCGGCGCTGGCGACGGCGGGTGCGCTGCTTTCGGCGATCCCGGCGGCGTACGCGCTGGCGAAACTGCGGTGGCGCGGGCAGAACCTGTTCTTCATGCTGACCGTGGCGGCGATGCTGCTGCCACCGCAGGTCACCGTCGTGCCGCTGTACGACCTGTGGGTCCGGATGGGCCTCACCGGCACGCTGGTCCCGCTGATCGTGCCGTACTTCTTCTTCGACGCGTTCTCGATCTTCCTGCTCCGCCAGTTCTTCCTCACCATTCCGAAGGACTACCTCGAAGCGGCGAAGATCGACGGCTGCAACGAGTTCCAGGCGATGTACCGCGTGCTCATCCCGATGGCCAAGCCCGGGATCGCGGCCACCGCCATGTTCTGCTTCCTGTTCACCTGGAACGACTACTTCGGGCCGCTGCTCTACACCGGCGAAAACCAGGACCACTGGCCGCTGTCGCTGGCCATCGCGTCCTTCCGCGGCATGCACCACGTCGAGTGGAACATGACGATGGCGGCGACCGCGCTGATCATGGCGCCGGTGATCGTGCTGTTCGTGTTCGCGCAGAAGTCGTTCGTCAAGGGCATCACATTCACGGGAGTCAAGGGATGAAGCTGGCAGTCGTCGGTGGCGGGTCCACCTACACGCCGGAGCTGATCGACGGGATCGCCGGCCGCCGGTCCACTTTGGACGTCGACGAGATCGTGCTGGTCGACCCGGACGCCTACCGCGTCGAGGCCGTCGGCGGGTTCAGCCGGCGGATCCTCGACCACGCCGGTCACCCGGCCCAGGTCCGGACCACGCAGTCGCTGGAGGAAGGCGTCGACGGCGCTTCCGCGGTGCTGATCCAGCTGCGCGTCGGCGGGCAGCGGGCGCGGCGCTCGGACGAGACGTTCCCGCACGCCTGCGGCTGCGTCGGCCAGGAGACGACCGGCGCGGGCGGCCTCGCGAAGGCGCTGCGCACGGTCCCGGTCGTGCTGGACATCGCCGACCGCGTCCGCAAGATCGCCGGCGACGACACGTGGATCGTCAACTTCACCAACCCCGTCGGCATCGTCACCCGCGCTTTGCTCGACGAGGGGCACCGCGCGGTGGGGCTGTGCAACGTCGCCATCAACCTGCAGCGCCAGTTCGGGAAGCTTCTGGGTGTCGGCGCGGACGACGTCAAGCTCGTCCACACCGGGCTGAACCACCTGAGCTGGGAACGCGGGGCGCTCGTCGACGGTGTCGACCGGCTGCCGGAGCTGCTGGAGCAGCACCTCGACTACCTCTCGAATGAAGTCAGCGTGCCGGAGAAATGGTTGCGCCGGATGAACGTCGTGCCGTCGTACTACCTGAAGTACTTCTACGCGCACGACGAGCAGGTCACCAAGCAGCGCACCGAGCGGCCGCGCGCGGACGTCGTCTCCGACGTCGAGGAAGAGCTGCTGAAGATCTACCTCGACCCGGAGCGGAACACGAAGCCGGAGTCCCTCGAAAAGCGCGGCGGGGCGTACTACTCGGAAGCCGCCGTGCAGCTGGTGCACGCGCTGACCGCGGGCGGGCCGGCCGAGGAGCACGTGGTGAACGTCCGCAACGACGGCACGTTCCCGTTCCTGCCGGACGACGCCGTCATCGAGTCCCGGTCCCTTGTGGACTCTTCCGGCGCCACGCCGGTCGCGCAGCCGCCGGTGGAACCGCAGTTCTCCGGGCTCATCGCGGCCACGACGGCGTACGAGTTCCTCGCCTTGGAGGCGGCACTCAAGGGCGGCCGCGACCGCGTGGCGGACGCGCTGCTGGCGCACCCGCTGGTCGGCCAGTACACGAAGGCCGACACCCTCGCCGATTCGCTGGTCCAGATCAACCGCGAGTACCTGCCGTGGGCCCGCGGATGAGGCCAGCTGTCATTGCCATCGACGGCGGCAACAGCAAGACCGAGGTCCTGGTGATCTCGGAAGACGGCGTGGTGCTGGGGTCGTCCCGCGGCCCCGGCGCGTCGCCGCAGAACATCGGCGTCGCCGGTTGCGTTGCGGCGCTGGAAGAACTGGTGCTCGAGGCCTACCCCGCGTTCGGGACGCGGCCGGAAGCGGTCCACACCTCCGCGTACCTGGCCGGGCTCGACTTCCCCCGGGAGGAAGAGGCGCTGCACGCGGCCCTCGCGGCGCGGGGCTGGAGCGACACGCTGACCGTCGGCAACGACACCCTCGCGCTGCTTCGGGCGGGCAGCGCGGGGGTGGGCGTGGCGGTCGTCTGCGGCGCCGGGATCAACGGCGCGGGCGTCGGCCCCGACGGCCGCGTGCACCGCTTTCCCGCGCTGGGCAAGATCTCCGGCGACTGGGGTGGCGGCTACCGGCTCGGCGAGGAGGCGCTGTGGTGGGCCGTGCGCGCCGAGGACGGCCGCGGTCCGCGGACGGCCCTGATGCCGGCGGTGGCGGCCTACTTCGGGAAGCCGACGCTGCTGGACGTCGTGCAGGGCCTGCACTTCGAGGAGATCGACCCGGCGTCGATCCACGGCCTGTGCCCGCTGCTGTTCGAAGTCGCGGCGGCGGGGGACGAGGTCGCCCAGGACATCGTGACGCGGTTCGTCGAGGAGGTCAGCGTCTTCGCGGCGGTGATCCTGCGCGAGCTGGACCTGACCGCGGACGCCCCGGAGATCGTCCTCGGCGGCGGCGTGCTGACCGGCGTCGGCACCCCGGTGATCGCGGAAATCGAAAAGCGGTGCCTCAAGGTGGCGCCGCGCGCGGTGGTCCGCGTGGTCGACGTCAACCCCGTGGTCGGGGCGGCGTTGTTCGGACTCGACACGCTGGGGACGCCGGAGGCCGCGAAGGCGGCGCTCAAGGCGGCGACCCAGCGCGTCTGAAGACTCTGGCGTGGCCTGTCCCGAAGCGGCGCGGGACAGGCCACGCCAGACCCCCTCACGGCGCCGGGACGATGGTTTCGCCGGTCTCCAGCAGGGACTTGAGGTCCGACAGGATCCACGCCCAGCCGCCGCCCGCGTTCTCGTTCGGCGGCGCGTCCAGCCGCTCGTGCGCCCCGCTGACCATCGCGGCCATCGTGGGGGCGCCGGTGACGTCGTGGGTCACGGTCAGCCGGGTGCCCGCGGTCTTGGACTCCTCGATCTCGTAGGTGAGCGTCGTGTAGGGCTCGTCGGCCACGTCCTCCGGGGCCATCAGCAGCTTCCAGGTGATGACGAGTTTCCGCGGCGGGTCCACTTCCAGGACCTCGCCGTCGGCCAGGTCCCCGGTCATCCCGGCGTCGATGAAGGCCTGGGTCGGGCGGGTGCGGTGCTTGCCGCCGGGCCGCAGGTCGAAGTCGACCAGCCCGGTGTAGCCGTACTTCTGCGTCCACTCGGGCTTGGTGATGGCGTCCCAGATGCGCTCCGGGGACGCCTTGATGTAGACGCGGTAGACCTGCACGGTGTTCGTCATGGTTCGTCGCCTTCCAGTTCGTTCTTGAGGTCGAGGAGCGCGGTGACCCGGCGCTCGGTGTACTTGTCGATCCACCGGTCGTGGATCTGGCGGATCGGGACGGGGTTGAGGAAGTGCCGCTTCTCCCGGCCTTCCTTGCGTGCGACGACGAGGCCGGCCTCTTCCAGGAGCTTCAGGTGCTTCATGACGCCGAAGCGGGTCATCTCCACCTGGGTCTCCAGCTCGGTGAGCGTGCGGCCGTCACGCTCGAAGAGCAGGTCGAGCAGGAACCGGCGGGTCGGATCCGCCAGCGCCTTGAACACCAGGTCGTCGTCGGGCACTCAGCGAGAATAGGTGACCAAAAGGTCACATGTCAACGGGCGCGAAAAGGCCGTCACCCCGGCTCGGGGTGACGGCCTGGTGTTCGCGCGGTGGCTAGACGATCAGCGACAGCGGCAGGATCAGCGCGATGGCGACCACCGAGATGAGCGTCTCCATCACCGACCAGCTCTTCAGCGTCTGGCCGACCGAGAGGCCGAAGTACTCCTTGACCAGCCAGAACCCGGCGTCGTTGACGTGGGAGAAGAACAGCGACCCGGCGCCGATCGCCAGCACCAGCAGGGCGCTCTGCGATGGGTTCATGTCCGCCGCCAGCGGTGCCACGATGCCCGCCGCGGACACGGTCGCGACCGTCGCCGAGCCGGTCGCCAGCCGGATCGCCACCGCGACCAGCCAGCCGAGCAGCAGCGGGGACAGGTTCGCGTCCTTGGCCAGGCCGGTGATGACGTCGCCGACGCCGGCGTCGACCAGGGTCTGCTTGAACCCGCCACCCGCGCCGACGATGAGGATGATCCCGGCGATCGGACCGAGCGAGTCACCGACCACAGTGGACAGCCTGTCGCGGCCGAGCCCGGCCGGGCGGCCGAGCAGCACCATGCCCACCAGGACCGCCGCGAGCAGCGCGATCAGCGGGTCGCCGACGAAGTCGAGGATCTTGCGGGCCTGGCTGTCCTTGGCCAGCAGGATGTCCGACAGCGCTTTCGCCAGCATCAGCACGACCGGCAGCAGCACCGTCGTCAGAGTCGCGGCGAAGCTCGGACGCGGCTTGTCGGTGTCGGCGCGTTCCGGGACGAGCCGTTCGGGGGCGACGGCGTCCGGCACCAGCCGGGCCGCGAGCTTGCCGAACAGCGGGCCCGCGACGACCAGCGTGGGGATGCCGACGAGCAGGCCGAACGCCAGCGTGATGCCGACGTTCGCGTTCAGCGCGCCGGCCGCGGCCAGCGGACCCGGGTGCGGCGGGACCAGCCCGTGCAGCACCGAAAGGCCGGCCACCGCCGGAATGCCCAGCAGCATCAACGGCTTCCCGGTGCGTTTGACCGCGAGCAGCACCACCGGGATCAGCATGACGAGCCCGATCTCGAAGAACATCGGCAGCCCGATCAGCGCGGCCACCAGCGCCATCGCCCACGGGAGCGCGCCGCCGCGGGCCCGGCCGAGCACGGTGTCGACGATCTGGTCGGCGCCGCCGGAGTCGGCCAGCAGCTTGCCGAGCATCGCGCCGAGGGCGATCAGGATGCCGACGGACGCGACCGTGCTGCCGACGCCGGCGGAGAACTTCTTGATCACGTCGGCGACCGGCATCCCGGCGGTCAGGCCGAGCAGGAGCGAGCCGAGGACCAGCGACAGGAAAGGGTGCAGCTTCACCTTTGTGATCAGCACGACGATGACGGCGATCGCGACGACGGTCGCGCTGATCAGGCGAGTGTCGTGGCCGGTCCAGCCGGCGGCGAGGACGGCGTTCACGCGTGCTCCCGGAAGGCGGTCAGCGCGGCTTCGGTGATCTCTTCCGGAGTGCCCCCGGTGTTGTCGAAGACGGCCCCGGCCTCGTCCGGCTCCAGGGGCTCGAGGTCGGCGAGCTGCGAGTCCAGCAGCGACACCGGCATGAAGTGACCGGTGCGGGTCTTCATCCGCTCGGCCAGCTGCGCGCGGTCGCCGTGCAGGTGCGCGAACCAGACGTCGCCGCCGGTGCGCAGGACGTCGCGGTACCGGCGCTTGAGCGCGGACGACGTCACGACGCCGCCGGAGCCCTCGTGTTCGCGGATCCAGCCGGCGATGGCCTCGAGCCAGGGCGCGCGGTCCTCGTCGGTCAGCGGCGTGCCGGCGGTCATCTTGTCGATGTTGGCCTTCGGGTGGAACGTGTCCGCTTCCGCGTACTCGACACCGAGGGCCTCGGCGAGCGCCGTGCCGATCGTCGTCTTCCCGGAGCCTGACACCCCCATCACCACGATGACGGTCATCCGCACCTCCCACTTCGTTGTGCCCAGGTGAGTGAAACTCAAAAGTACTACTTATTCAAGATGAAGTACTACTTAATCGAATCAGACGTATAGCCTTCGGCCGTGAGACACGAGCAGGTGCTGGATGCCCTCGGCGCGGCGATCGCGAACGGATCCCTGGTCCCGGGCACCGTGCTGCGCTCGGAAGACCTTCAAGAACGCTTCGGCGCTTCGCGGACCGTGGCCCGCGAGGTCGTCCGCGTGCTGGAGACGATGCAGCTGACCACCAGCAAGCGCCGGGTCGGGGTGATCGTCCGCGAGCCGGCGGCGTGGAACCACTACGACCCGCGCCTGATCCGCTGGCAGCTCGACGGCCCGGCCCGCCCGGCGGCCCTGGCCACGCTGAACGAGCTGCGGTCGGCGATCGAGCCGTGCGCGGCGCGGTACGCGGCCCTGCGCGCGACGCCGGAGGAGCGCGGCCGCCTGGGCGCGCTGGGGGAGCGGCTGGCGCGGACGGCGCGGGCGCGTGACCTCTCGGCGTTCCTCGGCTTCGACATCGCTTTCCACGACCTGGTGCTCACCGCCTCCCGGAACCCGATGTTCGGGCAGCTGTCGGAGGTCGTCGCGGAGGTGCTCACCGGGCGGACCGGGCACGGCCTGATGCCACCGGAGCCGCAGCCCGAGGCCGTGGCGCTGCACGCCGAGGTGGCCGCGGCGGTGGCCGCCGGGGACGCGGACCGGGCGGAACGGGCGATGCGCGACATCGTCGTCCAGGCCCGTGACGAGATCGCCGCCCTGGTGGCGGAGGGGCCTTCCGAGGTCGAGTAGCCTCGTCGGGAACTGGACTTTCTTTCCGCCGGGGGGCACGGGTGAGCGCGGCGCGCGCGATCGGACTGGTGTTGGGCGTGGCGGCCGACGGCGCCCTCGGCGATCCCCGCCGCCGCCTCCCGGTGACGGCGTTCCGCCGGCTTCCGCACCGTTCGGGCGTCCTGGTCGCGGCCGCGGCGGTGGTCGCCGGGGCGGCGCTGGAGCGAGCGGGCCGGGGCCGCCCGGTGCTGCAGGCGTCGGCGACGGCGGTGACGACGTGGGCGGTCCTCGGCGCGGCGGGCTTGGCCCAGCAGGGCACGGAACTGGCCCGCGACCTGGAGGAGTGCCGCTTCGAGCCGGCGCGCGCGACACTGTCCCAGCTGGACCCCCGGGTGGCCGACGGCCTGGGCGCGATCGCGCTGTCCCGTGCCTCGGTGGAGACGCTGGCGGAGAACACGTCCGACGCGGTGGTGGCCCCGCTGGTGTGGGGCGCGCTGGCGGGCGTGCCGGGCTTGCTGGGCGCACGGGCGGTGAGCTTGCTGCGCCGATCGCGCGCGGGTCGTCGCGGCCACTGGGCGGTGGACCGTGCCGACGAGCTGGTCCACCTGCTGCCCACGCGCGTGGCGGCGGCCTTGACGGTGGTGGCGGCCCCGGTGGTCGGCGGATCGGCGGGCGGGGCGTGGCGGGCTTGGCGCCGCGACACGATCGCCCACCCGAGCCCGAACGCCGGCCGTGTGGAGGCGGCGTTCGCCGGCGCGCTGGAGGTCCGCGTCGGGGGCCGGACGGTGTACCCGCACGGGGTGCTGGAGCTGCCGGTGCTGGGGGTGGGCCGGAACCCGGACGCGGGACACGTGACGCGCGCGGTGGAGCTGTCCCGCGTGGTCGGCTGGCTGGCGGGGGCGACCTCGGTGGCGGTCGCCGTGGTGGCGGGGTTCGGACGCCGGCCGGGCTGAGCTCAGCCGCGGCGGCGCAGCTGAGCCAGCGCCGCCGCATCCAGTGGCCCACCCCGCTCCGCCAGCCGGGCCCCGATCCGTTCCCGGTCTTCCGCCGTCCGGTTCCCGCCGAACTTGAACTTCGCCCGGACTCCCGTGATCGAGAACTCGATGCCGCGGATCCCGGGCAGCAACCGCCGGTCCGGCGCGTCCGGGGCGGCGCTCACCGGCGCCCGCGCCCCGTCCGGCTCGAAGTGCCGCAGCTGCTCGTCCAGCAGCGCCGCCTTCGCCGCCGGATCGTCGACCAGCCGGACGTCCCCTTCGAGCTGCACCGTCGCGTAGTACGAGGTCGGCACGCCGTAGGCCGGGTCCGCGGTCGCGTTCCAGTCCGCGCGGATGTAGGTGTAGTCGCCGATCACGGTCAGCAGGGCTCGCGGGTGCTCCTCCAGCAGCGGCCAGATCGGGTTCGGGCGGGCCAGGTGCGTGACGATCGTGCGGTCGCCGTCGAACGCGAAGTGCGCCGGCGTCACCACCGGCAGGTCGCGGCCCCGGCCGCCGGCGATCAGCTGGCCGAAGTCGTGCCCGGACAGCCACTCCCGCCACTCCGGATCGGAAGCGGCGGCGTCCCACGGGTGGATCAGCATGGCGCGAGTATCACCCGGGCAAGTGGCCTCACCGCAGGGCCATTTGCGGCCTACTTCCGATGGCCACTTTCGGCGAGCTCGTCTTCGGCGAGGATCTCCGCGACGGACTTCCGGCGCGAAGGGGCGTCGGACGCGTCCAGCGCCCCGCCCGGCTTCAGTTCGCGGACCGTGAAGTACAGCCAGCCCAGCAGCGCCATCGCGCCGAACGCGATCCACTGCAGCGCGTACGACAGGAACGGTCCCGAGTCCGTCTGCGGCAGCGGCAACGCGCCGAGCACCCCGGGCTGGCCGACGTCGAGCTGGAAGTAGCCCGGCCGGATGTCGAGCCCGCCCGCCCGCGCCACCACCCGGGAGTCGACGACGTAGCTCTGCAGCCGACCGCCGGTGGAGGCGTCGGCGAACGCGTCGCGGTTCTTCGGGTCGGTCTCGTCCGCCCGCACCCGCGCGGTGACCTGCACGGTCCCGGCCGGCGGCGGCGGGTACGGCGGCGCGGCCGACTTGCTGTCCAGGGGGACGTAACCGCGGTCGATCAGCACGATCGTGCCGTCGGTGGTCCGCATCGGCGTCAGCACTTCGAAGGCACCTTCGCCCTGGACGGTCCGCAGCCGCGCGACGACTTCCTTGTCCGGCAGGTACTGGCCGGTGACGGTGACGAGGTGCCACTCGGTGTACCGGCCGGGCACGCTCCCGGCCGGCAGCAGCTGAGCCAGCGGCACCGGCGCCGCGGTGAACGACGTCTCGAGCGCGGCGTTCTGCTGCTCGCGCTCGGTGTTCCGGCTGAACTGCCACGGCGAGAGCAGCGTGAAGCAGCAGACGGCGAAGGTGAACACCACCGCCGTCAGAGCCAGCCACCCGGGCCGGAGCAGGAACCGCAACCGCACCCCACCACGGTAGCCCGTGCCCCCGGCCGTCCGTCGCGGGCTGTGACCTCTACCCCTGCGAACGCACCCAGTCCAGCAGTCCGGGCACCGCGCGCTCGATCATGCCGAGGACGTCTTCGAAGCCGTCGTCGCCGCCGTAGTACGGGTCCGGGACCTCGGCGCCTTCGGGTGCCGACGGGTCGAACGACCGCAGCAGCCGCACCTTCGCCGGGTCCTCGACCCGCGCCCGCAGGAACTCGAGGTGCCCCTCGTCCGCGGCCAGCACCAGATCGGCGGCGAGGTCCTCGCCGGACACTTCGGAAGCGACGTGCGCGGTCGGGTACCCGTGCGCCTTCAGGGTGGCACGGGCGCGCTTGTCGGCGGGTTCCCCGGCGTGCCACGGACCGGTCCCGGCGCTGGTCACGCGCACGGAGTCCCCGAGCCCGGCCTCATCGAGCCGGGCCCGGAACACCAGCTCGGCCATCGGGGAGCGGCAGATGTTGCCGGAGCAGACGAAGACGATGTGCGTCACGCGCCGAGCGTAACCATCGGGTCTGCCTGGTCACGGGGCCGCCCGCCCGGCCCAGCACGGCGCGGCGCCCACTCGGCTCGGCGGGCTGCCGCGAAGGGCGACCCGCCTGGCCCGGCGCAGGTGGGGCGCGGAGGGCCCGCGCGGCTCGGCGGGCGGCCGCGCGCCGCCACGGTCGGCTTGGCTCGGCCCAGCGGGGCGGAGGGGCGGGAAGAGCGCCCGCGCGGTCAGGCCCGGTGGGGGTGCGGCCTGCTTGGTCCGGCTCGGCCGGGTGCACGGGAGTGAAAGATCGCCCGCGCGCCGCCGCAGCTCGCTTGGCGTGGCCCAGCTGGGCGGAGGGGCGGGAAGAGCACCCGCGCGGCCCGGCCCGATGGGAGTGCGGCCCGCTTGGCCGGCCCGGCGGGGTGACGGGAAACGAAGACCCCTCGCGCGCAGCCAGGCGGATGGGCGGATGGGCGTGAAGACCGCCCGCGCGGCCCGGCGAGCAAAGCGCGCGAAGGCCCAGCGGTAATCCGCCACCCACCAAGCATCCCGCGCGCCGAGGGTAACCACCGCGTTCACCCGGTCACCCGCCCGCTCGGCGGTATCCGCGGCCCGCGGCGCGCACTTAGCGTCGATCGGGCGAGGACGCGAACCGGAAAAGGAGAGCGATCATGCACGGGTGCTGCTCGAAGTGCACCGGCCAGGGCTGCGGCTGCTGCGGCAACTGCAACTGACCGGTCCCGGCGCCCGCGGCGGCCCGGTGCCGCCGGGGCGCCCCCCATCTCCGGATCAGGGGTGGTAGTACTCCGCGATCCGGGTGACCACGTCGCCCTTCGCCGTGATCTTGACCGCGTACAGGCTGTCCGGGGTGGTCGCCAGGAACTCGGCGCGGGTGCACGGGTTGGAACCCGTGCCGTCGAGGCCGACCGCGAGGCCCGCGGCCGCCGACGCGCACCAGCGGCCGACTCCCGTGAAGATCTCCACGTCGCCTGCCAGGACCGCCTTGTGCGCGGTGCCCGGGACCGGTTCGGCGTTGCTGCCGTTCTCCTCGGCCTTGACGAACCGGGCGTCCGTCCACTCCACCCGGCCGTCCGGGTGGATCGCCGTCACGATCCCGTCCGTCGTACCCGCACCGTCGCCCAGCACGAACACGCCGGCCGTGGCCAGCGCGGTGGCCGCCGCGACCGCGGCGATCATCCACTTGGTCCTCGTCACGCCGTACGGGACGCCCCGGGGGGCCACGGGTTGCGCAGGCCGGAGAAGGCGGCTACCCGGCTCGGCCCGGATCCGTCGCGCAGGTCGCCGAGGTCGCTTCGGCGAGGGCGTGCGCGTGCAGGCCGTCGAACCGGTGGACGCCGTCGACGATGCCCGCCGTCACCAGCTGGCGGATCGGGCAGGATCGGGCCGCTCGCGCCGGGGTCGTCGCCGCCAGCTCGGTGAGCAGGCCGGTGTTGAGCCCGTCGATCACCGGGCGGATCTGACCGAGGTCGGGGCGGGTCGCCGGCGCCTCCGCGGGGTGCGCGTCCCAGCGCGCGTAGAGGCCGCGCTGCACCAGCTTGTTCGCCTCGATCTGGGCGCGGAAGAACCGCACCGCGTCCGCCGGGGCGAGGCCGAGGCCGGGGGCGTGCGCCGCCACCGAGTCGTAGATCTGCTGCTCCCGCACCGGGTCGTCGATCGGGGACGGCGTGCCGTACTTGGCCGCGGCCACCTGGTCGGCGATCGCGACGCGCTGCGCCGCCAGGTCGGTCAGCCGCCACAACGACGTCCCCGACGCCGAAGCGGGGGCCGCGAAGAGCAGGGAGCCGGCGAGGACCGCTGTCACCGTGACGAGCAAGGACCGAAGGCGCATGGCGTCGGACCGTACATGCGAAAATCACCGCGTGCCCGCCATTTCCGAAGTCATCTCCGTGCTGGACCGGGCTTACCCGCCCGAGCTCGCCGAGTCGTGGGACGCCGTCGGCCTCGTCTGCGGCGACCCGGCCGAACCCGTGCACCGGGTGCTGTTCTGCGTCGACCCGGTCGCCGAGACCGTCGACGAAGCCGTCGAACTCGGCGCGCAGCTGATCGTCGCGCACCACCCGCTGCTGCTGCGCGGCGTGCACGGCGTCCCCGCCGACACCGCCAAGGGCGCCCTCGTGCACCGGATGATCCGCGAAGGCATCGCCCTCCACTGCGCGCACACCAACGCCGACTCCGCCGATCCCGGCGTCTCCGACGCGCTCGCGCAGGCGATCGGGCTCCGCGTCACCGGGCCGCTGGAACCGAAGGCCGACGGCGTCACCGGCATCGGCCGCCTCGGCGAACTGCCCGAGCCGGAGCCGTTCGCGGTGTTCGTCCAGCGCGTCGCCGACGCCCTGCCCGCGACCGTGCCCGGCGTGCTGGGCGCGGGCGACGCGGACCGCCCGATCCGGACCGTCGCCGTGTCCGGTGGCGCCGGGGACTCCTACCTGAAGCAGGCCACCGAGGCCGGTGTCGACGCCTTCGTCACCGCGGACCTGCGGCATCACCCCGCCGGCGAGCACCTCGCGGGCCGCGGCCCGGTGCCCGCGCTGGTCGGGCTGACCCACTGGGCCAGCGAGTGGCCCTGGTGCGGGCAAGCCTCGGCGCTCGTGGCGCGGGCCTTTGCGGGTAACGTCGACGTTCACGTCTCCACGCGGCGGACCGACCCGTGGAACGTCCGCGCCGAGCGCACATCGATTTAGAGGAGCACCGTGAAGGCCGAACCCGCCGTGCAGCGCCAGTTGCTCGAGCTCGGCCAAGGTGGACGCCGAGCTCTCGCGCACCGCGCACCGCCGCCGCACCCTGCCCGAACTGGCCGAGATCGACGCGGGGGAGAAGACCGCCCGCGAGCGCCGCGACGCGCTCGTGTCCGTGGAGACCGCCGCCTCCGACCTCGACCGCGAGATCGCCCGGCAGGAGAAGGAGATCGAGTCGGTGCGCGCCCGCGAGGACCGCGACCGCAAGCTCCTGGCCTCCGGCTCGGTGAACTCGAAGCAGATGACCGACATCGAGCACGAGCTGCAGTCGCTGGAACGCCGCCAGAGCGCGCTGGAGGACGACCTGCTGGAGCTGATGGAGCAGCGCGAGGCCCTCGGCCTGGACGCGCAGCGCACCGGCGCCGAGGTCGACAAGGCCGAGGCCGAGGTCGCCGCCGCGATCGCACGCCGCGACGAAGCGTTCAAGGACCTCGACACCACCCGCGCGCGGCGCGACGAAGACCGCGTGAAGCTTCTCCCGCGCTTTCCGGAGCCGCTGCTCAAGCTGTACGAGCGCGTCCGCGAGCACAAGGGCATCGGGGCCGCGCTGCTCCGGGCCCGCCGCTGCGGCGCCTGCCAGCTGGAGCTGGACCGCAACACGGTCAACGAAATCAAGGCCGCGCCGGAGGACGACGTCATCCAGTGCGAGAACTGCGGCGCGATCCTGGTCCGGACCTTGGAGTCGGGTCTGTGACTTCGCACGTCATCGTCGAAGCCGACGGCGGCTCACGAGGCAACCCGGGTCCCGCCGGCTACGGCGCCGTGGTCAAGGACGCCGACGGCGACGTCCTCGCCGAGCGCAAGGAAAGTCTCGGCGTCGTCACCAACAACGTCGCCGAGTACAACGGCTTGATCGCCGGCCTGGCCGCCGCGGCCGAGGTCGGCGCGTCCACTGTGGACGTCCGGATGGACTCGAAGCTCGTGGTGGAGCAGATGTCCGGGCGCTGGAAGATCAAGCACCCGGACATGCAGCCGCTGGCCGAGCGGGCCAAGCAGCTGGCCGCGGGCTTCTCCCGCGTCAAGTACGAGTGGATCCCGCGCGCGCAGAACTCCCACGCCGACCGGCTGGCCAACGAGGCCATGGACGCGGCGACCGGAAAGCCGGCGGCCGGCCGTCCCGGCACCGCCACGGCCGGCCGGGCCAGGCAGGTCGTCCGGCAGACCGCCGTCGGCGGGCCCGCCACGGCCGAACGGGTGTCCGGCCCCCCGGAAACCGCCGCGAAACCGAAGCTGCCGACCCGGAAACCCGACCGCGCGGCGGTGGCCTGGACCGGCGCCCAGGGCACCCCGACCCGGCTGCTCCTGCTGCGCCACGGCCAGACCGAGATGTCGGCGCTGCGCCGCTACTCCGGCCGCGGCGACGTCCCGCTGACCGAACTGGGCCGGACCCAGGCCGCGGCGGCGGCGAAGCGGCTGGCCGCGATGGAGGGCCTGGTCGTCGACGGCGAGGCCGTCCCGATCATCTCCTCGCCGCTCACCCGGACGAAACAGACCGCGCAGGCGGTCGCCGACGCGCTCGGCGGCCGCGTCGAGACCCACCCCGGCCTGATCGAGACCGACTTCGGCGAGTGGGAAGGCCTGACGTTCGCCGAGGCCGCCGAACGTGACCCCGAGCTGCACGGGTCCTGGCTGGGCGACAGCTCGGTGCCGCCGCCCGGCGGGGAGAGCTTCGACGTCGTGCACCGGCGCGTCCGCAAGGCCCGCGACGAGCTCATCGCCGAGCACGGCGGCAAGACGTTGGTGCTGGTCAGCCACGTGACGCCGATCAAGACGCTGCTCCGGATGGGCCTCGACGCCGGACCCCAGCTGCTGTTCCGGCTGCACCTGGACCTGGCGTCCCTGTCGATCGTCGAGTTCTACCCGGATGGGAACGCGTCGGTCCGCTTGGTCAACGACACCTCGCACCTGGTCTGACCACGGAAAATGTGGGGTGGATCACGCTCGGCACCGACGCGTGGAAGACCCCGGATGGGGTATTGGCTACAGTGTCTCGACCGCGTCGCCGCGGTGTCGGGTCCGGCCTCCGGGTCCAGCAAGGGGGCGCCGGCTCGCGCGTATCCCACCGGCAGAAGCCTGCGGGCGGAACAGTGACGAGGACATGACGGCTAGCGCACTCACCGAGACCTCCCCGAGCGACGTCCCCGAGGACCCGGCCACCACCACGGCCACCCGCGGCTGGGGCGCGCGCCTGGCGCCGGTGCTGGCCGTGCTCGCCGGTGTCGCGGCCGTTGCGGTCCACGCGACCCGCTACGGCCACTGGATCGTCGACGACGCCGCCATCACCTTCTCCTACGCCCGCAGCTTCGCCGACGGCCTCGGCCCGGTGCTGCAGCCGGGCGCCCCGCCGGTCGAGGGCTTCTCCGACCCGACGTGGATGGTGCTGCTCGGCCTCGGCAAGCTCGCCGGTCTCTTCGACCACGGCTCGCTCTTCGGCCTCCCGGACTACGTGCTGTTCCCGAAGGCACTGGGCCTGCTGTTCACCGGCGGCGTCCTGACGGCCTGCTACATCGCTGCGAAGCAGATCTTCACCCGCTTCGCGTGGCTGGCGACGCTGGTCGTCGGCCTGACGCTGGCAACGATCCCGTCGTACGTCATCTGGGTCGTGTCCGGCCTGGAGAACTCGCTGTTCGCCTTCGCGGTCGTCACGCTGGGCGTGACGCTGTTCGTGTCGGTGCAGCGGGACAAGCTGCTGACCCCGAAGGTCGCGCTGTGGGCCGGCGTCATGGTGGCGTTCGCCGCGCTGACCCGTCCGGAAGGCCTGATCTACGCGGGCGCGTACCCGCTCGCGGCGCTGTTCCTGCTGCGGTCCGGGCTGTTCTGGAAGAGCTTCCGGCTCGCGCTGCTGTCGGTGGCGGCGTTCGCCGTGCCGTTCGGCGCGTACGTCGTGTGGCGGCACTCGGAGTTCGGGCGGCTGCTGGCCAACCCTTCGGTGGCCAAGCAGCAGGGTCTCCCCGGGTTCGACGCGGTGAAGCGGCCGTTCGAGCTGGTCGGCTACGCGGGCTGGGCCGGCGTGATCGCGCTGGCGCTGGTGATCGTGTTCGCGCTGGTCAAGGCGCCGTGGCGGCGTTCGCTGATCGCGCTGCTCGTGCCGCTGGGGCTCGGGATCGTCGCGTACGGCGTGATGGTCGCCGACTGGATGTACCAGCACCGGTTCGCCAGCCCGATCTGGCCGCTGGCGGTCATCGCGGGCACGCTGGCGGCCGGTGAGCTGCTGCGCCACCGGCAGGCCCTGCTGCGCGTCGGCGTCGTGGTGGTGCTGGTGGGCGCGTTCGTCCCGTCAGCCATCGGCTTCGCGGCCGCGGCGGACAAGTTCGCGAAGAACCCGAACATCACCGCGTGCCTGGTGGCCGACCGCTTCGGCCGCGGCTTCAACACCTACGCCGACATCCTCGGCGTGCAGAAGGCGTCGCTGCTGCTGCCCGACCTCGGCGGCTCGTCGATGACCAGCCGGCTCGAGCTGGTCGACATGGCCGGCCTGGTGAACAAGCCGATCGCCGACCTGGTGCACGACAACGACCTGGCGGGCCTGCGCAACTACGTGTTCGACACGGTCAAGCCGACGTTCATCCACTCGTGGGGCCCCTGGGCGGCGGGCAACGGGATCGCGCTGGACCCGCGCCTCGACCGCGACTACGTGCTGATCTACAGCTCCCCGATCGAGGGCCTGCGCAACGGCGACTGGGTCCGCCGCGACGCGGTGACGGACCCGGCGAAGCTGAAGGCGGCGCAGGAGTACGCGGCGAAGACGATCCCGGCGGTGGCGGCCGACCGCTTCGGCGGCCCGCTGGACGACTGCGGCGCGACGATGAAGCCGGGCCAGACGATCACGATGCCCAGCTGAGGCTCAGCCACAGCGCGACGGTCGCCGCGGCCAGGCTCAGCGGGGTGGTGAGCGCCCCCAGGGCGTGGAACGTCCTCGGCGAGGGTGGTTTCGGGAGCGTCCGGCGCCACAGCAGGGTCGCCAGTGAGCCGAGGTAGCTCGCGTTCGGGCCGATGTTGACGCCGAGCAGCACCGCGAGCAGCACACCCGGCGCCGGGTGCGGGCCCAGCACCGACAGCAGGATGAGCGTGGCCGGCAGGTTGTTGACCAGGTTGGCCAGCAGCGCCGCCACGCCCGCGGCCACCAGCAGGTCGACCAGGCCCGTCGACGTCGGCAGGACCTCGCGGAGCACGCCGCCGAGGACGTGCTCCGACACGGCCTCGACCACGACGGCCAGGCCCAGCACGAACAGGCACAGCTGCGGCGCCGCCTCGGTGACCAGCTGCCACGGCCGGATCTTGCCCCCCGCGATGGCGCGCACGCCGAGGATGAGCGCGGCCAGCGCGGCGATCCAGACCGGCTCGACGTGCCCGAGCTGCCCGACCGCGAACCCGGCGAGCGTGAGACCGAGGACGACGAGGGCGAAGGTCGGCGTCTCGAGGTGCTGCCGCGGTTCGGTCGTCTCGCGCGGCCGCAGGTCGGTCTTGAAGAACCACAGGAACACGACCAGCTCGACGGCGATCGTGACCAGCCACGGCAACGCCATCAGGGCGGTGAACCCGGCGAAGGTCAGCCCGGACGCAGCGAAGGCCAGCAGGTTCGTCAGGTTGGACACCGGCAGCAGCGTCGACGCCGAGTTGGCCAGGTGCGCGCAGGCGTAGACGTGCGGCCGCGCGGGGAGCCCGAGGCTGCCGGCGGTGGCGAGGACCACCGGGGTGAGCAGCACGACGGTGGCGTCGAGACTGAGGATCGCGGTGACCCCGGCGGCGGCGGCGAAGGTGAGGACGAGCAGCCGCCGAGGGCGGCCGTGGCACGCCTCGGCGAGCCGGTTGCCGAGCCAGGCGAAGACGCCGTCGACACTGGCCAAAAAGGACAAGAGCAGAATCGCGGCGAGAAAACCGAGGGTGGGCAGGATTTCCACGGCCCGCGCCCCGGCCGCGGCGGGCGGCACGAGGCCGAGCAGCAGAACAACCCCGGCGGCCGGCACCGCGGCAACGGCTTCCGGCCACCCCCGCGGCCGGACGATGGCGAAGACGAGCACACCGGCCAGGAGCAGCAGGCTGGCCGCGCCCGCGAGGAGGTTCACGCGTTCACGCTAACTGCGGCCCGGTTTTGTCGGTGCCGCCGGGTAGCGTGGAAAGACGGGGGGCGCCCCCGCGGGCGGGAGTCCAAACTGGACATCCCTGCCGGAAGCGACGGGCCGAAGCACGAGCTCGCGCTGTTTGCGGGTCAGCGGCTGTCGGCGTGCTGCGCCGCCGAGCTTGCGCGATCCGCCGGCGCAACGACCGCCCGGGTGCTGCGTCGGCCGAGCTAGCGCAGCTTGAGTTCAGCGACGGCCTGCGGTCGACATCGCCCGCCAGCTTCCGCGGGCCGGGCTCAGTGCCCATCCGTCCGCTGCGCTGGCCGAGCCTGCGCGATCCGCGACAGGCTCACCGCCCGCCCGCGCTCAATACCGCCCGCGACCCCGCCGCGCCCCGGGCTCAGCGACCATCTATCCCCGGCGCCGGCCGAGCCTGCGTTGTCCGGGAATGGCTCAGCGGCCGCCCGCGCTCGGCGCCGCCCGCAACCCGCGCGGCCCGGGCTCAGCGGCCATCCACCCGCTGCGAAGACTTCGCCAGCGCCCCACCGAGCTCCGCGCGCCCGGGAATCCCCAGCTTCCGGTACGCGCCGGACAAGTGCAGCTCCACCGTCCGCCGCGTCAAGTGCAGGGCTGTGGCGATCTCCCGGTTGGTCAGTCCCTGCGCCGCCATCACCGCGATGCGGTTCTCCTGCCGGGTCAACCCGTGCTCGTTGTCCTTCGCCGGCGTCAGCGCACGCCGCGAAGAGCGCAGCTCCTCCGCCGCCCGGCGGGCCAGCGGGCGCGCTCCGCACTGCTCGCTCAGCTCCACTGCCTGCCGCAGCGTTTCGATGGCCTTTTCGGACTGGCCGTGCCGGGACTGCAGCGTGCCGAGCTCCGTCAGCGCCGTCGCCAGCTGCAGGCGGGCCGGTGACGACCGCAGCGTCGTGATCGCCTTCTGCAGTGCCCGCTCCGCCTCGTCGTCCTCGCGGACGAGCCCCAGCGTCGTGAGCGCCGTGCCCAGCGGCCGTGCCGCGCCCCAGCGGGCCGATGCGTTGATGTCCTCTTCGGCCAGGCGGGCCGCGTCGTCGGTCTGGCCGAGGGCCAGCGCCGCCCGCGCCGCGTGCGCGCGCCACGGCACGAACCCCGGGAACCGCATGCCGTGGTGCGCCAGGCGCCGACCGCAGCTGAGCAGGTCCTCGAACCCGAAGCGCGTGTACCCGGTCGCGACGCGCAGGCGCCCCCGCGCGTACAGGAGGTACGTGTGCGTGAAGAGACCCTGGCTCGCGACGAAGTCCATCCGGTCCAGCAGCGACGTCGCCGCCTCGAACCGGCCGAGGTCCACCCAGCACTCGACGAGCTTCGCCGCGCACAGCACGCCGACCGGGCAGGTCGTCGTCCCGCCGCGCTCGTCGAAGCGGCGCAGCAGGGATTCGAAGTGGACGCTCGCCCGCTGCAGGTCGCCGCTGGCCTGCAGCGCGATCCCGCGGGCCAGGGTGGGCAGCGCCCCGTGCGGCACGTGCACGTCCCACGGCTCGCGCTCGACGTCGAGGACCCGGCACAGCCGGTCGACGTGCGCCGGCTCGTCCGCGAGCACCGCGGTGGCCAGCGTGAAGAAGTAGTGCTGTTCGAACAGCTCGCCGCCGTCTTCGCTGCTCAGCTCACGCGGGCTCCGCGTGGCGGAGTCCGCGGCCCGGGGCGGCGCCCCGGCTTGGCTCAGCGCGTCCGCGAAGTGCCCGACGGCGTCCTGCGCCGACTCGCCACTGCGGACGGCGTCCAGCGCGAGCAGCGCCGAGCGGCTCCGCTGGGCCGCCGGGTCGGTCAGCGGCGCCCACTGCTCCTCGAAGTCGCGGAACTCCGGGGGCGGGCCGAGCCTGCTGCCGGCCTCGGCGAGGTAGGTCATGCACAGCAGCGGCCACACGGCGTCCGGGCCGCCCGCGTCGAGCCGCGCCGCGATCTGGCCCGCCGCGCTGATCCCCAGCCGGGCATCCTGGCCGCCGCAGAGCGACAGCAGCATCGCCGTGGCGATGTACGCGGCCGTCTCACGGTTGCCGACGGTGTCGACGGCTTCCCGCACCCGCTTCGCCGCGCCGGGCGGGTCGAACTGGAACTCCGCGTGCGCGAGCTGCAGCAGCACGGCCATCCGGCGCCCCGAGGTCAGCCGCTCCTCCAGCGCCCGGCGCAGGTGCCGGGCCGCCAGCTCCGACCGCCCGGAGAACACGGCGTCGCGCGCGCTCAGCCGCAGCACGTCCACCGCCCACGGGATCCGGATCGACGTCGCTTCCAGCAGGTGGGCGGCCACACGCTCGGGGGGCGCGCCCGCCTCCGTCAGCAGCTTCGCCGCCCGGGAGTGGTTGACCGCCCGCGTGGTCTGCGGCATGTCCTTCAGCAGGGAGTTGCGGACGAACGAGTAGGTCAGCGTCGGCTGGTCGCTGTTGTTCAGCACGTGCAGCCGGACCAGGGTGTCGATCGCCTGCAGCGCGTCGAGCTCGTCGACGCCGGCCAGCCGGGCCAGCAGGTCGAAGCCGGCGTCCTCGCCGAGGATCGCCGCCGCGTGCAGGATGTCCGGCGCGTGCGGGAACTCCTGCACCCGCGTGGTGAGCACCTGCCCGATCAGCGACGAGCCGAGCTCGTGCGGGTCCGCGCCGGGCAGCAGGCGCGGCCGCAGCGCCTGCAGCAGCACCGGGTTGCCGCCGGTCGCCTCGCGGCAGGCGGAGGCCAGCTCCCCGGAGGCGAGGCCGAGGATCTCCGCCGCGGCCGCGTCGCCGAGGCCGTTCAGCGTGATCGTGACCGGCGTGCTCCCCACCATGTCCAGCAGCGCGACCTCGCGGTGCGGGGGGTAACCGATGACGGACGTCAGGACGATCAGCACCGGCAGGTCGAGCACGCGGTTGCGGAGGTAGGCCAGGCACCGCATGGACCAGGCGTCGGCCAGGTGGATGTTGTCGATGCCGAGGAACAGCGGACCCCGCTCGGCCGCGTCGCGGACGATCCGGAAGAAGAGGTCGAGCGCTTCGCCCTCGCCGGCCGAGCCGCACAGCTCGGCGACGGGCGGGCGCGGGGGCGCCCCCGGCTCCTCGAGCGCGTCGGCCAGCTGGCGGACGAGCCCGCCGGCCAGGTGGCTTTCCAGCCGCGACCCGGTGGCCGTCGCGACGGTGAAGCCCGCGTCCGCGGCCAGCGCCGCGGCGGTCCGCAGGGTGGCGCTCTTGCCCATGCCGAACTCGCCGGCCAGCACCGCGCTGGCGGCCGCGCCGCCCAGCACGACCGGGAAGAGACCGGTCAGGCGGCCCAGTTCGGGCTCGCGGCCGGGGAGCCGCGGGGCGGGACGCTTCGGTACCGAAGCCCCGCTGGCGGGGTGCTCGGGATTTACTTCGGTATCCACCGTAAGGACTTTCATGTTGGGTTGGGGCAGACTACTGGAAACCGGCCGACCACGGGAGACACCGCGGACCACGGCCGGTACCGGCCACGACCTGACCAGGGGAGACGATGGACGCAGCGGATGCGAACCGGATCTTCCCCGTGGCCGGCCGGGCCGCGCAGATGGCCATCGTCGCCACGCCGAGCGCGAGCAGCAGGAGCGGGCCGGCCGCGGGCCCCCGCAGGGCCGCCGCCCCGGCCGACTTCCGGCGCCGGGCCGCACCGTCGCCCGGCGGCAGGTAGCCCAGCCGCACCGCCTCCGCCAGCGCGCCGGCCACCGGGGTGAAGCCGGAGACCCGGCCCCGGCAGCGGGCACAGCCCAGCAGGTGGGCTTCGAACCCTTCCGGGTCATCGTGGACGCCGAGCCCGTAGGCGGCGGCGTCCCCCTTCCGCCCCCTCATCGGATCGTCACTTCGCCGAGCGCCTTCCGCAATTGCCGCATCGCCGTGTACAACCGCGATTTGACAGTTCCCTCCGGAATTCCGAGAATTTCCGCCGCCTGTCGAACGGTGTTTCCCGCGAGATACGTCTCGTAGATGACGGACTGATATTTGGCGTCCAGTTCCCGCAATGCCCGAGTAATCGTTAGCGCTGCTAACGAGCTGTCCGCGCGGTCCTTGGACTCGGCGTTTTCCGGGATCTCCAGAGCGACCTCCTGCGGGCGGACGCGGCGATTCCTCCAGCCGTCGATGACGATCCGCCGGGCCACCGTGAGCAGCCATCCGCGCAGCATTCCGGGCTCGCGCTCGAGCGTGTCGGAGTGCTGCCAGGCGCGGATCATGGTCTCCTGCACCACGTCTTCGGTCCACTGCCGGTCATGGTTGGTCAGGCTCATGACCTGCGCAAACAGGGTGGCGCGGAAGTCTTTGTAGAGCAGCGGGACGAGGTCGTCTCCCGCGGCGAGGCCGGTGTCGACCGCAGTCGCGGACGACGCGTAGCCGACGCGGCCGCGACCTTCTGTTCCCGGTGCTTCCATAAAGCTCGCAACCTCACCTGACTGGCGGACCGTGGGGTCATCGGAGCGTAGCGCAAAAACACTTAATAGGCCATATGCATTAGTTTCCCGACTTAATTCGACGCAGCATCGACGACGGCCATCGCGGGGTGGTTCACAATGTGTCTTGTGATGCACGTCACAGGTCACTAAAAGGTGACGGCGAGAACCGGATCGCACCTTCTCGCCGTAACAGGAGGTGAGGACTCCTTCGCGAAGGGACAACGGGGATGCCGCTCCGATTCGTGGCGTTGCTGGCCGCTGCGACCGCGCTCGTGCTGGGCTGTGCCGTCCCGGCGTCGGCCGGGGAACTGCAGCAGACCGACCGCGCCCTGCTGACCCGGCTGAAGCAGCACACGCTGTGGGCCGGGCCGTCGAGCAGGCTCGCCGCCGAGCGGGCCACCAACCGGCGGGTGCGCGCCGTCGCCGTCCGCATCGCCGACGACCAGGCCCGCCTCGACGTCGCCCTGCGCGCGGTCGCCGACCGGCTCGCGGTCACCCTGCCGGGGGAGCCGACCGACCAGGAGCGCGGCTGGGCCGACGAGATCGCCGCCGACTCCGGCGACGCGTTCGACCGCGCCTACGTCAACCGCGTCCGCGCCGAGTACGGCACGCTGTTCGGGCTCGCCTCCGACGTCCGCGCGGGCACCCGCGACGACGACGTCCGCGCGTTCGCCCAGACCGCCGTCGACACCTCGCTCGGGCACCTGACGCTCCTCGAGAGCACTGGGCTCGCCGAGACCACCTCTCTGCTCGTCTCCGCCACCGAGGACGACACCCTCGGCGGCGGTGCCGTCGCCGCCGGTGCCGTTCTCGTGGCCCTCGCCGCCGTCGCCACGTTCGGCCTGCTCCGCCTGCTCGGAACCCCCGGCAGGCCCTCGCCGCGCACCCGGAGGTAAGCCGCCCCATGTCCCTTTCCGCCGCGCTGGTCCCGGGGTCGCCGCACGACACCGGGATCGCCGAGGCCGCCGCGCTGTCCGGCCGCCTCACCTACCTCTGCATGTGCCTGACGCTGTGCTGGGGCGTCCTGGCCGCCACCGGCTGGGTCCGCCGGTTCAGCGGCCAGGACGCGATCCGCACCGGGCACGTGGTGCTCGCCGCGTTCACCCTCGCCACCGGGACCCTGCACGGGCTGACCTTCCTCTTCCTGGAGGACGACCCCTTCGGCGTCGCCGACCTGCTCCTGCCCTTCTACGACGGCACGCCGCGGCACGCGCTGGGCATCGCCGGTCTCGAGCTCGTCATCGCGGTGTCCGTGACCGCGGGGCTGCGCCGCAGCGCCGGCGAGGGCCGGTGGCTGCGCTTCCACCAGGCCGGGTACCTCGCCATCGGCCTGCTCGCGGTGCACGCCTGGCTCGGCGCCATCTCGAGCGGGCACCTCGCCGTCGTCTGGCTGGCCGGCCTCACGCTGCTCGTCCCGCCGGTGCTGCTGTCGGTCCTGCGCGTGCTGCCCGCCGCGGTGCTCGCCCGCGCCGGCCTGGTGACGCCGCCGCCCGAAGAGGACGACCCGGAGCCGGCCACCGTGCGCGTCGACGTCGACAGCCAGCGCTGCCACGCCTACGGGGTCTGCCAGTCCGAGGCGCCCCAGGTCTTCCAGCTCGGCCTCGACGGGCAGCTCGCCTACGAGAAGCGCCCGGGTGCCCAGCTCGTCCCGAACGTCCAGGCCGCCGCGCGCGCCTGCCCCATGAGAGCCATCCACCTGTTGGGAGCCACCCGATGAGCGAACGCATCGTCATCGCCGGAGCCGGCCTCGCCGGCCTGCGCGCGGCCGAACGGCTGCGCGAAGTCGGGTTCGACGGCGAAGTCGTGGTCCTCGGCGCCGAACCCGACATCGCCTACCACCGCCCGGCCTTGTCCAAGCAGCTGCTCACCGGCGCGGTCAGCCGGGCCGACACGCTGCTCGCCGACCCGCTCGAAGTCGACGCCGAATGGCGGTTCGACACGCCGGTGACCGCGCTCTCGCCGAACCGGCAGGTCGTCCACCTCCGCGACGAGGAACTGCACTACGACGGCCTGATCATCGCCACCGGCGTCGAACCGCGCCGGATGCCCGGCGCGCCGCACGGCCACCCGCGCGTGGTCGTCGTCCGCACCCTCTCCGACACGATCGCCCTGCAGCGCGCCCTCGCCACCAACCCCGGCCCGGTCGCGGTGATCGGGGACGGCTTCATCGGCTGCGAAGTCGCCTCCAGCCTCCGCGAGATGAACCGCGAGGTCGTCCTCTTCGGACGGGCGAGGTCCCTGCTGGCCGACGTCCTCGGGCCCGACATCGGGGAATGGCTCACGGCACTGCACACCGCCCGCGGCGTCCGCCTCGAACTCGGCACCACGATCCGCCGCTGGCGGCCCGCACCCACGCACGTCGGCCTCGAGTTCGCCGACGGCCGCGCCCTCGAGGTCGCCTGCGTCGTCGTCGCCGTGGGCAGCGTCCCGGCGGTGTCCTGGCTGCGCGGCGCCAAGCTGCCGCTCGACGACGGCGTGGTCTGCGGACCCACCTGCCACGTCGTCGGCTCGTCGACGATCGTCGCGGCGGGTGACGTCGCCCGCTGGCCCAACCTCCGCTTCGACCCCACGCCCCACCGGGAGGAGCACTGGCTCAACGCCGTCGAGATGAGCCGCGCCGCCGCCCAGAACCTCCTCGCCGGCCCCCAGGGTTCGCCGGCCTACACGCCGGTGCCGCGCTACTGGTCCGAACAGCACGGCGTCCGCATCCAGGTCGCCGGCCGGCCCGCCCTCGCCACCGACACCGTGCTGCTGGAGTCGCCGGTGCCGGGCACCCGGCCCATCACGGGCTTCGTCCGCCAGGGCCGGCTCGTCGGCCTGATCGGCCTCGACAGCCCCGCCGCCGTCCTGCACTGGACGGCCGAACTCGCCCGCCAGCACCCGACGCCCGCCGAGCCGCCGCCCGAGGTCCGGCCCCGCCACCACAGCGGGGCGGTGGCCGGCCGCTGAGCTACGATCCAGCCTGCGGACGAGCTGGCAGGGCGGTCGCGAGCCGGGGCGACCCGGCCCGAGGAAAGTCCGGACTCCGCAGGGCAGGGTGGTTGCTAACGGCAACCCGGGGTGACCCGCGGGAAAGTGCCACAGAAAACAGACCGCCCCCGTCCGTGCTTCGCGCGGGCGGGGGTAAGGGTGAAACGGTGGTGTAAGAGACCACCAGCGTCCCGGGCGACCGGGACGGCTAGGTAAACCCCACCCGGAGCAAGGCCAAGAGGGAGCCCCCGGGCTCCTGCGCAGGCGTTCGAGGACGGCCCGTCCGAGCCTGCGGGTAGGCCGCTGGAGCCTGCCGGCAACGGCAGGCCGAGATGGATGGCCGCCGCCCCGCGAGCCGCAAGGCGACCGGGGAACAGGATCCGGCTTACATGCCAGCTCGTCCGCCTCCCGTCCCCCGAGGGGCGTCGCGTGTTCCCGCGCGTGGTTACCCGGTAGTAGGGTGCCGCTATGGCGGGTGACGAGAAGCGGTTCAAGTCGGCTTTCGATTCCTTGCACGCTTTCTCGTACTTCGCGCCCGAAGTCGAGGCCGCGCTCACCGGCATCGGCCTGCGACCGGGCCGGATGCCGTACTTCGCGAGCCGGTCCGCGGCCATGGGCGCCGTCGGGCCCGAGGTCGTCGCGGCCACCTTCTACAACTTCAACCCCGAGGTCGTCGCCCGCGTGATCCCGCGCGCCTGGTCCCTGGCGACGCCGGAGCAGGTCCTGGACGCCCGGCTCGAAGGCGTCGACAAGGCGCTGACCCGCCTGCTCGGCGACCACGTGAAGAGCGACGAGGTCGCCGAGGCGGCCGAACTCGCGCGCGAGGCGAGCAACGGGTGCACCGGCGAAGGACGTCCCCTCTACGCCGCGCACGCGGGGCTCGCCTGGCCGGGCGAGCCGCACCTCGTGCTCTGGCACGCGATCACGCTGCTCCGCGAGTACCGCGGCGACGGCCACATCGCCGCCCTCGTGCTGAACGGCCTGAGCGGCCTGGACGCCCTGGTCACCCACGTCGCCACCGGCCGCGGGTTCGCCACCGCCCCGGCCAAGCTGACCCGCGGCTGGAGCGACGAGCAGTGGACGGCCGCCGAGGTAGCGCTCACCGGCCGCGGCATCCTCGACGCCGAAGGCGGGCTGACCGAGGCGGGCGTCGCCGTCCGCGCCGCGGTCGAGATCGCGACCGAGTCCGCAGCGCGGGCGCCGTGGCTCCACCTCGGCGCCGAGCGGACCGCCCGGCTCGAAGAACTCTGCCGCGGGCTCAGCCGCCGGGTCGTCGAAGCCGGCGCCTTCCCGGACGGCGTCTTCCGTCAGGGCAAGGCCTGATCGCGGTCCGAGATCACGTCCGCCGGAACATCGTGCGCACGTACATCAGGATGTCCCGTGCCAGAGTTCAAGATCATCTTGGCTGGTGAGCGGCAGAAGGGCCGTTCACTGGCTGACGCGGCCCGCGATGGGCTCAGCCGCCGGGTCGTCGAAGCCGGCGCCTTCCCGGACGGCGTCTTCCGCCGGTCCCAGAACTGATCGACGGGTCAAGATCACGCTATGTAGTGAAAAAGTTGTGAAGTATCGGGCACCCCGTGACGGACAGCACTCGCGGTCAAGATCGACATGGGCGCCGACCGGCCGACCGTCGTCACAGAGCGGGCTCGGGAGACGCGGCCGTTCGTGTCATGCAACACTGTTCCAAGCCGCACAACGGCCAGAGCACCAGTACCCAGAGTGAGCAAATCCCGGGCAATGGGGTGAGTTCGTCAGCACACTGAGAAGTATGGGTGGCCGGGGTTCAACCCGAGGGCCCTTGCCGCGATGATGGTGGGCGTGGAGTTTTCGTGTGCCATCCGCAGCGCGCCGGTTGACGAGCCAGCCGGTCTCTACGCTGCGCACTTTGACCACTACCCCTCGTAGCCCCCATGATGTTGTTCGAAGCACCGCCTGAGCCAGAGCCGCGCGGGCCCCACCGTGCACCGGGAGTATCGCGATGATGACCTTGACCACCCTCGACACGCTGGCCGCCGGCGAACTGGGCACGGGCAACGTGCGCCAGTGGCTGCTCGACAACGTCATCCCCCTGGTGCTGCTGGCCGTCGCACTCCTGCTCCTGTGGCTGGGCGGCGGTAAGGGCGACAACGCCGGTGTCATGCGCCGGCTCGCCGGCGTGGTCATCGCGCTCGCCATCATCGGTCTCGCGGTCAGCGGCGCGGGCGTGAACGTGGGCCAGTGGATCGCCGGCCTGTTCACCGGCTGAGACGGGGTCCGCGTGCGCATCAGGACCGACGACGAGGTTTACCGGGTCGACGCTGTGTGGCTCGGCCCGCCGAAAGCGACTTTTCCCTGGAGAGCCCGGTACGTCGCCTGGCTCATCGGCATCCCGACGTTCTTCGTCGTGCTCGGCGTCGAACGCTGGGCGGGGTGGAGCTTCGGGTTCTTCTCGACGGCGTGGGGGTTCATCGCGACCATCGCGATCACCCGCCTGCTCACGGCCAAGATCAGCCACGAGCGCCCGCTCGGCACCGTGGTCGCGATGGCCGGCCGCGAGCTGAACACCCCCCGCGCACGGACCACGGGCACCGGGGGCGCGGTCAGCGCCAGCCGCGTCCGGGTGCGGGCCGAGCGCCCGCTGCCGAAGCACCGCCGCAGGCGGCAGTACCAGCACCACGGCGGCCCGCCGGGTGCGGCTTCACCCATGCCCCCGCCACCACACTCGATGGGGGCGCTTCGCGCCACTGAGCCGATTTACCAGGGAGCACCACGAGCGCGTCGGAGCCGGGGCAACTCGGCTCGGGCCGGGAGGTAGTCGTTGTTCGGTCGCGGCGGTAGCCGAGGAAAACGGGGTCGGGACACCCACTCGGGCGGATGGCAACCGCCCGAGCAGGTCCGCGCGTCGCGGAACGGCTCGGGGAACAAGGCGCGCCTGCCCGGTGAGCAGGCGATTCCCGCGTATACCCCGTCGATCGCGGTGCGCAGCATCGACGGGCACCTGGTCCGCACCGGCGTCGAGGTCTACGCCTGGTACCGGCTGGCGCCGCAGCGCTGGTCGTTCCGCTCGGACTCGCAGCGCCGCGACCTGATCGCCGCGATCGCCGGCCAGTACGCCGAGCTGCAGGGCCGCTGGCTGCACCTGCGCGTGACGAACCGCCCCTACCCGATCCGGATGTGGGCCGAGGCGCACGTCTACAACGCCCACAACCGCCCCGGCGACGTCCCGGGCGCGCTGTCCTTCGACGACTACCTGATCGGCGAGCAGCAGCAGCTGATGGGCCGCTCGATGGCCGAAAAAGAGGTCTACATCGGCGTCCAGGTGCAGACCCGGCGGATGGTCGACCGCGCGGTCGAACGGGCCGCGCCGGTGCTGCGCAAGATCCTCCCCGAGGCCGTCGACGCCGAGCTGACCGCGCTGGACTCCGAGGTCGAGCACCTCGACCAGGTCATTGGCAGCGCCGGGCTGGAAGGCCGCCCGGTGCACGCCGAGGAGATGTCCTGGCTGATGCACCGCTCGTGCTCCCTCGGGCTGCCCGCCCCGCGGAACATGCCCGCGGTGCCGGGCGCGGCCTGGGAGCCGGAAGACCTGGCCAGCTTCACCGACGCCGCCGACTACTACGCCGACCCGTACGCGCCGACCGTGACCGTCCGCGGCCGCACCGGCTCCAACGCCGGCGTCTCGCGGCACCTGGCCGTGCTCACCGTTGGGCAGATGCACGGCCTGCAGATCCCCGAGGTCGACGACCCGTGGATCCAGCACGCCGACCGGCTGCCGGCGGCGGTCGAGGTGTCCGCGCGCATCTACGTCCGGCGCCCCGAAGAGGTCGCCAGCGAGCTGCAGCGCCAGATGAACAAGGTGCGCTCGCAGGTCAAGCACTACACCGACGAGCACGAGCTGGAACCGCCGCAGTCGCTGTCCCGGCAGGCCGGCCGGGTGCTGGAGATCGACGACGAGATGACGTCGGGCTTCACCGCGCTGGCCACCCGCGTGCGGTCCTGGTGGCGGCTGGCGGTGTCCGGTCCGACCGAGCGCGACGCGCTGCGCCTGGCCCAGCAGCTGCTCGACCTGTACAAGCCGAAGATCGCCATCGAGCACCCCGAGGCCCAGTACGCGATGGCCCGGGAGTTCATCCCGGGCGAGCCGCTGGCCTCGGCGGCGTACATGCGCCGCGGCTCGGTGGTCTGGGCGTCCTCGGCGGTCCCGACGGCGACCGCGGAGGTCGGCGACCGCCGCGGCATCCTGCTCGGCGAGACGTGCACGGCGACCCGGCGCCCGGTGGCCTGGGACCCGTGGATGGCCCAGGAGATCCGCGACGGCTCCGGCCTGACGGCCATGGTGGCGGGCCTGGGTGGTGGTAAGTCGTTCCTCGGCGGCGGCATCGTCTACAAGACGCTGCGCGCCGGGGCGAACTGGACGATCCTCGACCCTTCGGGTCCGTTGTCCCGCCTGTGCGACCTGCCGGAGCTGCGGCCGTACGCGCGGCCGATCAACCTGCTCAACGCCCAGCCGGGGATCCTGAACCCGTACCGGGTGGTCGCCGAGCCGCTGATCGAGCACTTCATGGACGAGGACGACCCCGAGCGCTCCTGGCGCCGGGAGAAAGCCCTTGCGGGTGCCACCCGAAGGCGCCTCGTCCTCGATGTCCTGAGCGGTGTGCTGCCGTACGAGGTGTCGCGCATGGCGCAGACGCGGATCGTGCTGCTGCGCGCGGTGCGAGCCGTCGGGGGCCGCTTCGACGCGGACCCGGGCCAGGTGATCGATGCCCTGCGCCGGGATTCTTCGGAGCACCACGAGCACGCGGGCGTCGTCGCGGACTTCCTCGACGAGATGCGCGAGCGGATGGCGCTGCTCATCCCGGAGACGGACGCCGACCCGTACTCCGAGACCCGCGACGACCGCCTGACGGTCCTGACGATGGCCGGGCTGACCCTGCCGAAGGACGGTGTCCCGCGCGAGTACTGGACGGACGCGGAATCCCTCGGCGTCGAGATGCTGAACCTGGCGGCGTGGCTGACCCAGCGGTCGGTGTACGAGAAGCCGAAGGAGATGCGCAAGGGCGTCTGGATCGACGAGGCGTTCTTCCTGTCCGAGGTCCCGACGGGGCGTGTGCTGATGAACCGCTTCGCGCGTGACTCGCGCAAGTGGAACGTCCGTGTCCTGCTGTCGTCCCAGATCCCGGCGGACTTCCTGAAGATCCAGGGTTTCGTGGCCCTGCTGGACTCGGTGTTCGTCGGCCGCTTGGACGACGACGACGCCCAGGCCGACGCGCTGCGGCTGCTGAAGGTGCCCGTCGGAGTCGGGTACGAGCAGGTCGTGGCGGCATTGGGGCGCCGTCCGGGTGCCCAGCAGCGCGGCTTGGAGCGAGACGTCGAGCCCCGCCAGTTCATCTTCGGCGACGGCGCGGGCGGCGTGGAGCGCATCCGCGTCGACTTCTCCGGCCCGCACCTGGACCACCTCCGGGCGGTCATGGACACGACACCGGGTTCGAAGGACGCGGCGCCCTCGAGGCGTCCGGGCAACGAGCTGGCGCTGCCATCGGAGGAGAAGAAGCCGTACGTCGCGGTCCCGCCGGAGGACGACATCGAGCTGGAGCAGGACTTCGAGCTGGCGGCGGAACTGGAGGTCGGCCTGGCCGACGAGAACCTCCTGGGCGCACCGGACCCCTTGGCATCCGAGACGGGCGAAGTGGAGGGCGGCGTCCAGCCGTCCAACGGGCAACAGCAACACGCCCGTTCAGGCGGAAAGGGCGGCACCGGCCGGGACGCCGCATGAACACCGTGCTGACGCTGGCGGTCCTGCTGACGTTGGCCGCGGGGTGGCACTCGCTGAAGCGGCGGATCAAGGAAGGTCCGCGGCCGGGGCGGCGCACGCCGGGGCGCAAGGCGACGATGTTCGCGGTCATGCTCGTCCTTGGCTTGCAAGCCATCGCGACCGCCCCGGCGGCGAGCGCGGCGGCCTGTGGCGAGGCCCCGAACCCCGAACGCCCCGGCGCGGGCATGGTCGGCGCGATCGACCCCGCCGAGGGCCACGGTGAGGCGGGCAGCCCGTACGTCGACTACAGCTACGCCGGGCTCGTCTGGAACACCTTCGAGACGAACTGTTCCGGCATCAGCCTGACGCCACCGGGCTCGACGCTCGACACCTGGGGCGGCAACCAGCTGTTCAACCTGGGCAAGAACATCGTCGGTGCGACGAACTCCCTGCACTACACCGTGCTCGAGGGCGGCCTGCTCAACCCGCTCTACAGCGCGGTGAAGTCGGGCGCGGAGAAGGTCTACAACAACATCTACGCCCAGCTGTTCGGGCTGGTCGCGCTGGTCATGTCGATCATGTTGTTCCGCAACATCTGGCGCGGTGATCTCGCCGCGGTCAGCAAACGGGCGCTGTACGCGCTGGCGGGCGTCTGGCTCGCCGCGTCGTCGCTGGCGATGCTGCGGTACTTCGACCCGATCGACAAGGCGATCGTCCAGACCACGACGAACATCCAGGCCGGGTTCGTCGACGACGCCGACAACCGCGTCGTGCGGCACGTGCTGCCGACGAACCTGCACAACGAGATCGTCTACAAGAACTGGATCCGCGGGGAGTTCGGTTCGCCGACCGCGCCGCAGGCCGAACAGTTCGGCCGTCCGTTGCTGGACGCGCAGGCGTTCACGTGGGCGCAGCTGCGCAACGGCGACGACGGCAACCAGGCCGTCATCGACGGCAAAAAGAACGCCTACAAGGACATCTCCACCAAACTCGGCCCCGCCACCGGCTACTTCACCGGCGAAGCCGGCGGTCGCACCGGTGCCGGGTTCCTCTCCCTCGGCCAGGCCCTCGTCTACTCGCTCTTCCAGCTCCTGGCCAAGGCGAGTGTCCTGCTCGCGCAGGTCCTCATCCGCCTCTTCGCGCTCACCGCGCCGCTGATCGGCCTGGTCGCCCTCCTGCACCCGGAGATCCTGCGCCGCGTGCTCAAGGTGGCCGGCGGGGTTGCCTTCAACCTCGTCGTCCTCTCCGTGCTCGCCGGCGTGCACGCCCTTCTGCTGCAGGCCATCTTCGACGCCGGCAACTCGCTGAACATGCTCACGCAGATGGTGCTCGCCGGGCTCATCACCGTGCTGCTGTTCATGGTCGGGCGGCCGGTGCGGCGGCTGTGGCAGATGGTCGAGATGTCGGTCAGCATGGTCGGCGCCGCCGTGCCGTCGCCCGGCGGCGGGATCTTCTCCCGGTTCCGGCGCAACCGCAGCGGCCCGACCCCGCAGGACGAGTTCTGGCAGAACGTGCGCGACACCGACGACGTCGTCGACGGCGAGCAGCGCGGTCCGCTCGGCGCCACCGCCGGCGGTGGCCGGTTCCGGCCGGAAGCCACGATCTTCGCCAACGCCCAGCGCCTCGACAACGGCTCCAACGCCTCCCGCCCGGCCGCCGCCTGGTCCGGCGCGTGGCCGGGTGCCGTCGGAGGCGGTGGCTCCGCGGGCGCGCTGCCCGCGGGCCGCCGTCCCGGTGCCCCGGTGTTCGGCCAGTACAACCCGGCCAACGGCGACGGCGGCGAGTACGTCGTCGTCGGCGCGGGTGGCCGTCCGACGACGCGGGAGGAGAGTCGGCGCGTCGACACCTCGCCGGTCGCCGACCGGCGCTGGAGCGACGAGCCCGAGCCCGTCGTCGTGCCGTCCGACCTGCGCGCGCCCGAATCCGGCTTCAGCGACTTCCCGGCGCAGGACGCCCCGCGGATGCCGGGCGTGCGCGCCCAGCCGCGTCGCGTCGACCCCGAAGTCGTCGCGGGCAAGCCGGTCTTCGTGCTGTACCGGCCGTCGCGGGGCATCGAGGTCCGCGAGGAACCGCGCGACACCGACCACGTCATGGGGCGGTGACCGATGCCGATCCGCACCAACCGCGGCCGCACCGCGGTCTACCGGCGCCTGTGGGGCTGGCCGCTGCGCTCGCCCCGCCACCTCATGGGAACGCTGGTGTTCCTGGCGATCCTGGTCACCGCGCTCGGCGTCGTGCTGCCGAAGGTCGTCGGAAAACCACAGGCCAAGGCGTCGCCACCGGGGCCGGGAACGACCACCTCGATGACGACGACCGCGCCGGGTATCGCGGCGCCGGTCCCGACGTCCAACCTGCCGACGCGGCTGTCCACGCCGCTGGCCACGCCGACGCCGACGACGCCCAACACCGACGCGATCCGCGTCGCCAAGCAGTGGGCCGCGGCCTGGGTCAACCACCCGGCCGGGATGACCTCCGAGCAGTGGCTGGCGCAGCTGAAGCCGTTCACCACCGAGGAGTACCTGCCGGTGATGTCGACGGTCGACCCGGCGAACATCCCGGCGACGAAGGTCACCGGTGAGCCGGTCGCCGGCACGTCGTACCCCAAGTCGGTCCAGGTCACCGTCCCGACCGACGGGCCGAAGCTGGCCATCACGGTGGTGAGCACGAACGCCGGCTGGCGGGTCGCCGACTACGACCAGGCGAGCTGACCGTGCGGCGCCTGGGGTTGTGGCTGGGGCTGGTCGTGTTCCTCGCGATCGGCGCCCTGGTCGTGACCGCGGTCGCCGCGAAGGTCGTCATCGACAACCAGCAGGCGCAGGCCCGCGGTGTGTCCCTGATGAGCTGCGACGCTTCGGTCGGGCCGACGCAGCCCGGCCAGGGCGACCGCGGCAAGGTCGACGCGTCGAAGCTGGACGACGAGCAGCGCGGCATCGTCGCGCTGATCATCTCGATCGGCAAGCAGCGCACGCTCGCGCCGCGCGCGTGGCAGGTCGCGATCCAGGCCGGGATGACCGAGTCCGGGCTGCACAACCTGACCTACGGCGACCGCGACTCCCAGGGCATCTTCCAGATGCGGCCGTCGATGAACTGGGGCTCGGTCGCCGAGGTCACCAACCCGACGTACGCGGTCAACAAGTTCTACGACGTCCTGCTCGCGGTGCGGGGCTGGGAGAACAAGCGGCCGGGCGACGCGGCCCAGGCGGTGGAGCGCTCGGGCTTCCCGGACCGCTACCACAAGTGGGAGCCGATGGCGGCGACGCTGGTGGAGTCGGTCGGCCAGGTCGTCGACGTCGTTGCGTGCGGCACCGGCATGGGGGCGCTGCTGCCGCCCAGCCAGGCCGCCGCGAAGGCGATCAGTTTCGCGCTGGGCGAGCAGGGGAAGCCGTATGTGTGGGGCGCCACGGGACCGAATTCCTACGACTGCTCGGGGCTGATGCTGCGGGCCTACGAGTCGGCCGGGATCATCCTGCCGCGCACGTCACGCGAGCAGTACCACGCGGGCGCGATGCTGCCGGTACGGGAGGCGCAGCCCGGTGACCTGCTGTTCCTCTCCACCGATCCGTCGGACCCCACCGCGATTCACCACGTGATGATGTACCTCGGCAACGACAAGGTCGTCGAAGCGCAGCAGACCGGCGTTCCGGTGCACACCCGGGCCTTCTCGTTCGGCGAGCGCCAACTCGTGCCGCAGGCGGTCCGCCCCGGCGTTTAGCATGGGTCGCGAGGGCCTGGACAGGATCGCACCGATTCACCCGACGTCGCGGCGCCTTCCACGAGCAGGTGGCCGCGTACTGGCAGAGGATGAGCACGTGGGACGCAAATTCGGCAGGAGGGGCAAGCCCGGATCGGGCGAGCCCCGTGACCCGGCGGCGCTGTTCGGCGCGCCTCAGCCGCCCCGGCAGAGCGCCCGGCCCGCGTCCAGCACCCCCCTGGCCGACCAGCTCGCTCAGGGCTACCCGGGAGTGGACGCGGGGTACGTCGTGCTGCCTCGTTCGCTGGCCGAGGGCATGTCGCTGCCGTGGCAGCACCAGATGGCGGCGCTGCTGGCCCAGTTCCACGCGGAGCACGCGGGCCTGGCGTGGCCGATCTACCGGGTGGTGCCGTCGCGCTACGAAAAGCTGGCGGACCTCGACGAGGAGCAGCTCGCGGAGGCGGGCTACCTGGTGGAGATGGACGCGGACGGCGAGATGGTCTACCGCGAGCGGAGCGGCCGGAAGGTCCTGGACCCCGAGAACACATCGGTGCTGGTCTCGAGCCTGGACCCGATCCCCAAGCCGGCGGCCCGCCCGGCACCCCCGGCGGCATCCCCGTCAGGCCACGTCCCGGCGGCAGCGCCGGCCCCGATGAACATCGGCCCGGCCCCGGTCTGGCGAACGGTGCCGCACCCGCCCCCGGCGCAGTCGGTGCCGGGGACGCCCGAGCAGCACATGTACGCACCGCAGCCGGGCCGCCGCCACGACCCGGCGCCACCGGCGGCTGCGTCTGCCACGTCTCCGGCCGCGTCTGCCCCCTCGGCGGCGGCGGAGCCGCAGTGGTCGGTGACGGCCGAGTCGGAACTGCCGGGCCCGGTAAAGGCCCCCCAGTCATCCCCCCGGCACGCGGCGGCCCCGGCTCAGGACGAGCGCGCGGAGCAGCGGCCATCGGCTGGGGAGTCGTCAGTTCGCCCGGAGACTGTTGTTCCGGCGGCAGAGCCTGCTGTGGTTTCGCCGGTGGTGGTGGGCGAGCGTGGAGTGTCGTCGTCGCCCGAGACAGCGGCGCCTGAGCAGGCTGCGGCATTGGTGAGCGAGCCTGCGGGGGGAGAGGAATCTCGCCCCGAGCCGCGGCCGGCTCCGACGCCGCAAGATGTAGACCACCCGGAGGCTGCAGCGTCGGCCCCGGGCGAGTCGGTGGGGCAGGAGGTTGCAGCGTCGGCCCTGGGTGAACCGGTGGGGCAGGACACGGACCGACCAGGCGCTGCTGCACCGGCCTCAGGCGAACCGGTCTCGGGGGAGTCTGCGGCCTCGGCCCCTGGCGAACCGGCGTCGGGAGATGCGGATCGGCGAGATGTTGCCCCGTCACCGGTGGAGTCGGTGCCTCGGGATCTTGACCAGCCGGAGGTCGCTACTTCGGCACCAAGTGAGCCGGTGCAGTCGGAGTCTGCGGATCGGCAAGAGGTTCCTGCCCCGGCAGCGGACGAGGTGGATCGGCCAGAGACTGCCCAATCGGGTTCGCCCGCATCGGCGCCGCGGGATGTGAGCCGGTCCGATGCTGCGCCAGAATCGGTGCCACCGGGCTCCGACCAGCCGGAAGTTGCCGCGCCGCGGGAGGCGGGCGGGTCTGAGGCTGCCGTATCGGCATCAGCCGGACCGGCGCCAGATGATGCTGCTCACCCGGAGGCGACGGAACCTGCGGCGGCCGAAGAAGTGCGGCCGAAAGATCCCCCAGCCGAGGCAGTCGCACTCACACCCGCCGAAGCCCCGGCGGCCGAGGCAGGCCGTCCCGAGCCGGCCGCGCCCGCACCGGCGGAACCGATCCAGCCCGTGAGGGCGGACTCCCAGCCAAGCTCGTCCACCGCGCCGCTGGAAGTCCCATCTGCGAGTTCGCAGCCCCCAACGCCACCGGACACGCAACCGGCCGCCGAACCGCAGGCGGCCCCCGAAGCGGTTCCGCAGCCGGCTGCTTCGGCCGGCGCGCCGGCCGCCCCTGAATCACAGGCGGCCCTCGATGCGGCTTCGCCGTCGGCGGCTGCTTCGGGAGTGCCGTCGCCTGCCGAATCGCAGGCGTCCGACGCTGGTTCGCAGCCGGCGGCTGCTCCGGTCAGCGCGCCGCCAGCCCTTGAATCGCAGGCGGCCCTCGATGCGGCTTCGCCGTCGGCGGCTGCTTCGGGAGTGCAATCGCCTGCCGAATCGCAGGCGTCCGACGCTGGTTCGCAGCCGGCGGCTGCTTCGGCCGACGCGCCGCCAGCCCTTGAATCGCAGGCGGCCCCCGATGCGGCTTCCCAGGCGGCGGCTCCCACGGGAGTGCAGTCGCCCACCGAATCACAGGCACCCGGTGCCATCTCGCAGCCGGAGGTTGCTTCCGGCGGCGTGCAACCGGCCGCCGAACCGCCGACGGCACCCGATATGGCTTCCCAGCCAACGGCAGCCTCGGGTGATGCGCCTCAGCCTGCTCCGCCAGAGGCGCAACCACCGATGCTCGGCTCGCATCTGCCCAAGCCCCCTTGGGGACCCGCGGACCTGCCGGCGCCCGGCCTCGGCCCGGTGCCGGCCTCCGCATCGGGCCTCAGTCCGGCGCCCGGCGCTGCCCCCACGCAGGGCGCCAGTCCCATACACGGCGCCAGCCCTGTGTCGGGCGCAGCGCCCGACCGCGGCACCAGCCCTGCCGACCCTCCCGTCGCACCCAGCCCCACCACCTTCGCCTCGCCGGTCCCGAGCCCCGCAGCCGGGCCCATCCACCAGCCGGATGTCGCGCCTACGCAAGGCACGGACCTCACTGGTTCCACGCCAGTGCCGAACTACGCGCCTGGCAGTGGCTCGGTCGGGTCTCCATCGATGCCCGGCACGCCTCAGATGCCCGGCTCGGCGCACGGTGCCGACCGAGCAGGTTCCCCGGTGGCGCCTGACATGGGACAGGCAGGCCCCTCCGCGCCAGGGCCCGGCTACGCGCCTGCCAGTGGTCCGGCGGGCTCGCCCGCGGTACCCGGCACCCCTCAGGTGCCCGGCTCGGCGCAAAGCACCGGCTCAGCAGGTTCCCCGCTGACGCCCGGCACCAGCCCGGCCGCTACTCCCACGCCACCCGGCACCACGCCGATTCCCCACCCCACGCAAGGCGCCACCCCGGCCCCCGGCACTCCGCCCGCTCATGGGCAAGGCATCGCCCCGGCCCCCGGCACCCCGCCCGCTCCCACGCAAGGCGCCATCCCGGCCCCCAGCGCCACACCCGCACCACGCATCACCCCGGCCGCGGGCACCCCGCCGCTTCCCAACCCCGCACAAAGCACCACCCCACCCCCGAACCCCACCCCACCAGCACGTCCCAAGCCGGTCTTTCCCGGTCCGGAGTCGACCCCGCAGCCCTTCCCGGCCCGGCATGCCGCGCCCGCGCGGCCCGTCTTCCCGGGGCCCGGGACCATGCCGCCCGTTCCGCCCGCGGCGCCGAACGCGCGGCCCGTTTTCCCCGGGCGGGACACCCCCCTCCCGCAGCCCTCGCGGCAAGAGCCCGAGACCCCTCCCCGGGGTACCGCGCGTGGCTGGTTCGACGAATTCACCGAACCCAAAGAGCCCGAAGAACCCCAGGACTTCGGCCCCACCGGGCAGCCGACCGAGATCCCCTACCGGTACAAGCGCTGACAGCCCGGGCCGCGGGTGCGAACCTAGGAGCATGTCCAAAGACCCGAACCCGGACCAGGGGTGGTACTACAACACCCGCACCCACCAGGTCGAGCACCTCGAACGCAGCCGCAGCGTCGACCTGCTCGGCCCGTACCCGGACGAGGCCACCGCCCGGCGCGCCCTCGACATCGCGCGAGAGCGCACCCGGCGGGCCGATGCCGAGGAAGACGACTAAACCGTCAGCTGCGGGCTGAGGACGAACTCCGGGTCCACCTGCGAGACGAGGTCGGCGCCCGCCCAGGCGCGGGCGTTTCGCAGGTGGAACTCGACCGCCTGGCGCTGGTAGCGCGCCCAGTCGCGCTGTTCCGCGTCGACCGCTGCCCGCATCGAACTCAGCGTCTCCAGGTTGCGCGGCTCGAGCTCGGTGATCGGCCGGGCCGCGCCGCGCTCCGCCGCACGCACGTGCCGGGACGCCGACATCCAGCCCAGCAATGCGGAGCCGACCTGGTCCTGCAGGAACTCGACGTCGTCGGCGTCCGTCACCTTGTTGCCCACCACCACGAGCCGCACGCCGAAGTCGCGGGCGTAGTCCGCGTACTGGCGGTACACACCCACGCTCCGGACCGTCGGCTCGCACACCAGGAACGTCACGTCGAACCGGGTGAACAGCCCCGAAGCGAACGCGTCCGCGCCCGCGGTCATGTCCATCACGACGTATTCGCCGTCGACGTCCACCAGGTGGTTCAGCAGCAGCTCCGCCGCTCCCACCTTCGAGTGGTAGCACTTGACGCCGAGGTCGTCCTCGTCGAACTGGCCGGTGACGCCGAGCCGCACACCGCCCAGCTGCCGGAAGCACGCCGAGAACACCGGGTTGTCCTCGAACGGCCGGACCAGCCTCGACCCGCGGCCCGGCGGGGTCGTCTTGATCATCGACGCCGCGTCCGGGATCCGCGGGTTGTCGCCGCGCAGGTAGTCCTTGATCAGCGCCATGTTGTCGCCCAGCGTCGGCCAGGCGAGCGCTTCCTCCTCGGTCGCGCCGAGCGCCACCGCGAGGTGCTGGTTGATGTCGGCGTCGATGGCGAGCACCGGCAAGCCGGCGTCGGCGAGGTACGCGACGAACAACGACGACAACGTGGTCTTGCCGCTGCCGCCCTTGCCGACGAACGCGATCTTCACGGTCGGAATCCCCTTCTGGCAATGATGACGGTTTTCATTTCAACCTCGGCAACGTACACCCGACCGGCCCGCGCCCGATCGGGCGATCAGGAGGCCCGGCTCGGGTTAGGGTTGGGGGGTGCCTCCCCTCGTGATCAGGACACACTCGGCGGGCGGGGACTTCGGCCCCCTGCGTGCCGAGTTTTCGCTGCCGGAGTCGTTCGGGCCCGAGGTGCTGGCCGAGGCGGAGGCGGCGGTGCTGGATCCGCTGGCCAGCGCGGGTCCCCGGGAGGACGCGACGGACCTGCCGCTGGTCACCATCGACCCGCCCGGCGCCAAGGACCTCGACCAGGCGATGGTCGTCGAGAAGACCGCGCACGGCTTCCGCGTGCACTACGCCATCGCCGACCTCGCCGCGTTCGTCCCGCCCGGCGGCGCGCTCGACCGCGAGGCGCGCCAGCGCGGGCAGACGCTCTACCTGCCCGACGGCAACGTCCCGCTGCACCCGCCGGTGCTGTCCGAAGGCGCGGCCAGCCTGTTGCCCGGCGAGGTCCGGCCCGCGGTGCTGTGGACCATCGAGACCGACGACGCCGGCGAGCCGACCGCGACCCGCGTCCGCCGCGCGCTGGTCCGGTCCACCGAGCAGTTCGACTACGAGACGGTGCAGGCCGCGCTCGACGCCGGGAACCCGCACCCGTCGGTGGCCGCGTTGCCCGAGCTGGGCCGGCGGCGGCGCGAACTGGCCGTCCGGCGCGGCGCGGTCGAGCTGCAGCTGCCGGAGCAGGAAATCACCGGTGACCCGGACGGTGGCTGGGTGCTCGCCCGCCGCCCGCGCACCGCCGTCGACGCCTGGAACGCCGAGATCTCGCTGCTCACCGGCATGGCCGCGGCGCGGATCATGCTCGACGCGCGGATCGGCGTCCTGCGCACGCTGCCCGACCCGGAGCCCGAGGCCATCGACTGGCTGCGCCGCTCGGCCGAAGCGCTGGGCATCGTGTGGGCGCCCGAGACGACCGTCTCCGAATTCCTGTCCCGGTTGGACCCCGGGCAGCCGGCGTCGATGGCGCTCTACGCCGACACGACACGGCTGCTGCGCGGCGCGGGCTACACGGCGTTCGACGGCGAGCTGCCGGCGCTGACGACGCACGCGGGCATCGGCGGCGCGTACGCGCACGTCACGGCGCCGATCCGGCGGCTGGTCGACCGGTTCGCCACGGAGATCTGCCTCGCCGTCTCGGCCGGCCGCGAGGTCCCGGAGTGGGTGCGCGCGGCGCTGGCCGACGTCCCGGAGCGGATGAGCGCATCGGACACCCTCGCCGCGAAGGTCGAGCGCGCGTGCATCGACCAGGTCGAGGCGTGGGTGCTGGCCGAGCACGTCGGCGGCGAGTTCAGCGCGGTGGTGCTGCGCGCGGACGAGAACAAGGCGGAGATCCTGGTCGAGGACCCCACGGTGATGGCGAAGTGCGCGGGGGAGCGGCTGACCGCGGGCGAGCGGATCGCGGTCCGGCTGACCGCGGTCGACGTCGACAAGCGGAAGGTGTCGTTCGAACGCGCATGACCTACCTCGTCGACGATCTCGGTGAGCCGGTGCCGCTGTCCGGACCGGCTTCGCGGGTGGTGTCGCTCGTGCCGTCGCTGACCGAAGCGGTCGAGGTCAGCGCACCCGGACGCCTCGCCGGCGCGACGGACTACTGCACGCATCCATCCACTTTGGACGTGCCGCGCGTGGGCGGGTCGAAGTACCCGAAGCTGGACCGGGTGCTCGACCTGGCGCCGGACCTGGTGCTGGCGAACGCGGAGGAGAACCGCCCGGAGGACGTGGAACGCCTGCGCGCCAACGGAATCCCGGTGTGGGTGATGGCCGCGGCGGCTTCGGTGCCCGCCGCGTTGGGCTCGCTGCGCCGGATCCTGACGCAGGCGTACGAGCTCAGCGAGCCGGATTGGCTGGTGGCCGCGGAAGAGGTCTGGCGCGGGGTCCGGCCGGTCCGGTTCCACGCGGTGGTCCCGGTGTGGCGCAAGCCGTGGATCGTCCTGGGCCGCGACACGTTCGCGGGTGACGTCCTGCGCCGCGTCGGCGTGGCGAACGCGTACGCGAACGCGGAGGAGCGCTACCCGCGCCCGGACGTGGAGGAGCTGAGGGCGCGTTTCGCGGCGGACGCGGATTTGCTGGTGCTGCCGGACGAGCCGTACGCGTTCACGGAGGAGGACGGCCCGGACCACTTCCCGGACGCGCGGTACCTCCTGGTGTCGGGCCGGTATCTCACTTGGTACGGGCCGTCGCTGGTCGACGCGCACGCCGCGTTGACGGAGGCTTTGGCGGGACTGTGAAGTCGAAGCCTCGCGCGAGCGCGGCCCGCACGGCTTCGGCAACCTCCGGCGGACGGACGGGCTCGGTCGCGAGCCGGAGCCAGTTGTCCGGCCGCGGCCGCCCGGTGTCGACGACGAGGGTGGCGCCGGGCCGCTCGGCGAGCTCGACCGCGAAGGTCATGGTGGCGCCGATCCCCTGCGAGTAGGTCGGCTTGCGGCGGACCGCCCAGCGGTAGTCGGTGCCGTCGACGGTGATCCGCCGCGAACCCCTGCGGGGCAGAGTCATGAGGCCTCCCGACCGCATTCCAGGCCGCTCAGCCAGGCTTCGAGGCGCTCGAAGTGCTCGCTCGTCAAGCCGGTGTGCGCGTCGACCGGGATCAGCTCCGTCGGGACGCCCGCCCGGCGCTCGACGAACGCCTGCCGGGCCTCGGGGAACAGGTCGAAGTCGTCGTCGAACCAGGCCAGGGGGCGGCCCGCGGCGAAGCGGGCCACCGGGCCGAACTTCCACGCCGGCTGAGGGCCGGCGAACTCGACCACCGCCAGCCGCGGCAGGCCGATCGCCGGACCCACCTGGCGGTTCGCCCGGTGTTCCCAGCTGGTCGCCCAGGCCAGCTCCGCGTTCGCGGAACCGGCCAGGGCGAGCAGCGCGGGCCCGTGGGCCGGGTTCAGCCAGATCCGCAGCCGCTTGCGGCTCCAGCGGGAGAGCCGCAGCGACTGCTCGACGTAGCCGGCGGGCTTCGCGTGACGCGGGGCCGCCCACGGGCTCAGCGGGCCGTCCACGTCGAGCAGGATCAGCGGTCTCACCCGGCTTACAGCGTCAGACCGGTCAAAACCGTTACCCGCTCCTCCGTGAAGTCCGCCATCGCCGCCGCCGGGCCCTCGCGGCCCACGCCCGAATCCTTCACCCCGCCGTACGGCATCTGGTCCGCCCGGAAGCTCGGCACGTCCCCGACGATCACCCCGCCCACCTTCAACGCGGCCGACACCGAGAACGCCGTCGGCACATCGCGGGTGAACACGCCCGCCTGCAACCCGAAGCGGGACGCGTTGATCCGCGCGACCCCGTCGGCCACCGATGGCACCCGGACCAGCGAAACCACCGGCCCGAACACCTCCTCGGCCATCACCGGCGCGTCCTCCGGGACGTCCGCCAGCACCGTCGGCTCCACCGTGGCCCCCGACTGCCCGCCGCCCGTGAGCAGGCGGCCGCCGGAAGACACCGCGGCCGCGATCCACGACGAGACCCGGTTGGCCGCGTCGACGTTGATCAGCGGGCCGACGTCGACGCCCTCCGCGCGCGGGTCGCCGGTGCGCAACGCCCGGACCTCGGCGAGCACCTTCTCCGCCAGCGCGTCGAACACCGAAGTGTGCGCGTACACCCGCTGCACCGAGATGCACGACTGCCCCGCCTGGTACATCGCGAACGTCGCGATCCGCTGCGCCGCGAAGTCCAGGTCCGGCCAATCCGGGCAGACCAGGACCGCGCCGTTGCCGCCCAGCTCCAGCGCCACGTGCTTGCGCGGGACGCGGTCGCGGATCGCCCAGCCGACCGGGACCGAGCCGGTGAACGACACCACCGGCAGCCTCGGGTCCTCGACGAGACTGGACGCCGTCTCGTTGCCCACCGGCAGGATCGACCACGACCCCGCCGGGAGGTCCGCCGACGCCAGGATCTCGCCCAGCAGCAACGCCGTCAGCGGTGTCGCCGGCGCCGGCTTGAGCACGATCGGCGCGCCGACCGCGATCGCCGGCGCCACCTTGTGCGCCACCAGGTTCAGCGGGAAGTTGAACGGCGTGATGCCCAGCACCGGGCCGCGCGGCACCCGCCGGACCAGCGCCAGCCGGCCGGTGCCGCCGGGGTCCGTGTCGAGTCGCTGCAGCTCGCCCGAGAAGCGGCGAGCCTCCTCCGCCGCCCAGCGGAACGTCGAGACCGCGCGCCCCACCTCGCCGCGCGCCCACTTCAGCGGCTTGCCCGACTCCGCCGTGATGAGCGAAGCGATCTCTTCGGACCGCTCACCCAGCGAACGGGACACGTGGTCCAACGCCCCGGCGCGGACGTGCGCGGGCAGCGTCGCGAACTCGTCGGCGACGTCGTGAGCCGCCTGCACCGCGGCCTCGACGTCCGACGGAGAAGGAACGAAGTGCGACCCGGCGGAGGAGCCGTCGAACGAATGGCGGACGACGGCCGTCGCGCCGCCGGTCACCGGCTTCCCGGCGACCCAGAACGGGAACGTCATGCGCGGACCTCCGTCCGGACCGCGTGTTCGAGCACCGAGAGGCCCTCGTCGAGCAGGTCGTCGGCCAGCGACAGCGGCGGCAGCAGCCGGACGACGTTGCCGTAGGTCCCGCAGGTCAGCACGACGACCCCGGCGCGGTGACAGGCCGCCGCGACGCGCTTGGTGAGGTCGGCGTCGGGCTCCGCCGAACCGGGCTTGACGAACTCCGCGGCCAGCATCGCGCCGCGTCCGCGGACGTCGCCGATGACGCCCGTTTCGGCGGCCAGCGCCCGCAGTCGCGGCAGCACGACGCCTTCGATGCGCTTGGCCGACGCGGCGAGGTCCTCGGTCTTCATCGTCTCGATCGAGCCGAGCGCCGCGGCGCACGCGATCGGGTTGCCGCCGTACGTGCCGCCGAGGCCGCCCGGGGGAACCGCGTCGAGCAGGGAAGCGCGGCCGGTGACGGCGGACAGCGGCAGGCCGCCGGCGATGCCCTTGGCCGTCGCGATCAGGTCCGGCACGACGTCCTCGTCGGTGGAGGCGAACCACGACCCGGTGCGGCAGAAGCCGGTCTGGACCTCGTCGGCGACGTACACGACGCCGTTTTCGCGGCACCAAGCCGCAATCGCGGGCAGGAAACCGCGCGCGGGCTCGATGAAGCCGCCCTCGCCCTGGATCGGTTCCAAGACCACCGCGGCCACCTGGTCACCGCCGATCTGCTTTTCGATCCGGTCGATGGCCAGCGCCGCCGCTTCGGGGCCGGACAGGCCGTCGCGGAACGGGTACGAGCCCGGCACGCGGTAGACCTCGGGCGCGAAGGGGCCGAAGCCGTGCTTGTAGGGCACGGATTTCGCGGTCATGCCCATCGTGAGGTTGGTGCGGCCGTGGTAGGCGTGGTCGAACACGACGACGGCCTGGCGCCCGGTCGCGACCCGCGCGATCTTCACGGCGTTCTCGACGGCTTCGGCGCCCGAGTTGAACAGCACCGACTTCTTCGCGTGGTCGCCCGGCGTCAGCTCGGCCAGCGCTTCGCAAACTTCGACGTACCCCTCGTACGGCGTGACCATGAAACAGGTGTGGGTGAACCAGCAGGCCTGCTTGCGGACGCGGTCGACCACCGCCGGTGCGGAGTGCCCGACGTTGGTCACCGCGATGCCGGAGCCGAAGTCGATCAGCACGTTGCCGTCGGCGTCGGTGAGCAGGCCGCCGCTGGCGGAGGTGACGTAGACGGGCAGCACCGAGCTGACCCCGGCGGCGACGGCGGCGGCGCGGCGCTGCTGCAGCTCGCGCGAGAGGGGGCCGGGAATCTCGGTCTGCAGCCTGCGCTGGCGGGGCGCCGGGGCCTGCGGCCCGGCGGTGGTGCTTGCGGTCACGGCGTGCTCCTGGGAAGTCGGTGGACGTCCTCAGGATGAGTGCCCCGCCGGGCGTCGTCAGCTGGCCGTTCCGGCCAACTCGACGCGTAGGATTGGCCGTTATGGCACTCACGCTGGCCGGGCTGGCCGCCGAGCGCCCGCTCGGGCTGCGGGTGCTGACCGGCAGTGATCTCCTGGACCGCCCGATCGGCTGGGTCCACCCGACGGAGCTGACCGACCCCCAGGCGTTCCTCGAGGGCGGCGAGCTGCTGCTCACCACCGGTCTGGCCCTGGACGAAGAGACGTCACCGGCCTACGTGCGCCGTCTCGTGGACGCGGGGGTCGCCGGCCTCGGCTTCGGTGTCGGGCTGAGCCACGACGAGGTCCCGCGGGCCCTCGTGGCGACGGCGGCCGAGGTGGGGCTCCCGGTGCTGGAGGTGCCGCGGAAGACGCCGTTCATCGCGATCACCCGCGCGGTTTCGCGCGCGGTGGCGGCCGACGAGTACGCGACGACGGTCCGCATCGGCCGCGCCCAGCAGGACCTGACCCGCACGGCGGTCGGCAAGGGCGGCCCGGCGGGGGTGCTGCGCAAGCTGGCGAAGCTGGTCGACGGCTGGGTGCTGTTGCTCGACACCGTGGGCGTCGAGGGGGCCGCTCCCGCGGTTGCCCATTCCTACGCCGACGAAGTACGCGAAGAACTGAAACTGCTTCGTTCGGGTATGCGGGTCTTCGAGCTCGATGGCCACGAAGTGGTGCTGCAGACCCTTCCCACGCGGGTGCGCCGGGCGCTCGCGGTCGGCACGGCCGTGCCGCTCGACACCGCGGGCCGGCACGTGGTGAACACCGCGGTCGCCCTGCTTTCCCTGGCCTTGGAACAGGACGTGAAGCTCACGCACGCGTGGCGGTCGTTGCGGACCGGCCTGGTCGACCTGCTGGCGGAAGGCCGTTGCGAACTGGCCTTCGGGGTGATGACGACGGTGTGGGGCGATCCGCCGGAGCCGCCGTGGGCGCTGGTGGCGCTGGTGGGCGGCCCCGGCCAGCGGCGCCGGGTGTGCGACGCGCTCGAGGGCGAGCCTGAACTGTTCTTCGCCGAGTCGGGCTCGGCGGTGCTGGTGGCCGGCCGCTCGGGCGGCGACGTGCTGGACCGCGCGCTGGCGGCGGCCGCGAGCGTCGGGCCGATGTACGCGGGCCTCGCCGACCCGGTGCCGCTCGAGAACTTCGCGGCGGGAGCGGAGCAAGCCGACCTCGCGGCCCGCGCGGCTGAAGCCGAAGGCAAGCCGCTGGTCACCTACGCCGAGCACTCGGCCCGCGGCCTGCTGTCGCTCATCGACCCCGTCGTGGCCCGCATCTACGGCGAGAACCTGCTGTCCCCGCTGCGCCGCCACGACGAAACCGGCCGCGGCGACCTGGTCGAGTCGCTGCGCTGCTGGCTGGAGCACCACGGCCACTGGGACGTGGCGGCCGCGCGGCTCGGCGTCCACCGGCACACCCTGCGCAACCGGATCACCAAGGCACACGAGCTGCTGGGCCGCGACCTGGACTCACCGGGAGTCCGCGCCGAGCTTTGGGTGGCGCTGCAGACCTGAGCAACGCCGGAGCCGTGCCGGGCGTCCCGGTTGCATGACGGGCAAACGGGTCGCTGTGGTGGCGCTCGTGGTCGTGCTCCTGGCGGCGGGCGGGTGGGTCGTCCTGCCGTGGACGGCCAACCACTTCGGGTACGCCCTGCCGGGCGCCGACGGGCTCCCGTACCGGATCCACCACGCCGGCCGGGACTACCACAGCGACGTGACCTGCGCCGGGGCCGGCTGGTGTGCCACCGGCAAGCCACCCTGCGTGCCGCCGGCCCGGTTCGGCGGCGACGAAACGTCCTTGATCCAGGTCGACGAGGTGAGCACGGTGTTCGGGGCAGCGCACGCGGTGTTCGTCACCCGGCCGGTGCCCGCGGGGACTCCGTTGACCGTTCTCGTGCGAGCCGATCCCGGCTGCTTCGTGGGTTACGCGCTGATGGGTGGGCCCTGAGCTCCGGTCGGCCCCCGGATCGTTCAGCCGTCTGCCCGGCGGGCACTTCCCCCGATCCGGAGCCGGGTGCCGCCTGAGCCCTAGGGCCGGAACGAATCCGTCGCCGCCCGCAACGCGGCCAGGACGCCCGGATCCGTCACCGCGTGCCCGGCTCCTTCGAGCAGCTTCAGCTCCGAACCGGGCCACGCCCGGTGCAGCTCGTACGCCGTGACCGGCGGGCACACCGTGTCGTAGCGGCCCTGGACGATCACGCCCGGGATGCCCGCGAGCTTGCCCGCGTCGCGGATCAGCTGGCCGTCGTCGAGCCAGGCGCCCCGGGTGAAGTAGTGGACCGCGAGCCGGGCGAACGTCCACGCGAACGCCGGGTCCGCGTACTGGCGGATGAACGATTCCTGCGGCAGCACCGAAACCGTCGCGCCTTCCCAGGTGCTCCACGCCACCGCCGCGCGGTGGCGGACCTCCTCGGCCGGGTCGTCGAGCAGCACCGCGTACCCCGCCAGCGGGTCCTCCCGGAGCGCCGCCGGGAGCGGGGCGAGGAACGCTTCCCACTCCCGGGGGAACAGGTGGGCCGCGCCGCCGCGGTAGATCCAGTCCAGCTCGCTCTGCCGGACGGTGAACACCCCGCGCAGGATGATCTCGCTGACGCGCGAAGGGTGCGTCTCGGCGTAAGCGAGCGCGAGGGTCGCGCCCCAGGAGCCACCGAAGAGCTGCCAGCGCTCGATGCCGAGCCGGTCGCGCAGCAGTTCCATGTCGGCGACCAGGTGCCACAGGGTGTTCGCGGTGAGGTCGCCCGCGTCCGGCGTCGAACGCCCCGAGCCGCGCTGGTCGAACAGGACGATCCGGTAGACCGCGGGGTCGAAGTGCCGCCGGGCCATCGGGGCGATCCCGCTGCCGGGGCCGCCGTGCAGCACCACGACCGGTTTCCCGGCCGGGTTGCCCGCCTCCTGGCACCGGATCCGGTGCCCGTCGCCGGTTTCGAGGAATCCCTCGGCGCGCGGGGAGATCGGCGGGTACAGCTCGTCCATGTCCGTCACTGTGCCGTATCGGAAAGCACTGTGCCGCAGGGGCTTGGCCGTCGCCCCGACGCCCCGCCGCCGGGTGCCGGGACGACGACCAAGAAAGGTGGGGACCCGCCCCCGCCGCCGGGCTGAGCGGGTCCCCGTCCGGGTGCGTCAGCGGCCCGCGGCCGCTTCCGCGCATTCTCCGAGGTGAAAGGTGACTGCCGGCCGGATCCGGGTGCCCCGGCCGAGGCCGTCGGAGTGATCACGACGGCCGGCGATCCGCACACGCATTCCCGTCCTCCTCGTCGAGGTTCGATGCTTCGTCGTGGCGGCGACGGGCTAAACGCTAAGCCACGAGCCGAACACCAGTCAAGAACATGACTGATGTTCATGCATGTGAACAGATCCTGTGCGGACGCTGAGCCCGGTCGTCCCCCTTGCCCGGCGCTTGCGAAAGGCCCGGTACTTTCCGGTGTCGGGATGTGGAAAAAGGGGTACGGAATGTCCGCGGTGACCTATCTCGAGGCAATTGTCGTCGGCGCGCTGCAAGGCGTGTCGGAATTGTTTCCGGTGTCCAGTCTCGGCCACAGCATCCTGCTGCCCGCCTGGCTGGGCGGCTCGTGGCAGCGGGACCTGAGCATCGGGAAGGATTCGCCGTACCTCGCGGTGCTGGTGGCGATGCACGTCGCCACCGCGCTTGCGCTGGTCCTGTTCTTCCGCAAGGACTGGGTGCGGATCATCGGCGGGCTGTGGACGTCGGTCCGCCACCGCGAGGTCCGCACGCCGGACCAGCGGCTCGCCTGGCTGCTGGTGCTGGCCACCATCCCGGTCGGGCTGGCCGGCCTGCTCCTGGAAGGCCTGCTGCGCGACTTCCTCGGCAAACCGGTGCCGTCGGCGATCTTCCTCGCGCTCAACGGCGGTGTCCTTTACGCCGCCGAAAAGTTCTCCCGGAAGAAGCCCGCGGAGGAAGCGGACACAGTGGACTTTTCCGCCGAGGACACGCTGGTCATGCGGGCGGTCTCCGTCGAGGAGGCGACTGACGTCCGGCTGGCGAAGCTGGGGGTCGGCGAGGCGGTGCTGATCGGCGCCGCGCAGATCCTCGCGCTGCTGCCGGGCATCAGCCGCTCGGGCATCACGATGGTCGCCGGCCTGCGCCGCGGGCTGGGGCACGAGGACGCGGCGCGGTTCGCCTTCCTGCTCGCCACGCCGGTGATCCTCGCCGCGGGCGTGCTCAAGATGCCGACGCTGTTCGCTCCCGAAAACCACGCTTCGCTCGGTCCCGCACTCGTCGGCAGCGTCATCGCCGGGGTCGCTTCGTACATTTCTGTCCGATTCCTCACCGGATACTTCGAAACGCGTACTCTGACCCCGTTCGCCATTTACTGCGTGGTCGCCGGAATCGGCAGCCTGATCTTCTTCGCGGTCTGACGTGCCGCTGACGTTCGACGCCCCGGCGGTCCTCGGCGTGCTCCTCGCGGGCACGCTCTACGTCCGTGCGGCCCGCCGCCGCGCCTGGCCGCCGGGCCGCACGACGGCGTTCCTCGCAGGGCTGGTGACGATCCTGGTCGTCACCTGCTCACCGCTGGCGGTCTACGACACGACGTTCTTCTGGGTCCGCGCGGTCCAGACGGTCACACTGCTGATGATCACGCCGCTGCTGCTCGCCCTGGGCGCGCCGATCCGGCTGCTCCTCGACACCGTCGAGGCCCCGTGGCTGCATCGGCACGGTCGCGGCCCGCTCGCCCGCGCGCTGACGTTCCCGCCCGTCGTCACGGCCGTCCTGGTCGCCCCGCTGCTGGTGCTGTACCTGACGCCGCTGTACGACCTCACGCTGCGCTCGGCGGTGGCCGACGGCCTGGTCCGGCTGGTGCTCGTGCTGGCGGGCTTCACCTACTTCTGGACGCGCCTGGGCCTCGATCCGACGCCGCGGGAGGACCCGCACCTGGTGTCGGTGTGGATCGCGTTCGCCGAGGTGATCTTCGACGGCGCGCTCGGTCTGGTGCTGTGGCTGGGCCCGCTGCTCGCCCCGGCGCACTACGCGGCCGCGCACCCGGGCCGGGGGCCCGATCCCCGCACCGACCAGATCATCGGCGCGGGCGTGCTGTGGATCGGCGGCGACGTCGCGGGCCTGCCGTTCGTGGTGGCGCTGTTCGTCCGCTGGGCCCGCGACGACGAGCGGCGCGCGAAGCAGATCGACGCCCGGCTGGACGAAGAAGCCGCTTCGGGCGCCGCATCGACGTCGGGACTGTGGTGGGAGACCGACCCGGCCCTTTCCGACCGGTTCAAGGGCCGGGGTTAGTCGTGGAAGGCGTGCTCCGGCGCCGGGAATTCCCCTCGGCGGACGTCCTCGGCGAACGCGGTCGCCGCGTCCTGCAGCACCGTCGCCACGTCGGCGTAGCGCTTGACGAACCGCGGTGCTTTGCCGCGCCGCAGCCCGGCCATGTCCTGCCAGACGAGCACCTGGGCGTCGCAGTCGGGGCCCGCGCCGATGCCGACCGTCGGGATCTTCAGCTCCGCCGTGACGCGCTTGGCGGCTTCGGCGGGCACCATCTCCATCACCACCGCGAACGCCCCGGCCTCCTGCAGCGCCAGCGCGTCGGCGAGCAGCACGTCCGCCGCTTCGCCGCGCCCCTGCACCCGGTAGCCGCCGAGGTTGTGTTCACTCTGCGGGGTGAAGCCGATGTGGCCCATGACCGGCACCCCGGCCGAGGTCAGCGCCTCGACGTGCGCGGCGAACCGCCGGCCGCCTTCGAGCTTCACGGCGTGCGCGCGGCCCTCCTTCATGAACCGCACCGACGTCTCCAGCGCCTGCTGCGGCGAGAGCTGGTAGGAGCCGAACGGCAGGTCGGCGACCACCAGGGCCCGCTTGACCGACCGGGTGACGGCCCGGACCAGCGGCAGCAGCTCGTCGACCGTCACCGGCAGCGAGGTGTCGTAGCCGAAGACGTTGTTGGCCGCGGAGTCGCCGACGAGCAGCACGGGGATCCCGGCCTCGTCGAACAGGGCGGCGGTGTACATGTCGTACGCGGTGAGCATGGGCCACGGTTCGCCGCGTTCCTTGAGCTCGCGCAGGTGGTGGACGCGGACCTTCCGGCCCGGGGTGCGTGCCGCGGCAGCGGCGGGTCCGGTGCCGTAGGGGGCGGGTTCTTCGGCGCTGGCAGACATCGTCGTCGACCGTCCTTCCCTCGAGGCCTCGTCGAGGTCCCCGGGTCGTGGAGCAGAGGTGTCTCAAAGGGTGACACGCCCCCGGACCGGCCCCAACCGCGTGCGACAAGCTTCACACCCACGGGGACCACGGGCCGTCAGCCTTCAGGTTGATGTCGGGGGACAACCAACCCGGGTTCACTTACGTCAAGAAGAGGGCATGACCACCGACCGGCCGCGAAAGGCGACGAAACCACCCATGGGAAACCTCGCGAGCTCGCGCCTTCGCCTCCCCGCCTGGAAGGCGAAGGCGGGCGGCATCGTCGCGACCGTGGTCCAGCTGGCCGCGGTGTTCTCGGTGATCCTGCTCTTCACCGGCGGCGCGCACGGCCGCCTGCTCAACGGCATCGACATGGCCTTCTCCGGCCTGAGCGTGCCGACCAGCGAAAGCCTGATCATGGTGCTGCTGCTGGTCGTGCTCGGGGCCGCCCTGCGCCGCCGCAAGAAGGCGGCGCTGTACACGCTGGTGCTGTTCCAGGTCGGCGGGCTGCTGCTCACGCTGGTCCTCCAGGCGACCCTGCTGTGGTCACCCGAACTGCTGACGCTCGGCCCGAAGCAGGTCCGGCACATCCCGGCGCAGCTGTGGGTGCTGACCGTCGCCGACCTCGTCTCGATCGGGCTGATCGTGTTGCTGCTCGCGCTGCGCCCGGCGTTCCCGGCCCGCCTCGCGCCGAGCGCCTGGCGTGACGGCCTCAGCGTGCTGTTCGGCGGCTTCGCCGTGGTCATCCTGGTCGGGTGGGGCCTGGCCGAGGCGTTCCCCGGCCACCTCGGCGACACGTGGGAGCGCTTCGCCTGGGTCGTCAACCACGCCACGGGCGAGAACCTGCAGCTGCGCCGGATCGGCGTGGGCGAGGGGCCCGGCTGGCTGGACGTCCTCCTCGACCTCAGCGCGACGGCGGTCGCCACCGCGGCGCTGTACTCGCTCTTCCGCGGGGTGCGCAGCCGCGCCCTGCGGACGGACGAAGACGAGCTCCGCCTGCGTCAGCTGCTCGCCGAACACGGCGAGGACGACTCCCTCGGCTACTTCGCCACCCGGCGCGACAAGAGCGTCGTCTTCGCGCCGAACGGCCGCGCGGCGGTGACCTACCGCGTCCTCGGCGGCACCAGCGTCGCGAGCGCCGACCCGGTCGGCGACCCGGAGGCGTGGCCCGACGCGGTCCGCGCGTGGCTCGACGAGACACGCAGGTACGGCTGGACCCCGGGCGTGCTGGGGGCGAGCGAACGCGGCGCGAAGGCGTACACCGGGGCGGGCCTGCGGGCGCTGGAGATCGGCGACGAAGCCGTGCTCGACGTCCGCGAGTTCAGCCTGGCCGGCCCGGAGCGGCGCTCGGTCCGCCAGGCCGTCAAGCGCATCCAGCGCGCCGGCTACACCTCGCGGGTCCGCCGCCACGGCGAGATCCCCGATCACGAGATGGCCGAGCTGCTCGCCCGGGCGCAGGCCTGGCGCGGCGCCGAGACCGAACGCGGGTTCTCGATGGCGCTGGGCCGGCTCGGCGACCCCAGCGACGGCCGCAGCGTGATGGTCGAGGCCTACGACGCTTACGGCGAGCTGCGGGGGCTGCTGTCGTTCGTCCCGTGGGGGCGTCGCGGGCTTTCGCTGGACCTCATGCGCCGGGACCGCGACGCCGAGAACGGCCTCAACGAGTACATGATCGCCGAGACGGTCGCGGCCGCGCAGCACCTCGGCGCGCAGCGGATCTCGCTCAACTTCGCGATGTTCCGCGCGGTGTTCTCCGAGGGCGAGCGGATCGGCGCGGGCCCGGTGCTGCGGGCCTGGCGCGGGATCCTGAGCGTGTTCTCGCGGTTCTTCCAGCTGGAGTCGCTGTACCGGTCCAACGCCAAGTACGGGCCGGACTGGGAGCCCCGCTTCCTCTGCTACTCCTCGGCCCGGCGGCTGCCGCGGGTCGGCATCGTCGCGGGCGCGCTCGAAGGGTTCGTCCCGACCGGACGGGCGCGGTCGCTGCGGCTGGAGACGGTCAGCGACGGCTTCGTCGCGCGGGTCAAGGAGATCGAGGAGTCGGCGGCGACACCGGCGCCGAAGGCCTGGCGGCGGCCCGAACAGGTCCGCGTCCGGATCGCCAAGCTCGACAAGCTGCGCGAGGCCGGCATCGACCCGTACCCCGTCGGCTTCCGCCGTGACGACCACATCGGGGACGTCGTGGCGAAGTACGGCGACCTGGCCCCCGACACCACCACCGGGCACCGGGTCCGGATCGCCGGGCGCGTGCTGAACCTGCGCATCCTCGGCGGCCTGTGCTTCGCCCGGGTCAAGGACTTCAGCGGCGAAATCCAGCTGATGCTGGAAGCCGGCGAGCTGGACCTGACCCGCTGGCGGACCGGTGTCGACCTCGGCGACCACGTCGGCGTCAGCGGCCAGGTCGTGACGTCGAAGCGCGGTGAGCTCTCGGTGCTCGTCGACGAGTGGACGGTCACCGCGAAGTGCCTGCACCCGCTGCCCGACAAGCGGAAGGGCCTCACCGACCCGGAGACGCGGGTCCGGCAGCGCTACCTCGACCTGGCGGTCAACCCGGACTCGACGAACATGCTGCGGCTGCGGTCCACCGTGGTCCGCGCGGTGCGCGACCGGCTGCACCACGCCGACTACCTCGAGGTCGAGACGCCGATGCTGCAGACGGTGCACGGCGGCGCCAACGCCCGCCCGTTCGTCACCCACATCAACGCCTACGACATGCGGATGTACCTGCGGATCGCGCCCGAGCTGTACCTGAAGCGGCTGTGCGTCGCCGGCGTCGAGCGCGTCTTCGAGCTCAACCGCAACTTCCGCAACGAAGGCGTCGACGCGACCCACAACCCCGAGTTCACGATGCTCGAGGCGTACCAGGCGTACGCGGACTACGACACGATGAGGACGCTGACGCGCGAGCTCGTCCAGCACGCGGCCGAAGCGGCGTACGGCGCCCAGGTCGTCCGGCGGCCCGACGCCGACGGGAAGGTCGTCGAGTACGACATCTCCGGCGACTGGCCCGTCGTGCCGGTCCACGCAGCCGTCTCGGCGGTGTTCGGCGAGGAGATCGACTCGGGGACGCCGGTGGCCGAGCTGCGCCGCCTGTGCGTGGCCGCCGGGGTGCCGGTGGGGGAGGACCCGAGCCACGGCGACCTCGTGCTCAAGGCGTTCGAGCACCTCGTCGAGGGCGCGACCGTGCTGCCGACCTTCTACACCGACTACCCGACCGACGTCTCGCCGCTGACCCGCCAGCACCGGGTGGACCCGCGGCTGGCCGAGCGCTGGGACCTGATCGCGTTCGGCTCCGAGGTCGGCACGGCCTACACCGAGCTGACCGACCCGATCGAGCAGCGGCGGCGGCTGGAAGGGCAGTCGCTGCGCGCGGCCAGCGGCGACGTCGAGGCGATGGAGCTGGACGAAGATTTCCTGCTCGCCCTGGAGCACGGCATGCCGCCGACCGGCGGGCTCGGCCTGGGCGTGGACCGCCTGCTCATGATGCTCACGGGTGCCTCCATCCGCCAGACGGTCCTGTTCCCCTTCGTCCGACCGCAGGCATAACGACTCGGTGGACCTGGTCACGGCGACGGGCCTTGGCGCGGCCGGTCGCTTACGCTCTGCCTCGTGCGCACGGCTCGGATCGCCTCGGCCCTCCTGATGGGGGTGGCCGTCCTGGCGTATTCGGGCTGGCTGCTGGAGTTCTTCCTGCCCACCGGCGTGTCCCCGGTGCGGGACCCGGCCGAGGCCCTGCTGACCGGGCCGCCGGTGTTCCGGGTCCTGCTCGCCGTGGCCGGGGTCGCGTTCGCGCTCGCCGGGCCCCCGCTGCACCGGCTCGGGCCGGTCCAGTGGTCGGCGCGGCTCAGTTCGATCTCGGTGAGCGCGTTCGGCGTGCTCGTGCTGCTGCAGGCCCTGTACCCCGAGCACAGCGACCTGCTGTCGTCGCTGCTCAGCGTCGTCCTGGTGGCCGGGGTGATCAGCCTGATCCTGTGGTGGCCGCCGGGCTGGCGCGCGCTCGCGGTCGTGGGCCTGGTGCTGGTGCTGGCGACCTGGCTGGCCGTCGTGCTCGCTCGGCAGCTGGACGGCTACGAAGGCGTTTTCACGCGGGCGCAGCTGGTGGTCCGCGCGGCCCTGTACGGCATCGGCGGCGCGTACGCCTTCGTCAAGCCCGCCCCGCGGCACGCGCACCGATAGCGGAATTCCGCCCGGAAATGTCGGTGCCGGGTGGCACGATCGCCGCAGGTGTCCACGGACGGAAGGATCGACATGGCGGGAAACGTGCGCCCGGTGGCCGACGAGCGTGACGGGCTGCTGAGCTTCCTGGAACAGCAGCGGTACGTGCTCAGGCTGGCGGCCTACGGGCTGACCGACGAACAGGCGAGACTCACCTCGACGAAGAGCGCGCTGTCGGTGGGCGGGCTGATCAAGCACGTCGCGGCCACTGAGGACAGCTGGCTCGACACGGTGCTGCAGGTGCCGCAGAAGCCCTTCAGCGAGGCGGTGGCGGAGTACGAGTCGGCCCACCGGCTGGGCCCGGACGAGACCCTGGAAGGCGCGCTGGCCCGCTACGACGAGGTGGCGGCGCGCACGGCGGAGGTCATCGCGGGCATCGACGACCTCGGCCAGGCGGTCCCGGTGCCGAAGGGCGTGCCCTGGTTCCCGCAGGACGTCGAGGCGTGGTCGGTCCGCTGGGTCCTGCTGCACCTGATCCAGGAGACGGCCCGCCACGCCGGCCACGCGGACATCATCCGCGAGCACATCGACGGCGGCACGGCGTACCCCCTGATGGCAGCGGCCGAGGGCTGGCCCGAGTCCCCCTGGATCAAGCCCTGGACCCCGGCGTCCCAACCGGCCTGACCGGCTCGGCTCGCGGCCCACCCGCGAGCCGAACCTCAGACACACGTGTCGTCCCTCCAGGTACGCGTGTCGTCCGTCCAATCACGCGAGTCGACCCTTCAATCACGTGAGTCGACCGTCCAATCACGCGGGCTGCCGTTCTGAGCCCGGCCGGCCGGGCTCAGAACAGCGTCGGCTCGTCCGCCAGCGCGCCCTCGATCACGAGCATCCGGCGTTTCGTCCCGACACCGCCCCGCGCCGAGAACCCGCCGTCCTTCCCGCCGGCCGCCAGCACCCGGTGGCACGGGACGATGATCGGGAACGGGTTGTGCCCCATCGCCTGCCCGACGGCCTGCGCCGACCCCGGTTGCCCGAGCCGGTGCGCGATGTCCCCGTACGTCAGCGTCTTGCCCGGCGGGATCGTCCGCGCGACCTCGTACGCGCGCCGGTTGAACTCCGGCACCCCGGAAAAGTCCAGCTCGATCGACGCCAGCTCCTGCCGCGCACCGCCCAGCAGCGCCACGATCCCGGCCACTGCGGCCCGCACCGGCGCCGGCGGCGTTCCTTCGACGGCGTCCGGGAACCGCCGGACGAGCCAGGCGCGGGTCCGCGCCTCACTGCCCTCGGGCAGTGACGTCCCGACCACGACGTCGTCGCGCCAGGCGAGCCCGCACGCCCCGATCGCCGTGTCGAACACCGTGAACCCCGTCGTCATGCCGCCCAGCCTACGACCGAAGAGGGGTACCGCCCTGCCGCGAATGATCGCTAAGTTCGGTTTGGGCGAATTCGAGGAGGACGCGTGCGGCGAATCATCCTGGCCACGGCGCTCATGCTGGGCCTGATCGCGACTCCGGCGGCCGCCGACCCCCTGGTCATGCCGCACGTCGTCGTCACGCACCACACGGGGTGGGCCGAACTCGTCGTCAAGCAAGCCGGCGGGACCGTCGTCGCGAGCTACCCGCAGATCGGCGTCGTCGTCGCGTACACCGCGAAGGACGACTTCGCCGCGAAGGTCCGGAAAACGCCGGGTATCGACGCTGTCGGCGCGACGCGCACCGCGAAGATCCCGAAGGAGTTCTTCGCGTCCCGCAAGGACCTCCGCTACACCGGCCCCGCCTCGCCGAACTCCGGCCAGGTCCCGCCGGAGGGGACGGCATGGGACGTCCCGGCGCTGCACCTCCCCGAAGCGCACCGGGTCACCGACGGCAGCCGGCGCACCCTCGTCGGCGTCCTCGACGTCGGTGTCGACGACACCCACCCCGACCTGAAAACCGCCTTCGACGCGAAGAATTCGGTTTCCTGCCTGTCCGGCCGGCCCGACCGTGGCCCCGGTGCCTGGCGGCCCACGCTCGACGGCCACGGTACGCACGTCGCGGGCACGATCGCCGCGGCCCGCAACGGAACCGGCGTCGTCGGCGTCGCTCCGGGGGTGAGAATCGCCGCGGTCAAGCTCGCCGAACTCGACGACACCGAGACGGCCGAGAGCATGGTCTGCGGGTTCGTCTGGGCCGCCGAGCACGGGTTCGCCGTCACCAACAACAGCTACCGCTCGATCCCGTGGCGCTACAACTGCGACGACCAGCCGGACCAGGCCGCGGCGAAGCTCGCCGTCGGCCGGGCGGTCGCGTACGCGCAGCGCCGGAACGTCCTCGTCGTCGCCTCCGCCGGCAACGCCGGGATCAACCTCGACACGCGCGCGGTGGACAAGGAGAGCCCGGCCGACAGCACGCCGGTGGAGCGCCGGATCGACCCGAGCTGCACCCGGCTGCCGCACGAGCTGCCCGGCGTCGTCGGCACCGGCGCGCTCGACGAGAAGCTCGTCAAAGCGAGCTTCTCGAACTACTCGGCGTCCCGGATCAGCGTCGCCGCGCCCGGCGCGCGCGTCTGGTCGACCTGGCCGAACGGCGAATACCGGTCCGCGAACGGGACGTCGATGGCCGCGCCGCACGCGAGCGGTGTCGCCGCCCTGATCGCGAGCGAGCACCCGCACTGGAGCGCCGAGCGGGTCAAGCGCGCCCTCTACGCCACGGCGACGCCGCTGCCGTGCCCGGACGCCGTCTGCGCGTCCACGAAGGACGGAACGACCTACCACGGCCACGGGATGGTCGATGCGGCGAGCGCCGTCGGCGCGGGATGATGGCGCTCGTGCTCGATCACCTCGTCTACGCCGGTCCGGACCTCGCCGACGCCGTCGCCCGGGTCACCGCCCTCACCGGAGTCACGCCCGTGCCGGGTGGCCGCCACGTCGGCGTCGGCACGGCCAACCACCTCGCCGACCTCGGCGCGGGGATGTACCTGGAGGTGATCGGCCCGGACCCGGCCCAGCCGGACCCCGAAGGGCCGCGGCCGTTCGGCATCGACGACCTGACCGAGCCCGCGCTGGTCGCCTGGGCCGTCCGCACGACCGACATCGACGCGACGGTCGCCGCGGCCCGCGCCCACGGCTTCGACCCGGGCGACCCGATGGAGATGTCCCGCGAAACCGGCGACGGCGAAACGCTGCGCTGGCGCCTGACCCCGCCGAGCGTCCCGGGCACCCTGCACCCGTTCCTCATCGACTGGGGCGCCACCCCGCACCCGACGACGCGCGACCTGCCGTCCCTGCCGCTGCTGATGGTCACCGGCACCCACCCGGACCCGGATTCGGTGCTGGCGGCGACCGACGCGCTCGGCCTGGAACTGCTGGTCCGCCGGGCCGCGAAAGCCGGCCTGACGGCGGCCCTCCGCACCCCGGACGGCCGCCAGGTCGCGCTGAGCTAGCTACGGACGCTCACCGTCATCCGGGTGGCCGTCAGGGCATCGGTGATCTCGGCCAGTGCGGCGCGAGCGCGGTCTTCCCCGAGGCGGTGACCGGTGCGGGCGTGGCACTCGACGGCCGCGCGCGCGGCGGTCTCGGCCGCGTCGCGACGGCCCAGCCGGTGTTCGGTGAGCGCCAGCGCGGTCAGGGCGGTTCCCCGCTGGACGTTCCGGCCCGCGGCGACGGCTCCGGCGAGCGCGGTCTGGACGTAGTGGGCCGATTTGGCCAGGCTGCCCAGGTGCCGGTACGAGACCGCCAAACCGATCCGGGCGTCGCCGAGGACACGGCTGTGTTCGTCCGTCGCGAAGAGGTCGGCGGCTTCGCGGAAATGGGCGAGCGCCTCGCGGTGACGGCCGTCGAGCTGGTCGACGGTGCCCTGGGCGACGAGGGCTTCGCCGAGGACCCGGACCGCGTCGACGGATCGGGCGGCGGCCAGCGCCTTTCGCGCCGTGCCGCTCGCCTCGTCCGCCCGGCCCGCATCGCGGTGCACCGCGGCCAGGTGGGACAGCGTTTCGGCGGCGTCCACAGCGGATCCGAGGGTTTCGAAGGCGGCCAGCGCCGCGGTCAGGTGCTCTTGCGCCGCCCGCAGCCTGCCCGCCGCGAGGTGCACCTGACCGAGGTTGGAGCGGGCCGTCGCGGCGGCGTGCGGCGAGCGCACCCGGTCGCAGATCGCCATGGCCTGCTCGCTGCATTCGCGGGCCACCTCCAGCTCGCCGAGTTCCAGGTGGGCACTCGCGCTGTTGAGCAGCGCGTTGGCCACCACGAAGTCCTGTCCGGTACGCCTGCCCAGTTCCCGCCCTTCGGCGAACAGCTCGACGGCCGGCGCGGGCTTGCCGATCTCCAGCTGGATGATGCCCATGTTCAGCAGCGCCGCCCCTTCGATGGGCACCAGCCCGGCACGGCGGCTCCTCTCGAGTGCCTGGCCCATCTCGTCCAGCGCCTCGGTGTGCCGGCCCAGCGTCCAGGCCAGGATGCCCAGGCTCATGTGCATCGCGGCCCGCGCTCCTTCGTCGCGGGCGTGCACGGCGGCTCGCAGCGCGGTACGCGCGGCGGACGCCCACTGGGTCGTCGTGCTGCGTGAGTGGAAGTAGCCGCGAAGCGCGTCGGCCAGGTGCCAGGCGTAGGACGGCAGACCGGCGGGCTCGGCCGCTTCGATGGCGGCCATGAGGTTGGCGTGCTCGGTCTCGAGGTGGTCGCGGGCCTGGTCCGCGGAGCCGAACCGGGCACCGGGCCGCGGTCGCGGAAGCCGGCTGAGGTCCGGGTACAGCACGGTCCCCGCGGCGTCGGCGGCGTCGAGGTAGTGCGCGAAGAGCCGGCGCAGCGCCGCCCGGCGGTCTTCGGCCGGCTCCTCGCTGCGGGCGCACTCGGTCGCGTAGAGCCGCATCAGGTCGTGGAACTGGAACCGGCCGGGCACCGGCCGGCCGAGCATGTGCCGCGAGACGAGGTGGTCGAGTGCCTCTTGGGCCTCCGGCAGGCAGTGACAACCGGAGCTTCGCTCCGGGCCGGGGGCTTCGCCACCCGGACCCCCGCAAAGCCTGCCGCAGCCGAGCACCGCGGCGGCGACCTCGGCGCCGAAGTCCTGGCCCGGCACGAGCCCGAGCAACCGGAACAGCCGCCGCGCCCGGTCCGGCAACGCGTGGTAGGACAGGGCGAACGTCGTGCGCACGGCGGCTCGCGGATCGCCGGGGACGGCCAGCCGTCCCAGCCGGTCACCCGCGCGCAGCTCCGCGAGGTAGTGCTCGACGCCCCCGTCGAAGTTGGCCGCGGCGAGCCTCAGCGCCAACGGCAGGTATCCGCACAGCCGGGCGACTTCGGCCAGTGCGGCCGGGTCCGCGGTGCCGGCGCCGAGCAGGTCGGTGAACAGCGTCCGGGCCTCGTCCGGGCTCAGCGTGTCGAGTGTCACCACCCTGGCGTCGTGGAGCGCGGCGAGCCCACCGAGGTGTACCCGGCTGGTGACCAGGACGGCGCAGCCCGGTGTGCCGGGCAGCAAGGGGCGCACCTGCTCGGCGTCGGCGGCGTCGTCGAGCAGGAGCAGGACGCGCCGGTCCGCCAGCCGCGCCCGCAGCTGGGCCGCCCGCGCCTCGACCGATGCCGGGAGGTGGGCGCGGTCCAGCCCGGTGGCGTGCAACAGGTCCGCGAGTACCTCGGAAAGCTCGGCCCGGCCGAGCCGGACGTGCCACTGACCGTCCGGGAAGGCCGCGCGCAGCCGGTGGGCCACCCGCACCGCGAGCGCGGTCTTGCCCACCCCCGCCGGGCCGCACACGCCCACCACCGGAACGGCCGCCCCGGTCAGGGTGATCAGCAGCTGGTCCACGAGGTCGGCCCGGCCAGCGAACACCCGGACGTCCAGCGGCAGGGTGCACTGCGCGACCCAAGGTGCCGAGTGCGCCGGATCCACCGGCGGCGGGGGACCGGCGGCCGAGGCTTCGACTTCGCCGGTGAGCACGGCCTGGTGCAGCTCGCGCAGCCGGTCACCCGGCTCGATGCCCAGTTCGTCCCGGAGCCGGGTCCGCACGGTGCGGTACGCGGCCAGCGCTTCGGCCTGCCGGCCCGCGCGGTGCAGGGCGAGCATCAGCTGCGCCCAGAACCGCTCCCGCATCGGGTGCTCGGCCGTGAGCCCCCGGAGTTCGGCGACCAGCTCGGCGTGCCGGCCCGCGGCCAGCTCGACGTCGATGACCCGTTGGAGCACCTGCAGGCGCTCTTCGGACAACGACGGCGCCACCGTGGCCCGCAACGATTCCGACGGCACGTCGCTGAGCACCGGGCCACGCCAGAGCGCCAGGCCCGCGCGCAACGCTTCGGCCTCGGCGAGCGGGTTCCCGCGCACGGCGTCCGCACCGGCGACCGCGGTGCGGAACGCGTCGAGGTCGAGCGCGCCGGGACCGACCTCGATCGAGTAGCCGTCGCGGTGGGTGGTGATCGGCTCGGCGGGCGCGAAGGCCCGGCGCAGCCGCTGGACATAGGTCTGCACGGTGCTGCGGGCCCCCGGGGGCGGCGCGTCCGCCCACAGGTGCTCGATCAGCTCGGCGACCGAGACGACCTGTCCGGCGCGCAGCAGCAGCGACGCGAGCACCACGCGGTGCTTGCCCGCGGGCACCGGGACCTCCCGCGCGCCGATCCGCACCCGCAGGGCGCCGAGCACGCCGAACTCCACCCGCGACCTCCCCCTGTCGGTCCCATGTGCCAGCAGAGTGTGTCAGGACCGAGGGGCGGTTGTTCGCCGAATGGGCGTATTGACCGTCAGCGCCGCAGGCCGTGTTGCTCGGCCTGCAACCGGTAGAGCTCGGCGTACCGGCCGTCGACGGCCATCAGCTCCTCGTGCGTGCCGTGCTCGATGACGCGGCCCTCGTCGAGCACGTAGACCCGGTCGGCGCGCCGGACGGAGGCCAGCCGGTGGGTCACCAGCACGATGGCCCGGCCGGCGTCGGCGAGGCCGCAGACCTGGTCGAACACCTCGGCCTCGGCGCGCGGGTCGAGCGCCGCGGTCGGCTCGTCGAAGATGACGACGGGCGCGTCCCGGTAGTGCACCCTGGCCAGGGCCAGCCGCTGCCACTGCCCGCCGGACAGCGCGGTCCCGCCCCAGAACTCCCGGGCCAGCAGCGTGTCCCAGCCGCGGTCGAGCCGGGCGATCACCTCGTCCGCGCGGCCGAATCGCGCGGCCCGGCGCACGGCTTCGGCGTCCGGCGGCCGGGTGGAGCGGCCGATGGTGACGTTGACCCGGGCGGTGAACGGCCACTGGACGAAGTCCTGCGCGACGAGCGCGACCTGGTCGAAGACACTTTCGCGGTCCAGCTCCGAGGTCGGCACGCCGTCCCAGCGGACGCTGCCCCCGCTTGGCAGGTACAGCCCGGAGAGCAGCTTGGCGAGCGTGCTCTTGCCCGAGCCGTTCTCGCCGACGAGCGCCACCACCTCGCCGCGCCGGACGGTCAGGTCCACGCCGCGCAACGCGGGCTCGGCCGAGTTCGGGTAGCCGAAGTGCAGGTCGTGGGCCGTGATCGTGCCCGGGGTGTGTGGCAGTCGCCGGCTCCGGGCGGGCATCGCCTCGGCCTCGGCCCGCTCGCAGGCCTGCTGCCAGTCCTGGACGAACAGGCCCTGCTCGTAGAGGTCGTTGACGGCCATGACCAGTTTGGTCAGGTGCTGGGTCCCGGTCCGGATCGCGAGCACCACGGTGCCCGCGACCGCCAGCGGCACCGCGCCGGCGATCAGCAGCAGCCCGAGCGCGCCGTAGGTGGTGGCCTTGGCCAGCCCGGACACGCCGTCGGCGGCCAACGTCGTCCGGGCCTGGCTGTCGGCCAGCCGGGATTCCTCCGCCTCGGCCTGCCCGGCCAGGCGCCGGTAGTGGTCCAGCAGGAACCGGCCGCTCTGGTGGGCCCGGACCTCTTCGGCCGACGCCGGCTGGGTGAGCAGCGACGCCAGGGTGTCGAGCTGGCGGTGCAGCTCGGTCCACCGTTTCATCGAGAGGAACCGCGCCCGTGCGACGCGCACGGCGCCCCAGGCCGACGGCAGGATCACCGCGAGCAGCATCGGCAGCAGTGCGGGGTGCAGCACGGCGAGGACGCTGCCCGCGGCGAGGAGGCCCGCGATCGCGTCGAGCAACGCGATCGTGGCCGTGGTGACCTGGCGGGCGGCCAGCGCCCCGCGCCGGGCGGCTGCGAGGTTGTTGCTGAACGTGGCGTCTTGCACGACGGCCAGCTCGACGGCGGCGGCCCGTTCGAGCAGCCGGACGTAGGCGGCCCGATCGACGCGCGGCCCGAGCCGTCCGTTGGCGGCACTGCCCACCGAGGACAGCACGCTGCGCAGCACCCCGCCCGCGACGACCCAGGCGATCGACGGCGCAGCGGCCAGGAGCAGCTCCCGGCTCGGCGGCGCGGACAGCAGGACGGCCAGCACGGAGTTCGTGGCCACGAGGATGACGGCCGTCGCCGCCCCCGCCAGGACGTTCGCCGCGACCGCGACCGGCAGGGTCCACCGGCCCGCGCGCCAGGCGATGCCGAACGTGATGCGCAGCAGCGCGGGCAGCCTGCGGAGCATGGCCCAGAAGCCGAGGGCGGCCGCCGCGCCTTCGTGCTGCGCGAACCCGTCGGTGAGCCGGATCCCGGTGCCGAACAGCGGGTCGTCGCCGTCCGGGCCGCGGCGGTCGTCGTTCTTCGTCGTCCACAACATGGGTCACGCCACCAGGAACAGTCGTGGCCACGCGGGTGGCCGGGGTGCGGTGAGTGCGGTCAGCACCATGGCGATCCCGGCGGCACCGACCAGGAGCCCCGGGTTGTCCACTGTGGACCCGCCGGGCTCGACGTCGCGGAAGCCGAACACCGTGTCCGGCTCGTAGGCGTCCAGCAGGCGCGTGCAGAGCCGCGCGGCGTGCGTGCGATGCCGTTCGTCGCCGGTGTCCCACCAGAACAGGGCGGAAACCAGCAACGCACCCGCCGTGCCGTGGCAGAAAGCCGGTGTCCGGTGTTCGGTGTCGAGCAGGGCCAGCTCCTGGGCTCGCTCACCCAGCCGGACGTCGTCGAGGGCGCGGGCGGCCAGCCACAGCGCCCGGGCGGCCCCGGCCCGGCCCACGCACCAGCTGTCGTTCTCGAAATGGGCCGTGGCCACGCGGTCCGCCAGCGCCCGGATGGCGGTCCGCAAGCCGGGGACCCGCCGATCCAGCAGTGCCAGCGCGGCGAGCGGCCCGCTCGCGCCGTGGGCCAGGCCGGGCTGGGGAAAGTCCGGACCGAGCCGCGCCAGTGCGTCGCCGAAGGCGGACAGCACCCGGGTGGGAGTGCCGGCGTCGAGCAGCAGGGCCGCGGTCCAGCCGGACAACCCGTGGACGACGTCATAGCCCGACTCGTGCGCACCGGCCGTCGCGAGGACCCGGTCGAGCGTCGGCAGCAGGGCGGCCGCGAGCTGTCCCCGCAGGCCGGCGTAGCGCGTCCCGCCGCGGCTGAGCAGGCCGGCCGCGGCCAGCACGCCGGTGCCGCCGACGAACAGCGACAGCGAGCCGTCCAGCTCGTCGAACGCGGTGACGGCCGCGGAGAGGAACCGGTGACCCACCCGGTCCCAGCCCGCCGCGGGGTCGGCGGCGTCCAGCGCGGCGCACAGCACGGCGGTACCCGCGTCACCGAAGGCCAGCGACATCGGCCGCCACCGCACCTCCTCGGCGAACGCGGACTGCCCGCCCAGCGCGGCGACGCCCGCGGCGATCCGTCCGGGATCGACCGCGCGCGCCGCCACGTCGGCGGACACTGCCGCGACCCGCGCCGCGAGGGCGGGGTCAAGCAGAGCCCGGAGCACCGTGGATCAGGTGTTGCACATGGTCGGAGCGAGCGGAGCCGCACTCTCCGGCGCGAACCTGGTGTAGCAGGTGATCGTGCAGTTGCTGGTCGTGGTGCAGCCCTCGGTCACGGCGGAGGCGTGCACGCAGTCGTCGGAGTAAGCCCCGTTGAGGGAGTACCTGTCCTTGCCGTCCTGCGGCAGGATCCGCAGCTCCAGCTCGAACATGGCGTCCTCTTCGGTCGGCGCCATCATCGTCATTCGTCGGTTTCCTTTTCGTGTCGATCTTCACGGGACCGGCCACAGCGGGCCCGGTTCCACCTTCCGGGCAGCCGCCGACGCCCTGCCGACGCTCCGCCGACGTCTCGCCGACGCGGCCCGGGAAGCCGGTGACGCGGTGCGGTGAAGCGTGGTTGTGTGCGTGGCGTTCCGATGTGGAGGGAGTCCCGGTGGTTCGCTACGTGCCTGACGAAGCAGCCGTGCTGCGCATGCCGACCGCTCCGGCGTCGCTGGCGGAGGCGACGCGGGTCAGCCTGGCCGACGCATCCGGTGTGCTGCGCACCGCGCTCACCGATCCGGTGGTGCGCGAGGCCGTCGAACTGTCGAGCACCGCTCTCGCCGGGGCACTGCGGAACGCGGACGCGGGACGCGCCGCGACGACCGAAGTGGACCGGGCAGCCCGCACGGTCGCCCGGTACCTGCTGCGCATGGCGGGCAGGCCGACCCCGTTCGGCCTCTACTCCGGCGTGGCGGTGGCGGCCTTCGACGACGCGACGAAGGTGCGGCTCGGCCCGGCACACCGCAAGGGAGTCCGGGTCGACGCGGGCTGGCTGACCGCGGTCGTGCTGCGGCTGGAGGGCGATCCCCGCGTGCTGCGCACCCTGCGGGTGGTCGCGAACGACCTGTGTTTCACCCGGGGCGACCGGCTCGTCCTTCCGTACGTGGCGAACGACGGGGGCAAGGAGACGCGCTCGGCCCGGGAACTGTCCGTGCGCCGCACCCCGCCCGTCGACCTGGTCTTCGCCAGGGCCCGGGAACCGATCGCTTTCACCGCGCTGGCCGGCGAGGTCGCCGCCGCCTTCCCGCGCGCGTCCGGCGCGGCGATCGAGAAGATGCTGACCGGCCTGGTCGCCCAGGACATGCTCCTGACCGACCTGCGGCCGTCGCTGACCGACACGGACCTGCTCGGCCACGTCATCGACCGGCTCGCCGCGGTGCCCGATCTGCCGGAACTGCCGGCGCTGCGGGAAGCGCGCACCCTGCTGGCCGCCTACGCCGAAGCGCCGATCGGTGGCGGGCTGCCGCAGTGGAACCGGGCCGTCGCCGCGTTGCGCGCGATCCAGTACACCGAGCGGGCCCCGATCCAGGTCGACCTGCGCGTCGACGCGGAGGTGCGGCTGCCGCGCGAGGTCGCCGAGGAGGCCGCCCGCGCCGCCTCGGTCCTCACCCGGTTCGGGGCGGCCCGGCCGGAGCTGCCGCAGATCGCGCAGTACCGCGAACTGTTCGCCGAGCGGTACGGCATGCAGCAGCTGGTGCCGCTGGCCGAACTGGTCGACCCCGAACGCGGCCTCGGCGTGCCCGCGGGCTACCAGGTGCCGGACAGCGAGCGGCGCTTCGATGTCGAAGCGATCCCGCCCACCCCGCTCGACGACACCCTGGCCGCACTGGCCCAGCGGGCGTTGCTCAACGGCTCGCTCGAAGTGGTGCTCGACGACGAGCTCGTGGACGCCCTCGCGCCGCACCGTCCGGACGCCCCGGCGCCGGACAGCGCCGAGCTGTGCGTCCGGGTGCTCTCCCCGTCCGCCGCGGCCCTCGACGACGGCGACTTCCAGCTGGTGGTGGGCCGGTCGGGCGGGTCGCCGAACGCGGGGGAGATGTTCGCCCGGTTCGCCTACCTCTTCGACGACCGGCCCCTCCCGGTGACACCCGACCAGCCGGAGCTGCTCGCCGCACAGCTGGTGTTCCGCCCGGTGCACGGCCGCATGGGCAACGTGCTGCAGGTGCCCTCGGTGTGCGAGCACACCCTCGCCATCGGGACGTTCGCCGAACGCGGGCGCGACGACGTGCTCGGCGTGGCCGATCTGGCCGTCGGCCTCGACGGCGACCGGCTGTTCCTGGCCGCGCCCGCGCTGGGCGCCGAGGTGCTGGCGGTTTCGCCGCACCGGGTCAACACCAGCCGGTCCACGGCGAACGTCGTGCGGTTGATCCGGGAGATCACCTCGACGGCGCACTGCGGGCTCGACCCGTGGTCGTGGGGCTCGGTCATCCGGCGGCTGCCGATGCAGCCGCGGGTCCGCTACGGCCGCACCGTGCTGGCCACCGCCACGTGGCGGGCGAGCAACCTCATGCGGGACACGAGCCTGTCCTGGGCGGACTGGAACACCGAACTCGACGCGTGGCGGGAGCGGTGGCGGGTTCCCGAGCGGGTGCAGGCCATCGACGGCGACTCCTGCCTGGAACTGGACCTCTCCGGTGAACTGCACCGCAGGCTGCTGCGCGACGAGCTGACCCGGCGCCCGGACACCCTCGTCGGGGAGGTGCTCGGCGGCCCGGCGGACACCGGCTGGCTCGACGGCCACACCGCCGAGCTGGTGGTGCCGATGCGCGGGGCCGGACCGCGCCGCACCGCCGCCCGGGTCGTCCCGCAGCCGCCGTCCCCGCGACCCCACCTGCCCGGCGGGGAATGGCTGTACGCCAAGCTCTACGCCTCGGCCGCCCGCCACAACGAGCTGCTGGCCGAGCACGTCGGCCGGCTGCGCCTGGACGCCGATCGCTGGTTCTTCATCCGGTACACCGACCCCGAGCCGCACCTGCGGCTGCGCTTCCACGGCCCGGCCGGCGAACTCCTGCCCGGCCTGCACGCCTGGGCCGCCGAACTGTGCGCCGCGGGCCTGGCGAACCGGCTCGTGCTCGACACCTACGTCCCGGAGTCCGCCCGCTACGGCGGTCCCGAGCTGATGGCGGCCGCCGAGCACGCCTTCCGCGCCGACAGCGAATCCGTCCTCGCCCAGCTGCGGCTGACCGAGCTGGGCATCGAACCCGGGTTGCTGGCCGCGGCCAACTACCTCGACCTCCTCGACGCGTTCGACCCGGACCGCGACTGGCCGGCGTGGCTGCTCGGCCAGTACCCCAAGGGCCGCCACCACCGCGACTTCCAGGCGGTGCGCCGGGAAGCCGTCGCGCTCCTGGACCCGGCGAGCGGCTGGCGTGCCCTCGCCGAGCGTCCCGGTGGCGACCTGCTCCTGCAGTCGTGGGCCGCGCGGAGGCCGGCGCTGGCGGCGTACGGCGAGCAGGCCCGCGCGAGCGGCGGAGCGCCGGACTCGCTGCTGACGGCGTTGCTGCACATGCACCACAACCGGCTCGTCGGGATCGACCGTGAAGCCGAGTTCCGGTCGCTGGCCCTGGCCCGAGGCGCCGTCGAGGCCCACCGCAACCGGGCGAGGTTCGGCAAGTGACCACAGTGGACGTGACCGCCGTCCGCACGCGGGCCGGGTTGGTGGTCGAGCAGGTCGCGCGCAGGCTGGCCGATCCGGTGGCGATGATGGCCGAGATGGCCGAGCGGTCGCCGGACCGGTGGACGCCGTTGTCCTTGTCGGACGGCTATCCCGCGACGGCGTTGCTGTTCGCGGAACTGGCGTGCGCGGACGCGGGCTACCGCGAAGTGACCCACCGCCACCTGGCGCTGGGCGCCCAGGCGGAACCGGTGGTTCACGGTCTCTACGTCGGAGCGGGCGCACTGGCCTTCGCCACTGCCCGGGCCGTGCGCAGACCCGGCGACTACGCCGGTCTCCTGTCCACTTTGGACGAGCTGCTCACCGGCTGGGTCGCGCGCCGGCTCCACCCGGAGTGGGAGCGCCTGGCCTCGGGCACGGCGGGCACGGTGTTCTCCGCCTACGACGTGGTGACCGGCGTGACCGGGGTGGGCAGGCACCTGCTGGACCGCGGCGCGGTCGAGGTGACGCGCGCCGTGCTGCGGTACCTGGTCGCGCTGACCGAGACCGTCGGCGGGCGGCCGGGGTGGTGGGCCGAGCACCCGGCCACGAAGGCCGGGCAAGCCGATGCCGGGATGGCCCACGGCATCGCGGGGCCGCTGGCGCTGCTGGCGCTCGCCTGGCAGGCCGGGGTCCGGGTGCCGGATCAGGAGGCGGCGGCCGAGCGGATCGTGGACTGGCTGCTCACCTGGTCGGACCTCGACGAGCACGGCCGCTACTGGCCGGCCTGGATCGCCGCGGCGGAGCTGACCGGCCGGCCGCCGCGGCTGGCACCGACCAAGTCGGCCTGGTGCTACGGCACTCCCGGCATCGCCCGGGCGCTGGCCCTGGCGGGCTCGGCGTTCGGCCGTCCGGAGTGGACGGACGAAGCCGTCTGCGCGCTGACGGCGACGCTGCGCCGGCCCGCGGCCGACCTCGGCCTGGTGGATGCCGGCCTGTGCCACGGCTGGGCCGGGCTGCTGCACCTGGTTTCGCGGACCGGCCGGGAAACCGGTTCGCCGGAACTGCTCGCCGGCGCCGACCGGATCGCCGCCCACGTCCTGGACTCCTACGACCCCGGTTCCGCGTTCGGCTTCCGGGCGGACGGGAACAGCGACAGCGCCGGGTTCCTGGAGGGCGCCGCGGGCGTCGCGCTGGCCCTGCTCGGCTGGCTCGGCACACCGGCATGCGGGTGGGACGCGGCGCTGCTCGCCGCATGACATCTCGACACAGGGAGAGAAATGACCGACGACTACACGACCGACCCGGCCTGGGCGGCGCTGTTCGCCAAGCCCGAGCAGGCCCAGGACCTGCGCTGGGGCCGGGAGCACCTGGTGTTCGCCGCCGCCGATCCCGTGCGCGAGCTCGTGACGCGCGAGAAGATCGAGCACTGGCTGGTGTACGGCAACCTGCGTTATCCGCAGCTCACCGTGAGCTACGGCGGAGACGCCGCGCCGGTGACCACCTTCACCCGGTCGCGCACGCTCAACCAGCACCAGCTCACCGGTTGCGCCCACGCGGACGACATCGGCGAGCACCTGGAGCGCGGGGCGACGCTGGTGCTCAGCAACATGGAGCACTACGACCCGCAGGCCGCCCGGCTCTGCCGCGACATCGGCGCGGCGGTGTCCGGCTCCACCCAGACGTACGCGTACCTCACCGCGCCCGGCCGGTTCGGCAGCCGCCCGCACCGCGACAGCGCCGACGTGTTCGCCGTGCAGGTCGAAGGCACCAAGGAATGGACGCTCTACGACCTCCCGGACGGCGGTGACTGGAACCGGGGGTACATCGAGGAGGACACCCCGGTGAGCGCCAAGGTGGTACTGGAGCCGGGGGACGCGATCTACGTGCCGTCCGGCCTCGGCCACCGTGCCCAGGCCGGTCCGGAAGGTTCGCTGCACCTCACCATGTCCATCGGGGTCCCGCGGGTGCACCAGGTGATCGACGTCCTGGCGGAGGACCTGCGCTCGCGGTTCAACCGGAACGAAGCGCTCCCCCCGGGGCAGCCGGGGCGCACCGAGATCGTGGCCGAGGCATTGCGCCGCATGGCCACCGCGATCGAAGAGGCCGATCCCGCGGCGATCGCGGGCGCGCTGGTCCGGCCGAACCCGTGGCCGGTGGAACCGCGACGACTGCCTTGGTGAAAGGGCGTGAAGGCCGCCTCGGGGAACTTCCTCGAGGCGCCCTCCACGAACCGGTGATCAGGCCTTGCCCTCGCGCCACAGGTTGGTCATCGGCAGCCGCCGGTCGCGGCCGAAGGCCTTGAACGTGATCTTCGTGCCCGGCGGGTACTGGCGCCGCTTGTACTCGGCCTTGTCGACCATCCGCACCACGCGGTCGATGGTCTCCGGGTCGAAGCCCGCGGACACCAGGTCGGCGTACCCGCGGTCGCCCTCGACGTAGTCGTCGAGGATGTCGTCCAGCAGCGCGTAGTCCGGCAGCGAGTCGGTGTCCACCTGGCCCGGCCGCAGCTCGGCCGACGGCGGCTTGGTGATGGAGTTCTCCGGGATCGGCGGGGTCTCCCCGCGTTTCACCGCTTCGGCGTTGCGCCACCGCGCCAGCTGCCACACGTGCGTCTTGAAGACGTCCTTGATCGGGGCGAAGGCGCCGACCGCGTCACCGTAGATCGTCGAATACCCGACGGCGAGCTCGGTCTTGTTGCCGGTGGCGAGCACCAGGTGACCGTCCAGGTTGGACAGTGCCATCAGGAGCATGCCCCGCGTCCGCGCCTGGATGTTCTCCTCGGCCAGGCCGGTCAGGGAGAGCTGGTCGACGTACACGCGCACCATGTCCTCGACCGGCTCGACCCGGTAGTGCGCGCCGATCCGCTGCGCCAGGTCGGCGGCGTCGTCCTTCGAGTGCCCCGACGAGTACTTCGAGGGCATCGAGACGCCGTAGACGTTGTCGCCGCCCAGCGCGTCCGCCGCCAGCGCCGCGCAGACCGCCGAGTCGATGCCGCCGGAGAACCCGAAGGTCACCGACGAGAAGCCGTTCTTTTGCACGTAGTCCCGCAGCCCGACGACCAGCGCGTGCCACACCTCGGCCTCGTCGGACAGCGGCTCGCTGATCACCGGCGTGGCCGTCGGCTCGTACGCCGGCAGCGGATCCTCGTTCAGCACCCGCCGCCGGACGTGCAGGCCTTCGAGCTCGCCGTCGGCGGCGTGCCCGCCCGCGGCGAGGTCCATGTCCAGCACGAGCAGGTGCTCGACGAACTGCGGCGCGCGCGCCAGCAGCGTGCCGTCCGCGCCGACGACGAGCGAGTCGCCGTCGAAGACGAGGTCGTCCTGCCCGCCGATCTGGTTGGTGTAGACCAAGGGTGCCCCGGCTTCGGCGGCGCGCCGGGCGATGAGCGGCAGCCGCTGCTCGTCCTTCGACCGCTCGTACGGTGACGCGTTCGGCGCCACGACGAGGTCGACGCCGGCGCGGCCCAGCGCCGAGACCGGCCCGCCGTCCTGCCAGAGGTCCTCGCAGATGACCATGCCGATGTCGAGCCCGTGGAACCGGACGACGTCGAGCGTCGTGCCCGGCTTGTACCAGCGGTGCTCGTCGAAGACCCCGTAGTTGGGCAGGTGGTGCTTGAACTGCCGGGCGACGACCTCGCCGCGGTAGAGCGCCGCGGCGGCGTCGCGCGGGCCGACCTCGTCGAGGTCGAGGTAGCCGAGGTAGGTGAGCACTTCGCCGCACCCGGCCTCGTCGAGGCGGCGCGCCAGCGACTCGACGCCCTGCCGCGAGGCGGCCGCGAAGGTCTTGCGGAGCGAGAGGTCCTCGATGGGGTAGCCGGTCAGGGACATCTCGGGGAAGACGACGACGTGCGCGCCGGCTTCGGCGGCCCGCCGCGTCCACTCGACGTGCAGATCGGCGTTGCCGTCGAGGTCGCCGACGGTGGGGTTGACCTGGGCGAGTGCGATGCGCAGTTGCGGCATGCCGCCATTCTGGCTCACGGTCACCCGGAAGGCCGAGCGAATGTGGGCGAAATGCCACGCTCAGGCCGAGGCCACGGCGTCCCGGTGCTTGAGCTTCGCCATCCGGCCGTCCGGGTGGTGCCAGACGACGCCTTCGAACTCCGGGTGCGCTCGCAGCCACGTCATCAGGCCGTCGAAGTGACGCGGGACGTCGCCGAACTCCTCCGCGGTGGCATGGGGCACCAGCCGGTGCTCGCCGAGCTGCTCCGGATCGCCGTTGACCTCCGGACCGCACAGCTCGTAGGTGCCGGGCGCCGCACCGGGAAGCCGCTCCCGCGCCTCCTCGAAAAGCTTCGCGAACGCCGACTGCCCGACCGGCTCCCAGCCGACGGTCTTCCCGGTTTCGGGGTCGGTCTGCACGGCCTCGAACCCCTCCGGTGCCGCCTTGGCCGCCTTCTCCGCGCGCCGCGCCCACCGGGTGCCGGACTCGTCGAGCCGGGCGCAGGTGCCGTCGTCCTTGCGGGCCCGGGCCGGGACAAACGAGAAACCCCCGCCCGGCGAACCGGACGGGGGCCTGCCGACGGAAGCGGCTACTTCCGCTTGATCATGCTCCGGACCTTCTTGATGGTCTGCTCGAAGTCCGAATCGAACGGGTTGTCGTGCACCAGGTACGTCCACGTCGTGTTCGCGCGCCGCACGCCCGCGTCACCGAGGTCGATGCCCTCGTCGGTCAGCTCCGCCTCTTCGAGCGTCTTCGCGGCCCGGGAATCGGCCTCGCCGATGATCTTGTGGAACTCCGGGATCGCCGCGCGGTGGAACTCGTCCAGCGGCGTCTCGCGGGCCAGCGCGCGCAGGTGGATGCTCTCGCGGACGTCGGTCAGGTACGCCAGGTGGTCGGACCACAGCTGGTCGATGTGGAACAGCAGCACCTCGCGGCACATCTGCTCCAGCTTGTCCTGGTCGTCGAGCTTCTCCTTCAGCTCGCCGAACTTCTCCGGGTGCGCCTTCTCGAGCTGCTCCGCCGCGTACGCGGTGCGAAGCACCTTGTCGCGGTGCACCAGCAGGTCCCGCCGCTGCCGCTCGATCAGCCGCGTGTAGCGCCAGGTGTTGCGGTGGATCTCCAGGTCGACACCCTCGGCGACACGCTGGGCGTGGTTGAGCTGCCGCAAGGCCGCCGGGTCGGTGATCTCGCCGGTCTCCTCGTCGTCGGTGATGCCCTCGGGCACGTCCGGCGCGTTCGACAGCACGAGTTCGTCGTTCAGGCTCGCGAAGAAGATCGCGCTGCCCGGGTCGCCCTGCCGGCCGGAGCGGCCGCGCAGCTGCCCGTCGAGCCGGCTCGACGGGTACCGCGCGGTGCCGATGACGTGCAGCCCGCCCAGCTCGACGACCTCTTCGCGGGTCGCCCCGTCGGTGCCGCCCAGCCGGATGTCCGTACCGCGGCCGGCCATCTGGGTGGACACGGTGACCGCGCCCTTCTTGCCGGCCTCGGCGATGATCGCGGCCTCTTCGGCGTCGTTGCGCGCGTTCAGCACGACGCACTCGAGGTCGACCTTCGCCAGCTTCTCGGCCAGCTCTTCGGACTCGGCGACGTCCTGGGTGCCGACGAGGATCGGCCGCCCGGTCTCGTGCACCGTGCGGATCTCCTCCTCGATCGCCCGCAGCTTCTGCGACGGCGAGGCGAAGACCCGGTCTTCGAGGTCTTCACGGATGTTCGGCGTGTTCGGCGGGATGACTGCGACCTCGAGCTCGTAGAACTCCCGCAGCTGCTCGGCGACCGCGACCGCGGTCCCGGTCATGCCGGCGACCTCGGGGTAGCGCGCCAGCAGCGCCTGGACGGTGATCGAGTCCAGGATCTCGCCGCGGTCGGTCGCGGTGACCTGCTCCTTCGCCTCGACGGCCGCCTGGAGGCCGTCCGGCCAGCGCTGGAGCTCGGCGACACGGCCACGGGCGGCGTTGATGAGCTGCACCTTGCCGTCGCGGACCAGGTAGTCGACGTCGCGGGTGAGCAGCGCGTGCGCGTGCAGGGCGACGTTCACCGCGGGCAGCCGGTCCGACGCCGTCTCGCCGTAGAGGTCGTCGACCTCCAGGCCGAGCGACTTCGCGACGACGGACGCGCCGGCGTCGGTCAGCCAGGCGTTGCGGCCCTCGCTGTCGGTCTCGTAGTGCAGGCCGAGACGCAGCCGCCGGACGACCTTCGCGACCTCTTCGTCGGCGTCGGTGTGGTCGATCGAGCCGGCCATCACCAGCGGGACGCGGGCCTCGTCGACCAGCACCGAGTCCGCCTCGTCGACGATCGCGACCTCGGGGGCGGGCTGGACGAGGTCGTCGACCGACGTCACCAGCCGGTCGCGCAGCACGTCGAAGCCGATCTCGGCGACGGCGCCGTACGTGACGTCCTTGGCGTAAGCCTCACGACGCTCTTCGCGGGAGTGCGCGGGCTCGACCCAGCCGACCGACACGCCGAGCAGGGCGTACACCGGGCCCATCCACTCCGCGTCGCGGCGGGCCAGGTAGTCGTTGACCGTCACGACGTGAACGCGCTTTCCGCGCAGGGCGTACCCGGCCGCGGCCAGCGCACCCGCGAGGGTCTTGCCCTCACCGGTCTCCATCTGCACGACGTGCTTGGTGAGCAGGCCCATCGTGCCCAGCACCTGCACGTCGAACGCGCGCTCGCCGAGGGCCCGCCGCGCGGCCTCGCGGCCCAGCGCGCACACCTCGACCAGCTTCTCGTCGCCGAACGCGGTGTCCTTCAGCGTCTCGCGAAGCTTGCCCGCCCGCTCGGTCAGCTCCTCGTCGGAGAGCTTCTCGAGCTCTGGTTCGAGCTTCTCGACCGCGGGCAGCAGTGCTTCGTAGCGGGTCAGCTCGACGCTGCCCGGCCGCTGGATGATCCGGCGGAGCTTCTTGCCCACCCGGCTGATCAGTGCTGCCACCCCTGGTCTCCCGTTCTCTCTCGCTCGACCGGCCTCCACCACCCAACGCGACGGTGGTGCGTTCGAGTTCCGCGGCCGGATGGGACGATCCAACCGTGTTCCCACATCCCAGCGCCAGGTCCCGTAGTCGCAGGATCACCGCGATTGCGACATCCGTGCTGTTCGCGGCCTCGCTGACCGCGTGCACGTCCACCGGCAAGACCGAGCCGCCCGCACCGACGACCGAGTCGCACCCGCCGTCCGGGCCGGTGCCCGCCGGGCTGGAGCGCTTCTACGGCCAGAGCCTGAGCTGGGCCGACTGCGCACCTTACGCGACGTCGGAAGACTCGCGGTCGGCGTTCCAGGCGAAGGACGTCCAGTGCGCGCGCCTGACCGTGCCGCTGGACTACGCGAAGCCGGCGGGGGACACGATCACGCTGGGCCTGCTCCGGCGCAAGGCGACGGACGCCGGGGCGCGGATCGGCTCGCTCGTGGTCAACCCGGGCGGGCCGGGCGCGTCGGGCATGGTCGCGGCCGCCGGGCTGGCCAAGCCGATGACCAGCACCGGCCTCGGCAAACGCTTCGACCTGGTCGGTTTCGACCCGCGGGGGATCGGGGCGAGCCAGCCCGCCATCCACTGCCTGACCGACCAGGAACGGGACGCCGACCGCTCCGACGACAGCGAGACCGACGGCTCACCGGCGGGCGTGCTGAAGCAGGAATCGCAGGAAAAGGACTTCGCCGCCAAGTGCGCCCAGCGCACCGACGACGGCACCGGGATGCTGGCCAACGTCGGCACCCGCGACGTCGTGAAGGACCTGGACGTCCTCCGCTCGGTCCTCGGGGATGAAAAGCTCACCTATTTGGGCTACTCCTACGGCACCCGGATCGGGTCGGCGTACGCCGAAGCGTTCCCGAAGAGCGTCCGCGCGATGGTCCTCGACGGCGCGGTGGATCCCGAGCAGGACGCGGTCGAGTCGCTCGTCGCGCAGGGCCAGGGCTTCGGGACGGCGTTCACGCAGTTCGCGAAGTGGTGCACGGCCCAGCAGGACTGCGCGCTCGGCGCGGACGCCGGCGGCGCGGTGAAGGCGTTCCAGGACCTCGTCCGCCCGCTGATCGACTTCCCGGTGCCGGTCGGCGACGGCCGCAAGCTCTCCTACGAGGACGCCACCACCGGCGTCATCCAGGCGCTCTACCAGGAAAGCCTCTGGGACACCCTGAACTCGGGCCTCAACGAGCTGAAGCAGCAGCGCGGGGCGACGCTCGAGAAGCTCGCCGACATCTACAACGAGCGCGACTCCGACGGCAAGTACGGCACCACGCAGGACGCGTTCACCGCGATCCGCTGCGTCGACGACCCGCGCGTCACCGACCCGGCCGTCATCCTCAAGGCGCAGGAGGAGTACGTGAAGGTGGCGCCGTTCCTCGACGACGGCCGCCCGGCTTCGGCGGCCCGCGACGCCTGCGCCTTCTGGCCGGTGCCGAACACGTCCGAACCGCACGTGCCGAACATCGAAGGCCTGGCGAAGACGCTGGTCATCTCGACGACCAACGACCCGGCGACGCCGTACCAGGCCGGCGTCAACCTCGCGAAGGGCCTGAAGGGCGCGCTGCTCACCTTCGAGGGCACCCAGCACACGGTGTTCCTGCAGGGCGTGAAGTGCGTGGACGAAGCGGGCACGGACTACCTGGTCGACGGCACGGTGCCGCCGGACGGCAAGCGGTGCTCGGGGCAGTAGCGCTTTGCGGGGGTCCGGGTGGCGAAGCCCCGGTTGTCACAGTTACCGCTGCTCGGTCAGCGACAGCTCGATCATCACCGGGCTGAGGTGGTCGCCGGCCGGCGGGACCTGCACCCACAGCCGCACGAAGCGCCGCGGGCCGTCGTCGTCGGCGACCCAGACCTTGACGTTGAGGTCGGCGTCGATCGGCGGGAGCACGCTGTGCGCGACGGCGGCGGGCACCCGGCCGGCGACCCGCAGCGCGGGTGCGCCGTCGACGTTCTCGCGGCCCTCGGTCTTGGCGTCGGTCACCCCGTCGAGCAGTCGCTTCAGCCCGCCTTGCGGGCCGAGGAACGCGCTGATCCGGTACTCATCGGGCAGCGAGTCCTGGCCGTCGTGCACGGCGAACGGGAACTTGGTGTGCCCGCCGGTGGTGGTGTCGTCCTGGACGTCGGCCGTGCCGGTCGCGGTGCCGCCGTCGCCGAGGGTCGCGTCGCCTTCGATCTGGCGGAGCGGGAACCCCGGCAGCACGCCGTTGACGCCGGCCGCGAAGTGCACGCTCCGCACCGAGGCGAACGACGTCGCGGCCTCGCTCACCAGGGCAGCGCCCGCCGGGAAGGGGCCTCGGGTATCGGGCGAGCCCGTGCAACCGGCCGTCAGGAGAAGCGCGAGCAGCAGCGCGAGGCGGGGCATGGCGAAAGCCTACTGTTGGCCCAATCCTTGCGGATGATGTCCTTCCGGCCACTTTCGACCTCGCGCGCGGGCGATGAGACTGCCGGGGTGACCGTTGAGACCCGTCCCGCCCCGAAGCTGCACCGCGCGTGGCTGATCGCCGGCGCCGCTTTCGTCGCGCTGCTCGCCTCCGCCGGCTTCCGCGCCGCTCCCGGCGTCCTGATCGACCCGCTGCACGAAGAGTTCGGCTGGTCCCGCACCACCATCAGCTCGGCCGTCTCGGTGAACCTCGTGCTCTTTGGTCTCTTCGCGCCCTTCGCGGCCGCGTTGATGGAGCGCTTCGGGATCCGGCGCGTCTCGGCGACGGCGTTGACCGTCATCGCCCTCGGCGCGGGCGGCACGGTCTTCATGACCGCGAGCTGGCAGCTCGTGCTGTGCTGGGGCGTGCTGGTCGGCCTCGGCACCGGCTCGATGGCCATGGGGTTCGCCGCGATGGTCGCCGCGCGGTGGTTCGTCCGCAGCCGCGGCGTCGTCACCGGCGTCCTGACCGCCGCGGGGGCCACCGGCCAGCTGATCTTCCTGCCGCTCATCGCGAACCTGGCGGTGGGCTCGGGGTGGCGCACGGCGTCGCTGGTGATCGCGATCGCCGCGCTCGCCGTCGTCCCGGTGGTCCTGCTGGTGATCCGCGACCACCCCGCCGACGTCGGCACCACGGCCTACGGCGCGCCCGCCGAGGCCGAGGTCGCGCGTCCGGCGCCGAAGACCGGCTCGGTCCGCCGCGCGCTCTCCGTGCTGGGCCAGGCCGCCCGGACGCGGACGTTCTGGCTGCTCGCGGCCGGCTTCGCGATCTGCGGCGCGACGACCAACGGCCTGGTCGGCACCCACTTCGTCCCGGCCGCGCACGACCACGGCATGCCGCAGACGACCGCGGCGGGCCTGCTGGCCCTGGTCGGCGTCTTCGACGTGGTCGGGACGATCTTCTCCGGCTGGCTCACCGACCGCATCGACCCGCGGATCCTGCTCGGCGTCTACTACGCCCTGCGAGGGCTGTCGCTGGCGCTGCTGCCGCAGCTGTTCACCGACTCCGTGCAGCCGAGCATGTGGGCCTTCATCCTGTTCTACGGCCTCGACTGGGTGGCCACGGTCCCGCCGACGGTCGCGCTCTGCGTCCGCGCGTTCGGCGACGCCGGCCCGATCGTGTTCGGCTGGGTGTTCGCCTGCCACCAGCTCGGGGCCGCGTTCGCCGCGTCGGCCGCCGGCCTGGTCCGCGACCAGCTCGGGAACTACACCCTGGCCTGGTATTCGGCCGCCGTGCTGGCCGTCATCGCGTCGGTCGCTTCGCTGGCCATCACGCGGGCGAAGAAGCCCGTTGCGGTACTCGCGACGTGACTTCGGCGGCCACGGCGCGTCGCGAAACACGCCGTTAACACGCTGTGGTTAGGGTGCGGCCATGGATCGCCAGCAGGAATTCGTGCTTCGCACGCTCGAGGAGCGCGACATCCGTTTCGTCCGTCTCTGGTTCACCGATGTGCTGGGGTTCCTCAAGTCCGTCGCGGTCGCGCCGGCGGAGCTCGAAGGCGCTTTCAACGACGGGATCGGCTTCGACGGTTCGGCCATCGAGGGCTTCGCGCGGGTCTACGAATCGGACATGGTCGCCAAACCGGACCCGTCCACCTTCCAGGTGCTGCCGTGGGAGACGCCGGAGGGCGGCCCCTACTCGGCGCGCATGTTCTGCGACATCGCGATGCCCGACGGCTCGCCGTCGTGGGCGGACCCGCGGCACGTGCTCCGCCGCCAGCTGTCGAAGGCCGCCGAAGCGGGCTTCACCTGCTACGTCCACCCCGAAATCGAGTTCTTCCTGCTCTCGACCATGCCGGACGACGGCAGCGAGCCGGAGCCCGCGGACAACGGCGGCTACTTCGACCAGGCCAGCCACGCCACCGCGACGCACTTCCGCCGGCACGCCATCGAGACGCTGGAAGCGATGGGCATCTCGGTCGAGTTCAGCCACCACGAAGGGGCACCGGGCCAGCAGGAGATCGACCTCCGCTACGCCGATGCGCTGACGATGGCCGACAACGTGATGACGTTCCGCTACGTCGTCAAGGAGGTCGCGCTGACCCAGGGCGTGCGCGCGACCTTCATGCCCAAGCCGTTCACCGACCAGCCCGGTTCGGGGATGCACACGCACGTCAGCCTGTTCGAAGGCGACCGCAACGCCTTCTACGACGCCGAGGACCCGCACGAGCTGTCGGAGACCGGCAAGGCCTTCGTCGCCGGGGTGCTCCACCACGCCAAGGAGATCTCGGCGGTCACCAACCAGTGGGTGAACTCCTACAAACGCCTGATCAGCGGCAGTGAGGCCCCGACGACGGTGTCGTGGGGCCGGGCGAACCGGTCCGCGCTCGTCCGCGTCCCGATGTATTCACCCGGAAAGGCGTCATCCCGACGGGTGGAAATCCGTACGCTGGACTCGGCGTGCAACCCGTACCTGGCGTACTCGGTCATCCTGGCCGCCGGGCTCAAGGGGATCGAAAAGAGCTACGAGCTGCCGCCACCCGCCGAGGACAACATCTGGCAGCTGAGCGACTCCGAG